>JBGPWS010000014.1:0-24858 GCA_041492345.1 Pyrinomonadaceae bacterium | reverse complement strand
GAACCTGACGAGACTTTCTTCGTTAACGTGACGAACGTCAGCGGGGCGACAGTTACGGATGGTCAGGGCGTGGGGACAATCCAGCACGACGACTTCCCGACACTTTCAATTAATGATGGGTCGGTGAACGAAGGCAACAGCGGCACGACCACATTTGCCTTCACGGTGAGCCTGTCGGCACCTGCGCCCTCAACTGTCACTTTCGACATCGCAACCCAGGACAACAGCGCAACTGTCGCCGATAGCGATTACGTTGCGCAGAGTCTTACCGGCCGAACCATCGCCACGGGGCAGCAGACCTTCACTTTTGACGTAACGGTAAACGGCGACACGACCGTCGAGCCAAATGAAGATTTCTTCGTCAACGTGACCAACGTGTCGGGCGCGACAGTCGCTGATGGCCAGGGAATAGGAACTATTCAGAATGATGACAGTCCGGTGCTTTCGATCACTCCGGCGGTTTCAGTGACAGAGGGAAACAGCGGAACCATGACAGCGACTTTCACCGTCACGCTCTCGCCCGCGAGGAACCAGACGGTAACTGTCGACTACGCGACCGCGAACGGAACGGCAATCGCGGGCAGTGACTACGCGCCGGCTAACGGCACGCTGACATTTAATCCGGCGGAAACCAGCAAGCCGATCGATGTAACCATTAACGGAGACACCTTGGTCGAGCCTGACGAAACGTTCACAGTCAATCTGTCGAACGCCTCAGCGAATGCCTCAATCTCCGCTACTCAGGGCACGGGAACCGGAACGATCACCAACGACGACACGCCTTTGGTTGTGATCAGTCAGGTCTATGGTGGTGGCGGAAACAGCGGAGCCACGCTTAAGAATGACTTCATTGAAGTATTTAACCGCGGCACCACAACTGTCGACATCGCGGGTTGGTCGGTTCAGGAGACCACAGACACCGGCTCGGGAACCTGGTCAGTAACATCCCTCTGCACTACCGGTCCCTGTTTGCTTAGTCCGGGCAAATACTTCCTGATACAGGAGGCCGCCGGCGCCGGGGGAACGCAGAACCTACCTACGCCGGACGCGACGGGGAACATTAACCTTAACGGAACTACTGCCAAGGTCGCTTTGGTTTCCACCACCACGCCACTCACAGGGGCATGTCCATCCGGCATGAGCATTCTTGATCTCGTCGGTTATGGAAGCACCGCGTCATGTTTCGAAGGAGCGGGCCGGGCCCCGGCGCCGTCAAATACGACGGCTGATTTCAGAAAGTCCGGTGGCTGTTTCGATAACAACGACAACGCGGCAGACTTCGTGGTCTCTGCTCCCAATCCGCGCAACAGTACTTCGCCGGCGAACGATTGCAGCACCGGTTTCCGGCCCGATATCAGTATCAACGATCCTCCGGCCGTAACCGAGGGCGCCAGCGGAACGACAACGCTGACTTTCACGGTCACGCTGGCAGCGCCTAACAACACACAGACCGTCACCGTGAATTATGCGACGGCTGACGGCACAGCGACAGCGGGATCAGACTATCAATCGGCCACCGGTACAGTTACTTTCAATCCCACGGAGACCAGCAAACCGATCACTATCACTATCAATAGCGACTTCCTTGACGAAGTGAATGAAACATTCTTCGTCAACGTATCGAACGCCACAAACGCGGCGATCCTCGATCCCCGGGGACAGGGGACGATCATCGACAACGATCCAACACCAGCGCTTTCGATTAATGACCTGCCGAACATTCCGGAAAGTGATACCGGAACAAGTATCGCTAACTTTACCGTTACGCTCTCTGCCGCGAGCGGGCAGACGATAACCGTGAACTTCGCTACGGCTGACGGCACTGCGACCACCGCCGACAACGATTATGCAGCAACGAGCGGCACGCTCACTTTCAATCCGGGTGATACAACCAAATCAATTCCGGTGACCATCAACGGCGATGCGACCTTCGAACCGAATGAAACATTCTTCGTGAACCTCACCACGCCAGCGAACGCGACGATCTCTAATACACAGGGCCAGGGAACAATCACCAATGACGATGCTGCACCGCCAACGCCAAACATCACTATTGACGATCCCAGCGTCACCGAGGGGGATACCGGAACGAAGACTCTTAACTTTACTGTTTCACTCTCAATTCCGAGTGCACAGACCGTGACGGTCGATTACGCGGCCGCCAGCGCCGCACCGGCAAGCGGCGTCGCCACTGCCGGCACAGACTACGTAGTTGCTGCGGGAACAGCCACTTTCAATCCCGGACAGACGAGCCAGCCCGTCTCGATCACGATCAACGGCGACAAACTGGTCGAGCCGAACGAGACTTTCTTTGTGAATTTATCGAATGCGTCGCTTGGCTCGACAATCGCTGATCCGCAGGGTGTAGGCACGATCACCAACGACGACACACCCAATCTTGCAATCAGCCAAGTGTACGGAGCCGGTGGAAATTCTGGCGCGACGTATAAGAATGACTTCGTCGAACTTTTCAATCGCGGGACGTCAACAGTCGATTTCGCGGTGACGAATTACTCCCTGCAATACGCAGCCACCACTAGCAACTTTGCTACAACCACCGCGTCATTTAAGTTCGATCTCATCTCCGGCACAATCGCTCCCGGCCATTATTTCCTGGTGCAGTTGGCGGGCGGCAGTAACGGCATCGCCCTCCCGACTCCGGATGCGACCGGCAGCATCTCGATGGCCGGAACGGCTGGCAAGGTAGCGCTTGTTAAAGGGACCTCAGCACTCGCGCCAACCACATGCCCGTCTGATCCCAACATAGTTGACCTCGTTGGTTACGGGACCGGGACAAACTGCTTCGAAGGGTCAGGCCCAGCGCCTGCGCCCAGCACCACGAATGCCGACATCAAAGGAGGTATCGCCGGGACTGGATGCACTGACACGAACAACAACGCCACCGACTTTACTGCGGCTGCTGTTTCTCCTCACAACACCGCTTCAGCTACGCATTCTTGCCCATGATCCGGTTGGCGGAGCCTGCCCCGTTTGACTCACTCGCGGCCTGTCACGCACAGAACCAGCTCGCATATGCCGATACCTCTACGTCGCAAACGCCCACGTCTCGTTTATTCCGGCGTTGTGATGCACGCGGACATAATAAATAGCCGGGACGAAGGCCGGCGAAGGATTCTTGCAACACAGATCAAAGTCCAACGTGTCGCAGGACTTGATCTTCCGGTTGATTACCTTGCGGGTGACACAAATCCGCTTACACGTCTTCGCATCGTAAATCCATAGTTCAATGTAAGACACGGCGACAGTGGTCGGCATAAGGTTCTTCAGACTGCCTTTCACGCAATACTCGCCGACGCCGGCGCCGGCTTCGAGGCGAATCGCCACGTTTGGATCCTGCGCGAACAGCGGCATTGCGAACACCACTAGAAACAGCAGCGGCCTTACCGCACGAAGAATGGTTTTCATGAGTTTCCTCCTATGAGAGACTGTTTTGAGAGTACTAGCTAGGCCGGTGTGGCCTTACGCTTGCGACGGAATTGCGCCGGAGGACAATCAAACTCCCGCTTGAACGCGCGGTTGAATGCCGCCTCTGAGCCATAGCCCACCGCCGCAGCGACTTCCGCGACGCTGTCCTCGGTCGACTGAAGAATCTCTGCCCCCAGTTTCAGCCGCCATTGGGCCAGGTAGGCTATCGGGGACACTCCCAGGAAATGGCGAAAGCGCTCAGCAAACCGCGTACGTGATAGACCGATGCGCCTTGCCAGATTCGAGACGGTCCATGGATCTGCGGGCTCCTTGTGCAGAAGAGCGAGAGCTTGGCCGATGATGGGGTCACGTGCGCCTGCGAGCCAGCCGATCTGGTCGGGAGGCAGCGCGTTGATGTAGCGCCGTAAGGTCTCCACGAACAGTACTTCAGACAGTTTGGCGAGCACCAGCCCGCTGCCCGCATTCGATCCGTTCACTTCGCCGACCGAGAATCGGATTGAGTTTTCGAGCCATTGGCCTGACGGTTCGTTAGCGACATGCACTTTTAGCATCTTCGGCAATCCAGCCAGAAAGACCTCACTCAGCCGTGGCTCGCAGGCCATATATCCGCACACGAATCTGGTGATCTCGCCACCGCCACCAAAGCGGGCGAGTTTGAGCCCCTGGGTTAGATTCTTCGCAAACCTCTGCACGGCGTCCACGGGTTTTTCGGGTGAGCCGTTGCCCAACACGTGGGCATCTCCGTGCGGGAAAATTACGACGTCGCCGGCGGTCAACTCCTCCCGCCGTCCCTCCGGCAGCCTCGCATAGGCACGTCCCTCGGTTAAGAAGTGATAGAGGATCAGGTGCCCCGCTTCAGGGGAAAGATAGGAAGCTATGGCGGTCGATCGGGGTTCGCTGAGACACCAGGGAGCGGAAAACTCCCCATTGAAGAACAGCGCTCCCTCAAGCCTAACGACTCTCAAGACCTCGGAAAGCACATCCATCTTAATAACCTCACTGAATTGGGCGTTTGTGCCAAGAATACTGGACGATCAATCAAGTATTCAAGGCGCTGCCGGCCGTATAGTAGAACTGGATCGCGAAGAGCGCTAATCCAAACAAGTATAGAAGGAGAACAACAGTATGAATGCGATTGCGATAGAGACACGGACGAACGGAGCATTAGACGAACGTAAAACTCAGAGTACGCTGGACGTGCCACAGACCGCTGCTACTAACAAAATAGGAGGTTCCATGAGTCGTCGCGCTGAATTACTGGCTGATCGCATCGAGGAAGGTGCTGCGGGCCTGGGTGCCTTTGCTGAAGGCCTCTCGGAAGCGGAGTGGCGCATGCCGGTGTCGGGTACTGACCGCCGTTCGGTCGGCGTCATCGTGCACCATGTTGCCACCGTCTACCCTATTGAGATTGAGCTCGCGCGAGCAATCGCCAGCGGCAAGGCCGTTACGCAGGTCACGTGGGAGGTTGTCGCCGAGTTGAATGCCAAGCATGCCGACGACCAGTCGGGGGTAACGAAGGCCGCCGCGTTCGAACTCTTGCGCCGGAACAGTCGTGAGGCGGCCGCCGCGGTACGCGCGTTCACGGATGACGAGTTGGACCGGGCGGCGCCCTTCTCGCTGAGCTTCGGCGCGCCGGTCACCGCGCAGTTCGTAATTGAGGACCATGCACTACGGCACAGCTGGCACCACTTGGCGCGCATCCGCACGGCCTTGGGCCGGTGACCTCCGCAGCCGGGCGGCGCCTAAACACTTATGGGTTTGATCGAGACTCCTACGATGATTGCCGCGGCCGGTAATCCCCCCAAGCGGATTGCAGAGTATGCGGGTCGCCTGAATACCGGAAGCGCAGCGCTCAGCATGGCACGAACGGTGAGACCGGGCGGCTGGCAAGAGCCCGGGCAAACTCCCGAGTTTGATGAGTATGCTCTTGTGCTGCGGGGCTCAGTCCGGGTTGAAACGCGAACCGGGGTGACTAACGTGGCGGGCGGACAAGCATTCTTCGCCTCCAAGGGCGAATGGGTGCGCTACGCAACGCCGGAAGAGAGTGGCGCAGAGTATATCGCGATCTGCGTGCCAGCCTTCTCGCCAGAGGCGGTCCATAGGGACCCTACAGAACAACTTGGCTCTAGATTCCACGTTGCGGCCGAACTATGGACGCCGATCAGGTAACAACTAGCGCAAGACGCCGGCAATCGGACTCGAGGCACTGGCATAGAGCCGCTTGCTCATCCGTCCGGCGACGTAAGCTAACCGCCCCGCTTGGATCGCGAGCTTCATCGCTTCAGCCATCTTTGCTGAGTCTTCTGCCTCAGCGATTGCCGTATTCATCAGCACCGCGTCGGCGCCCAGCTCCATTGCGATAGTGGCATCGCTGGCTGTGCCAACTCCGGCATCAACGATAATCGTCGCGTCGGGAAGTTGTTCGCGCATGATGCGCAGGTTCGTGGGGTTCTGCACGCCGAGGCCGGATCCGATTGGCGCCGCCAAAGGCATGACCGCCGCACAACCGGCGTCAAGAAGCTTTTTGGCCATGATCAAATCGTCGCTGAAGTAAGGCAGCACGATAAAGCCTTCTTTGACCAGAGTGCGGGCCGCCTCCAGGGTCTGTTCGTTGTCAGGAAATAGCGTGGCTTGGTCGCCGATTACTTCCAGCTTGATCCATTCCGTCGCGAGGGCTTCGCGCGCCAGGCGCGCAGTGCGTACAGCTTCGTCCGCTGAATAACAGCCGGCGGTGTTCGGCAGGAGTTTCAGCGAAGGATCCAGGTGATCCAGAAACGATTCGCTGCTTCGATCGAGAGGCACGCGACGCACCGCGATGGTCACCATCTCGGCGCCCGACGAACGGTGGGCGGCCTTCATCTCGTCATAACTTCGATACTTGCCGGTGCCAATGATTATTCGCGAGTGAAATGCGTGGCCGGCAATTTCAAAGCCGTCGGTTAGTGCTGCTACTGCGGTGGACATGAAATCGAACTTCCTTCTTTTGAAATCTGCTGACGACTCTACACCTGACTGAACTGAAACCTGAAGCGACGAACTACAACTCGCTGCTTCCTGCCTTCTGCCGCCTGCTTACTGCCTACTGCTTTCCCATTCCCCCGCCCACGAAATGAACAATCTCAATTCGGTCACCATCGGCCAAGGTCGTTTGCGCCCACTTGTCTCGCCGGACTACCTTTTGGTTAAGCTCGATGGCAATTCGCGTGGGCGCTAAGGACAGTTCGCTGACGAGATCGTCCAACGTCGACCGATCCCGCACTTCGCGACTCTCACTGTTGATTTGAACCAGCAATGTTTGGATTCCAGTTCACAAGGATTTAGCCGGCAGGATGAGCCTCCGCAGCTCGGCGGCTTCG
Organism: Pyrinomonadaceae bacterium; assembly: GCA_041492345.1. Classification (GTDB taxonomy): domain Bacteria; phylum Acidobacteriota; class Blastocatellia; order Pyrinomonadales; family Pyrinomonadaceae; genus UBA11740. The sequence continues at coordinate 18,055 of JBGPWS010000014.1, read as the reverse complement.
CCGTCTATATGCGCCCGTACCAGGATTGCCGCCCGCCCTGTTTCGAACTCCGGCAGCAACACTGGAATCGAAGCGATGCCTTCGTTATTAGTCGTGGACAAAGTCGACGTAGGTCGGAAATTCGTACCGAGTGTTTTCACAACTATGTGCGCCTTTCGCGCCGGCTCCCGCCGGTCACCGGCAGCGCGACTCACCAGCACGCGCAATGTCACAGACTCTCCTGCCCTAAGCTCCAGTTCGTCAAGCAAGATCACCTTTAGCGCCTCTCCGTCCTCATCGGGTTCGGAAGTCGGAACGCGATCGGGAGCGACAACAAATTCTTTGCCTTGAGCGTCTTCATTCGCGGCGTTCGCTTCATTCGTTTGGGCCGCACCAGGCGCTTCCTTGATTGGCTCGTGAGCAACGGCTTTCTGGCGACGAGTCGTCTTCTCAGCCGCGTCGCGTTCGCTCAAACGCTTCAGATCGTCGATCCGTCCGGCGTGCACCGCAGCGCAGATCAGTTTGTGCTGGCGAGCCAGACGCTGGGCGAGGATCTCTTCATCAAACCCCTGCGCAATGAGATCGTCGTATGGCGATCGCTTGCTGGCCAGAATCGCGCCTCCGGAGTACACCAGTGAAAGAATGAAAGGCGTCTGCAGACCCTTGTCTTCGGTCTGAACGTGATAGACGACCCCGTCATACTCCACATCTGTATTAAAGCCTGTAAGCAATGTTCAAGTCGCGTTTCAAGTCAGGAGTTGATTTCAAGAACTTCAGAGAGGCAATCCGAACGTTAACATAACGATTTTTCCACGGTCAATCTATTCCGATTCTTAAGGTCAAATCGACAGAGGACCAGCTTGACACTCTCTGATCCTTCCCCTACGATCAGCTTGTACAATGATTCTCAAGCTGAGCTTTAGATAACCCGGTGTCGCACATCTGTGCGGACAAACTGCGGTAAGTGTAACAGGGATGAGGTTCAATCTAATCGATTACCTGCCGGTGCTGTTGATGTTCGTGGTTGCGGCCGGGTTTGCGATCACTTTCATCGGGCTGTCTCAACTGGTCGGCCAGCGCAAACGCACGCGCACTAAACTGATGCCCTATGAATGCGGCAAGGATCCAGTCGGGTCCGCGCGCGCACGGTTCTCGGTCAAGTTTTATCTGATCGCAATGCTTTTCATCCTGTTCGACATTGAAGTCATCTTTCTGGTGCCCTGGGCGGTCGTCTTCAAGCGGCTTTCCAGCCCTGAATATGGCCTGAGCAATGTCGTCTATTTTGAAATGCTTGTGTTCATCGTCCTCCTGGCGGCGGGCCTGATTTATGTGATTAAGAAGGGCGCGTTGGATTGGACTGAGGGAGCTCGGCGCGAGGCCGAAGCCGAAGGGCGGTTGCTGGAAGTGACCGAAAAGCGAAGCAGACGAGCGCGCGCGGCTTAACCAGGCTCGCAAGTTACCAACTTGCGCTACAAGACTATGGGACTGGAAAACATCATTGCTGAGGCGCTGCCGGAAGTTCTGACGACCCGGCTGGATTCGCTGATCAACTGGGCGCGGAAATCGTCGCTGTGGCCTGCGACTTTTGGCCTGGCCTGCTGCGCAATTGAGATGATGAACGCGACCAGTGCGCGGAATGACCTGGCTCGGTTCGGTTCGGAAGTCTTTCGGGCCTCGCCCAGGCAGGCGGATGTGATGATCGTCTCAGGGCGAGTTTCGCGCAAGATGGCCCCAGTGTTGCGACGCATCTACGATCAGATGCCGGAACCAAAATGGGTTATCTCAATGGGCGCGTGCGCCACGTCGGGCGGCGTGTTCGATAACTACGCGATCGTCCAGGGCGTCGACAAGATCGTTCCCGTCGACGTTTACATTCCCGGCTGTCCGCCGCGGCCTGAGATGCTCATTCATGCCGTGATGATGCTGCAAGACAAAGTGATGAAAGAATCGATCAGGGATCGCCGGGACGCTCCCGACGAAGAAGCACGTGAGGCGATGACGCCGGGAACATTGCCGGTTACCGATGGCTCGACCTTGCGTGACACCGTGACGCCACAGCCTTACACCATCGCTTCGAAACACGAGAAGCGACGTTCGTTTTAAGATTCTGATCACAAGATCCAATAAAGGACTCCCCCGGGAACTGAAGGTTAGATGGAAGCACAGAACACGCAAGAGGGGCTGTCGAATAATTCAACAACCAGTACGCCGGAAGGCCCAACGCCGTCGCCAATCGCGGCGGCGTTACAGCGTGAGCATCCGGAGTGGACGCATGAAGTTGTCGAGGCTCTGGGTGAAACAACGATCGTCGTTCCCCGTGAACACATTGTTGCCGCATGCGCCTTTCTCAAGGCCACCCCCGGTTTGGAGTTCAACTTTCTCGCCGACCTGTGCGGCTTTGATCGCGGCCCTGAGGAAGAGCCGCGGTTTGAAGTGAACTATCATTTGTTCTCGACCACCAAACATCATCGAGTTCGCTTGAAGGTGGTGCTAACCGAGGACGACATTCACGTGCCGACAGTATCGACTATCTGGCGCACCGCAAATTGGCACGAACGAGAGACCTACGATCTATTCGGCGTTGTCTTCGATGATCATCCCGATCTGCGTCGCATTCTTTTGCCGGAGGACTGGCAGGGCCATGCGCTGCGCAAGGATTTTCCTTTGCGAGGTTACGAGCCGTACAGCCTGGAATAGTTTCGCGCTCGGAGTTTCGGGTTTCGATTTAGTCCGAACCCGAAACTCGAAACCCGAAACCGATGAGCACTTCGACTGTAAACATTCCGCCGCAATTCGAGATTGTCGATCGCCCGCTCGACACACAGATGACCATCTCGATGGGGCCGCAGCACCCATCCACACATGGAGTGCTGCGTCTCGAGTTGGTGCTCGACGGCGAGATGGTCGTCAAGTCCACGCCCGACATCGGCTATCTCCATACCGGGATGGAGAAGCTCTTCGAATACAAAAAATATCAGCAAGGCATCGTCATCACCGACCGGATGGATTACTTGAACCCGCTCGGCAACAACCTCGCATACGTGATGGCGGTGGAGAAGCTGCTGCAAATTGAGATACCCGAGCGCGCCCAGACAATTCGCGTCCTGATGTGCGAACTCCAACGGATCGCGTCGCACCTCGTCTGGCTCGGCACCCACGCGCTGGACCTCGGCGCGATGACGGTTTTCTTTTATTGCTTTCGCGAGCGCGAAAAGATTCTGAACCTGATCGAAGCTGCGTCGGGTGGACGGCTCACGCCTTCTTACTTCCGTATCGGGGGTTTGATGATGGACCTGCCATCGGGATTCGAGCGCCGAGTGAAACAGTTCCTGGATGGCTTTCCGAAAGCGCTCGACGATTTTGACAAGCTGGTTACCGGAAACAGGATTTTTCAAAAGCGAACGCAGGGCGTCGGTTACATCTCCGCTGAAGACGCGATCGACTGGGGATTGTCGGGGCCTTCGCTGCGCGGCAGCGGCGTCGCGCTCGACATTCGCCGCGCGAATCCCTACACCGGCTACGAAAAATATGATTTCGAGATTGTGACTGAGGCCGATGGCGACGTTTGGGCCCGTTACCTCGTGCGCATGCGCGAGATGCAAGAGTCGCACAAGATTGTCGACCAGGCGCTTTCGCGTCTGGCGCCCGGACCAGTCAAAGCCGATGCGCCGAAGGTCGTGCTTCCCGATCGTGAAGCGATGAAGACGCATATGGATGCTTTGATTCATCACTTCCTGATCGTGGCTGAAGGATTCGACGTGCCAGCCGGCGAAGTCTACCACCCGATCGAAGGTTCGAAAGGCGAACTCGGCGTTTACATCAAGTCCACCGGGGGTCCAAAACCGGCGCGGGTTCATTTTCGCGGCCCGAGCTTTGTTAATCTCTCGGCGCTGCCGCATATGTCGCACGGCGCCATGGTGGCGGACATTGTGGCGATTATCGGATCGCTGGATATTGTTTTAGGTGAGATTGACAGATAGGAGACAGTCCTCAATGCGGAAGAGCATTTTGACAATTCCTGAGATCGGCTTGATCGGCTTGACGCGAGTCGCACTTGGCGCGGGGCTAGCGCTCTTACTCGCGGATAAGCTTGATCGGAAAGAACGTCGCGCCGCGGGTTGGGCTCTTTTTCTGACTGGAGTTGCGACAACAGTGCCTCTGGTGCTGGACGTGCTGGGTAAGAAACCAACAGAGTGATTCACCGGCCGGTGAATGAGTCTATGAGTCAGCAGCCCATCAACATTCAACCGCTTTCGCAGCCGGTGCAGATGCCGGATGAGATCGCGACTCTCTCGCCCGAAGTCGAAGCTGAAATCGATCGGCATCTCGCGAAGTATCCGGTGACGCGTTCGGCGATTCTGCCGCTCATGTTCATCGTGCAGAGAGAGCGCGGCTATCTCGACCCTCCTGGGGTCTCTTATCTGGCCAAGCGTCTGAATTTGCGGATCACCGACATCTGGGAAGTCGCAACCTTCTATTCGATGATCCACCTCAAGCCGATTGGCAAATATCACATCCAGGTGTGCAAAACCCTCTCGTGCAAGCTGCTTGGCTCGGACAAGATCACGCAGCTTTGCGCAAACAAGCTCGGTATTAAGGTAGGCGAGACGACGGCGGACGGTCGCTTCTCTCTATCGGAAGTTGAATGTCTCGGCTCGTGCGGGACGGCCCCAATGTTTCAGGTTAATTTTGCTTATCACGAGAATCTGACGCCGGAAAAAGTGGATCAGATTCTGGATTCGTTGCCGTGACATAGGTCCCATATGACTAATAGATCCTATACGTAGTACTAAGCAGATCCACAAGAAGATTATGTTCATCGGCGCCATAGGATGTGAACCACTTCTACTCCGGCGAGTTCATCTCGAGAACTCGCGGTCGCTAGACGTGTATCGCCGGAACGGTGGTTATGAAGCGATCAAGCAGGTGCTTGATTCGACGACGCCCGACGACGTCATCAATGAAGTGAAGAAGTCCGCGCTGCGCGGTCGGGGCGGCGCGGGATTTCCAACCGGAATGAAATGGAGTTTCGTACCGAAGGATTCGCCTAAAGCCAAGTACGTCGTTTGCAATGCCGACGAATCTGAGCCCGGCACATTCAAAGATCGCTATTTGATGGAGCGCGATCCGCACATGCTGATCGAAGGGATACTGATCGCCGCTTACGCGCTGGGCGCGAAAACGAATTACATCTACACGCGCGGCGAATACAAATACCTGATCGACATCATGGATGTCGCGCTCGAAGAAGCTCGCGCGGCGGGGCTTCTGGGTGAAAAGATCCTCGGCACTAATTTCTCCAGCGAGATTTACACACACACCGGAGCCGGCGCGTATATCTGCGGTGAAGAGACGGCCTTGCTCAGCTCGCTTGAAGGCTTGCGTGGTCATCCCCGCATGAAACCTCCCTTCCCTGCTGTCTCTGGTCTTTACGCTTCGCCGACGGTCGTCAACAACGTCGAGACGCTGACGGCTGTGCCCGACATCATCAAGATGGGCGGCGAGGCTTATCAAAAACTGGGCACTGAAAAGAGTGGTGGCACGAAACTTTGGTCGGTCTCTGGCCACGTCAATCAGCCCGGCGTGTATGAACTGCCCATGGGTTATGACGACATGGAAAAGTTCATCATGGAAGACTGCGGCGGCATTGCTAACGGGAAGCAATTGAAGGCGGTGATTCCGGGTGGGTCGTCGGTTTACATCATGCGCGCAGATCAAATTATCGGGAAAGACGTACGCATGGATTACGAAGGCTTGGTCGCGGGGGGATCGATGGTCGGCTCCGGCGGCTTCATCGTCATGGACGAGACGGTCGACATATTTGAATCGACCAAAAACCTGACTGAGTTCTACAAACACGAATCGTGCGGCTGGTGCACGCCCTGTCGTGAAGGCACCGACTGGCTGGTGAAGATTTTCAAACGAATCGAAAAAGGCGGCGGCCGTCCGGAAGACGCGCAGTTGTTGCTCGATCTCTGCGACAACATCGAAGGTAAATCATTCTGCCCGCTGGGTGACGCGGCCGCCTGGCCGATTCAGTCAGCCGTGAAAAGATTTCCGGAAGATTTTGAGAAACACCTAATCTAGAGCATTCTCTCGGCCGCGAGTAGGAAACGGCGAGTAGAAGATGAGGGAGAGTTGTTATGACGGAACAAGAATATCAGCGCCTTCAGAACCTTTTGAGCACTGTGATCGAACAACAAGCAACTTTCGCCGAGAACCAGGCGAAAGCTGACGCGCGAATGACCCGGCACGAAGAGTCAATTGGCGCTCTTCTTACGATTGCTGAAATACATGATCAGCAGTTTGCGGAGACCGACGAGCGCATCAATGCTTTAGTGAACGTTGTGGAGAAGTATATATCTAAAGAACATTAACAGAATGTGACCTCTCTCTCATGTCGACTGAACTAATCAAAGTCACTATCAACGCCAAAGACTTTCACGTGCCCAAAGGCGCGCGCCTGATCGACGTCTGTCGCGAAAACCAGTTCGACATTCCGTCGTTCTGTTATTACGCCGACCTCGCCTTGCAGGCCTCCTGCCGCATGTGTCTGGTGCGCATTGAGAAGATGCCGAAGCTCCAGACCTCCTGCACGATCATCTGCACCGACGGCATGGTGGTCACGACACAGAGTGAAGAAATTGAGAAGGCCCAACGATCGATGCTCGAGTTCCTGCTCGCCAATCATCCGCTCGATTGTCCTGTCTGCGATCGCGGCGGCGAATGCGAGTTACAGGAGTTGACCTTTGATTGGGGCAGTCTGGAAGAACGCTTTATTGAACAAAAGAATGCCCGGCCCGAAAAGTATCTTTCACCGATGGTGGCCAATGATCCGCAGCGCTGCATCCTCTGCAAACGCTGCACACGCGTCTGCGACGAATGGATGGGCGAAGACGCGATCGAAGCGGGCAATCGCGGGGCGAACACCGTCATCGGCACTTACGGTGGCTGGTTGAATTGTTCTCAGTGCGGCAACTGCATTGAAGTTTGTCCCACCGGAACCCTGCTCGACGGGACCTATCGGCATCAGGCGCGGCCATGGGAACTAACCCAAACGATTTCGACGTGTACCTATTGTTCTGATGGCTGTCAGATGTCGCTCGGCTCTCGCGGCGGTGAATTAATGCGCATCGTGGCGCGCGATCGCTACGTCAATGGACTGAACGGAGAATTCCTTTGTATCAAAGGTCGCTTCGGCCATCCCTTCGTCAATCATGAAGAGCGAATCCGTACGCCGCTGATTCGTTATAAGAAAGGCGGCAGGCTGATCCCAGCAACCTGGGATGAAGCGATTCGCTTTACGGCGCAGCAGCTCGATGCTGTGGTCGCGGCACACGGGAATAACACGCTCGCGGTGGTCGGCAGTCCGCGCCTAACTAATGAAGCGCTCTATTGCCTGCGAAAGTTTGCTACTGAAGTAGTCGAAACTGAGAACTATGCGATAGCTGACGCCTTCAGTCTCAAGCCCTTTTTCGAAAGTCTTGGCGGGCCGCTGGCTACCCATCAAGACATTCGTCACGCGAAAACGTTCGTCCTGATTGGCGGCGAGCCGGAAGAACTTCAGCCGCTGACTGCAAAGCAGATCCGGCAGGCTGTACGTAACGGTGGCGCGAAACTGATTCTCATTAACAGTGTGCCGATCCGTCTGCGCGAACAGGCTTCGCAGTTCATTCATATCCGGCCAGGCACAGAAAACGCGGCGGTACTGGCGCTGGCGGGTAGCACTGACGACGCTCTGGCCGCGCGAAAGATGGGAGTGGACACAGCCGAACTTGAAGCCTTACGCAAGACGATTAGCGAGACCCAGGGCGATGTCGTGGTGATGTTCGGCGGCGAGTTGAGCGCTGACGCTCAGGCTGTCGTGGCCCAAATGCCTTACACGTTCGCGGGCGAAGGACGCCGGATTCTTCTGCATCCGCTGCCGCTGTTCAATAACAGCGTGGGTGCCCTCGACCTGGACGTGAACGGTAAGAGCGTAAGTGATTTGCTCGATGCCGCAGGCACTTCTATGCATGCGATGTACATCGCCGGAAGCCTGCTGCCTGAACATATGCTGAAGGATGGGCTCAGCAAGCTCGACTTACTCGTCGTGCAGGAACTTTTCGAAACGGACACGACTGCTTTCGCCGATGTCGTTTTTCCGGCGGCCTCGTTCGCTGAGATAGATGGCACGTTCACCAACAACGACGGCTTTGTACAGCGGGTGCGCAAGTCGATCGAGCCGGTGCATCAGTCAAAGCCGGATTGGCTAATCGTCTCGCAGTTGGCCAAAGAGTTAGGCGTTGATTTTGGATTCGAGGGGTCTGCCAGTGCCGTGTTTCGCGAGATTGCCGAGCGAACCCCGGCTTACACTGATCTTCGTTATCCCCTTTTGAAAGACGAAAGCCGGCCGGTCCAGGTAAAGCATGTCATCGCGTCAAAACGTGAACTGGCGAATGAGATTGAAGGGATTAGTCGCGCAGTGGCAGAGCTTAGCGATGATGGTGCGAAAGTTAGCGAAACTCCCCAGGTCGGACATGAACTATTTAAGTTGGGCACACTGACCGACAAGGTGCCGCAGTTTCATCTGCTGGCAGCCGGCAATCCAAAACCGGCGTCGTTCGCGATTTCTCCCCTTTATCAGATTACGATTGATGAAGGGCTCAAGCGGGAGCCAACAGCCGCGTGAACTTTGTACTTGGAGCTTTGTACTTCGTGCTTTGTGCTTTGTCGTTTATCCCCGGGGCCTTCTCCAGTTAGGCGTCCCCTATCGATAGACAAACAAAGTACGAAGTTCAAAGCACAAAGATCATAGGACTGAATGGAAGATCTAACTCAACTTGGTCTTAAATTGGCCGGCATCCTCGTCGCCTTTACGGTGGTAATGACGATGGTGGCTTATACGGTGCTCGCAGAGCGGCGCGTGCTCGGGTTTATCCAGGGCCGGCTCGGACCGAACCGCGTTGGACCTGGTGGTTTTCTGCAACCGATCGCCGATTTGATCAAGTTCATTTTCAAAGAAGACATTGTTCCCGACAAGTCGACCCGCTTTGTTTACTTCCTGGCCCCGGTAATCGCCACGGTGGCTGCGTTGATGAGCATCGTAGTTTATCCCTTCGGGCCGGACCTTCATCTCCCGTTCCATCTACCGCTGATTGGCGACACGATCCCACTGGTCATCGCGCGGTTCGACATAGCGCTGCTGTACGTGCTCGGCGTGACGTCGGTCGGCGTTTATGGCATTGCGCTCGCCGGCTGGTCGTCAAACAACAAGTACAGCCTGATGGGCGGTCTGCGATCTTCGGCGCAGATGATTTCATATGAGCTCGCGCTCGGACTCGGACTGATCGGTGTGATTCTGCAATCCGGCACTCTGGATCTCTACAGCATTGTCGAACAGCAGGCGGGGCATTTGGGCATCAGCGGTTGGAACGTGTTCTGGGTGCAGCCAATCGGTTTTCTGATCTATTTGATTGCGGCCATAGCTGAGACGAACCGGGTCCCGTTCGATCTGCCGGAAGCCGAAACTGAACTCGTCGCCGGTTTTCACACCGAATACAGTGCGATGAAGTTTGCGCTGTTCTTCATGGCCGAGTACGTCAACATGTTCACCGTTTCCATGCTGGCGACAACCTTATTCCTGGGTGGCTGGAACGGGCCCTTTGTTCATCAACTGCCGTGGTTGGGCGTGTTCTACTTTCTCGGGAAAGTGATTCTGTTTCTGTTTCTCTACATCTGGCTGCGCGGGACGCTGCCGCGCTTTCGCTTCGATCAATTGATGAGCTTTGGCTGGAAGTTCCTGGTGCCGGTGGCAATCATAAACATCGTGATAACCGCTACCATCGAATGGTCAGGTTTGTTTGATTTCTTCAGCAAGTACCTCAAAGTTACCGCGGGTTGGTGGGGATGATCGCACTCCTTTTCATTCTGTTTGCCGGAATGGCCGTCGGCTGCGCCATCTCGATGGTGGTGCAACGCAATCCGCTCTATGGGGCCATCTCGTTGATTGGCGTCTTCATCTCGCTCGCCTGTTTGTATGTAACGTTGGCAGCGCCCTTTATTGCAGCGGTTCAGGTGATTGTCTACGCGGGCGCGATTATGGTCCTGGTTGTGTTCGTAATCATGCTGCTCAACGTCGAAGAAGAAGAGCGGCACCCGTTGCGCCTACGCTCTTTGGTTCCAATCGCGGTAGGTCTGGCGGCAGTCCTCTTCGCAGAAGCGGCATTCATTATTTTCTTTGTGCAGGCGTCGCCGGCGACCCCGACTCGCAACCTTTCCGACGTAGGGCTGACGTCTTCAATCGGCGCGGGACTCTTCACGAGTTACCTGTTGCCTTTCGAAATCACTTCAATCCTTCTATTGATGGCGATAGTGGGTGCGATTACTCTGGCGCGCCGTGGTGGTTTGTTGCCGGCGAGCGCCCCCGGCGTAAAGAACGAGCACGACCCTTTGAATGAAGAGTGAATAAGAGGTTTGTGCTTCGTTCTTTGGTGTTCGGCCAAAGAAGCTTGGAATGAACGACAACGTCAAAGTACGAAGCACTGAGTACAAAGGACGAAGAACAAAGTACGTCTTATGACCCCACAACTTTCATGGTATCTGGCGCTTTCCGCCATGCTATTCACGATTGGCGTGGTGGGCGTGCTGATTAAGCGCAACGTGATCTCGATGTTCATGTGCATTGAGCTGATGCTCAACGCGGTGAACCTGACGTTCGTGGCTTTCTCGAGCTTCTTCCGCGACGTCTCGGGGCAATTGTTCGTCTTCATCGTGATGACCGTAGCGGCCGCGGAAGCGGCAGTTGGTTTAGGAATTATCATTGCCATCTTTCGCAACCGTGAATCGTTGGATGTTGATGATGCTAGCGTTTTGAAACTGTGATGTGTTTTGCGGCTTTGCCGCCCGATGTGCGGAAAGGCTTTGCCTTTCCGGCCACGCAGACCTTGTCAATGAGGCTATGCCTCAGATGCGAGGCGTAGCCTCGCAGAGAGAATAGGGTAGCAACGGAAAGCCATAGGCTTTCCGCACATCGGGCGGCCAAGCCGCGATAAAGACAACGCGGAATTGATGCAAAGCAATCTTCTCAGTCTGATTATCTTTGCCCCGCTGGCCGGCGCGCTGATTAATTGGCTCGTTGGTCGACGTGTACGCAACGAGCGATTCATCGGAATCATAGCGTGCGCATCGGTTGGCGTGTCGACGATCATTGCTTTCTATCTCGCCTTCAAATCAGACGGCGCGCTTCGATCGACACAGCCGATCATGAATCACCTGTGGACGTGGGTCCAGGTGGGAGCGTTTCGCGCGGACTTTGGACTGGCGATGGATCGTCTGAGCGGCATCTACGCGCTGTTCGTTACGTTAGTCGGTTTCCTGATTCACGTTTTCGCCACCGGCTACATGCATGAGGATCGCGGTTACTACCGTTTCTTCGCTTATCTGAATCTGTTCATGTTCGCGATGCTGACGCTCGTGCTGGCGGACAATCTGCTGTTGATGTTCGTCGGCTGGGAAGGCGTGGGGCTCTGCTCGTATCTGCTCATTGGCTTTTATCTCGATAAGGAAGAGGCCGCGCCCGCCGCCAAGAAAGCTTTCATCGCAAACAGGGTTGGAGATTGGGGGTTCATGCTCGGCATTCTGCTGCTCTTCTGGCTGACCTCGCACGCGGGCGCTCCTTCGATTAGCTTCTTTGACAAGACCGGCGTCACCAGCGCGTTGGCGACGGTAGCCAGCATGCCAATGGATGGATTTACCTGGCACGCGATCTTCGCCGGTGGTCTCACCTCCGTAGCGATTCTTCTTTTCATTGGCGCGACCGGAAAGAGCGCGCAGATCCCTTTGTTTGTGTGGCTGCCAGACGCGATGGCGGGGCCGACGCCAGTGTCCGCTTTGATTCACGCGGCGACGATGGTCACGGCCGGCGTTTACATGGTCGTGCGTTGCTCGGCAATCTTCACACATGCGCCGTTCGCGATGTTCATTGTCGCGATCATCGGAGCTGCAACTGCTCTATTCGCCGCGACGATCGGCCTGGCGCAGAACGATATCAAGAAGGTGCTGGCGTACTCGACCATCTCGCAGCTTGGCTACATGTTCATGGCCTGCGGCGTGGGCGCGTTTGTCGCGGCGATCTTTCACGTGATGACGCATGCTTTCTTCAAAGCGCAACTGTTCCTGGGTTCCGGGTCAGTCATTCATGGCATGCATCACGAGCAGGACATGCGACGCCTGGGCGGCCTGCGCAAGTACATGCCAATCACCTGGCTGACCATGTGCGCGGGCTGGCTCGCGATCTGCGGTATCCCGATCTGGGCCGGTTTTTTCTCGAAAGATGAAATTCTTTGGAAGACCTGGAGCGCGAATTCACCAGGTATCCCGCCGGGCCTTAACAAGGCGCTCTGGTTCGTTGGCGCAGTAACAGCGCTGTTGACGGCGACCTATATGACGCGCTTGATGGTGATGACCTTCTGGGGGAGTGAACGCTTTCGTCATGAACCCCATGTTCATGAACACGAGCACGATCACCCCACACCAGAACCGCACGAATCGCCGCTGTCGATGACGATTCCGCTAATCGTGCTGGCGCTGCTATCGACGTTTGGCGGCTTGGTCGGTGTTCCCTACGCGCTCAGTTCGTTAACCGGAGGCCATCCTGAAAACTATTTCGAGCGGACTCTGGAGCCGGTGGTGAGCGAAGTTCCCGGACATTTAACCAGCGCAGGAGAAGGAACAACGCCGTTACATTGGCTGTCGCCTGCCCCGCAGCCGGTCGATGGCAAACCCGCGGTCGAAGTTGCGAAAGTAAACCAGGGCGAATCTATTCCAAGCGCCGAGGAGATTTCGCAGGAGCGCCTTTTTACTTTGATCTCAGTTCTGATTGCACTCACCGGGATCAGCATTGGTTGGTTCATGTTCAAGAATCAACCACTCCGGCGCATGCCGCGCTTGCTCGAAAGCAAGTACTACGTTGACGAGATTTATGACGCGACGATTATCCGCCCCATTCTGGGCATCTCGCGCGAGGGGCTGTGGAAGGTGTTCGATGTCGGAGTCATTGACGGTTTGATTCACAGCCTGGGCCGGACCGTGGTCAACTTTGGTAACACCCTTCGGTACATGCAGATTGGTTTTGTGCGCGTGTATGCGGCGATCATTTTGGCGGGTGCAATCATCATCATCGGATATTTCGCCTACAACGGAGCGCATGTGTTGCAGTTTCTGACGCGATAGAGCGGAATCAATTTCCGACAAACTTCAGTTTGTCGTGATCGTTGGTTCCGTTCCAGTTGTCGATAGAGAGCAAATCGACAAACTAAAGGAACCTCTGAACAAGTTGGTGAGGGATCGTCACGCAGATGTTGGTTTGATATCTCCCTTCTCCCTTTGGGAGAAGGGCCGGGGAAGAGGGGCGTAGCTGGGGCGGTTCGATACTCAAGCCCTCTCCCCAACCCTCTCCCAAAGGGAGAGGGAGTCAGGACAAACTACTGATCACAGACTCCAGTCTGTGCGACGAACGAGAACGACAAACTAAAGTCTGTCTGACACAAGCTTAATGCAAAGTCATCTATTAACAATTCTGATCCTTCTACCGGTCATCGGCGCGGGCACAACTGTGATTTACAGTCTCACGCCGGGCGCGCGCGAGTCGCATCACCGCTGGATCGCGCTCGCGTTCACCACGGTTTCATTCCTCGTTTCGCTCGTGCTGATTCAAGGCGCCGGTGGCGGCATGGCCGCATTTCGCTTTGCCGAGAACTACTCGTGGATTACTGCGATTGGCGCGCGCTATCACCTCGGTGTCGATGGAATTAGCCTGTGGCTGGTGCTGCTGACGACGCTGCTGATGCCGATCGCGATCCTTTCAAGCTGGACCGCAACCAACAAGCGGCAACTTACCTATTACGTCCTGATGCTGCTGCTTGAGTCGGCGATGATCGGTGTCTTTGTCTCGCTCGATCTGCTGCTTTTCTATCTTTTCTTTGAAGCTTCGCTGGTGCCGATGTTCTTTCTCATTGGCGTGTGGGGCGGCGACCGACGGATTTATGCCGCCGTCAAATTCTTTATCTACACGGCGGTCGGTTCGCTTTTAATGCTGGTTGGCATCATCGCGCTCTATTTCATTCATCAGACCGCGACCGGCATCGGGACGTTTGATTACACGGTGCTCAGCGAGACGCTGCGGACGAACGTGATGATTTCGCCGCGCGCGGAGTTCTGGTTGTTTCTGGCGTTCGCGTTTGCATTTTGCATCAAGGTGCCTTTGTGGCCATTGCACACCTGGCTGCCCGATGCGCACACGGAAGCGCCCACCGCCGGTTCCGTGATCCTGGCCGGCGTGCTCTTGAAGATGGGCACCTACGGATTGCTGCGATTCAACTTCGGTCTGTTTCCGAACGCGTCCAGGCAATTTGCTCCGATCATGATCTCTCTGGCGGTGATTGGGATCATCTATGGCGCGCTGGTGGCGATGGTGCAGCCCGACGTGAAGCGACTGGTAGCTTATTCATCCGTGAGTCACATGGGCTTTGTCGTGCTCGGATTGTTTTCGTTTACTGAGCAGGGAATGCAGGGCGCGCTTTATCAAATGTTGAGTCATGGAGTCTCAACCGGCGCGTTGTTCCTATTTGTGGGAATGATTTACGAGCGGCGACATACGAGGATGATTAGCGACTTTGGCGGATTGGCTCGACCGATGCCCTGGTTTTCGGCGCTGTTCGTCATCGCGTCACTTTCCTCCATAGGATTGCCATTCTTGAATGGCTTCGTTGGCGAGTTTTTGATCATGCTCGGCACGTGGACATCGAATGCTGTTCAGCACGCTTGGATCGTCACCATGCTGGCCGGTACCGGCGTTATCTGGGCGGCTGTGTACATGCTCTGGATGTTACAGCGGGTGGTCTTCGGGACAAAGACCAACGAAGTCAACGCGGGCCTCTCGGACCTGAACGCGCGCGAGGTTGGTTTGCTGCTGCCACTGCTTGCGCTGATCCTTTTCATGGGCGTTTACCCGCAGCCATTTCTAAGCCGTTCGCGAGCTAGCATCGAGGCGGCCCGAACGAATCTGCTTGCGCCGCACGAGGCCGGGAGGCTTTCGATCGCCGAGAACGAAGAGAGGAACAAATGAAAAGACCGATTCTGTGTGTTCTGTTCGTCGCCGCTTTGCTCGCCGCCCTGCTGTCCAGCGCCACGCAGCATCCTGCAAACGGGCAGACGGGCGCCGGTCCGAAACAACCTTTGATCAGACTGCAAGGCATCGATCGTCATTTTTACGACGTGGCGGAGATGCGAGGCAACGTCGTGCTGATTTCCTTTGGTGCGACCTGGTGCGCGCCGTGCAGTGGCGAACTGTTCGCTCTCGAAGAACTGAGACGCGAATATCAGGGCAAGCCGGTAAAGTTCTTTTGGGTAACCATCGAGAACGACGGACAGATTTCCGACTCCGGCCTGAAACGCTACGCGGACCAGCACAAACTATCGTTTCCCGTGTTGCGCGACCCGACTAAGACCACTTTTCTTCAGTTCTCTCCGCGGGTGAGGCTGCCGATGATCGTGTTCTTCGACAAGGATGGACACCTCGATGGGCCCGCACAGTTTGGGATGTCGTCGGATGTGGATAACTACAAAGAGCGGATCCGAGCGCAGCTGGACCCGCTACTGTTGCGGACTCCAACCCCGTGAGTTGGGAAAATAAGGCTTGCGCAACGCCGTGGTTGTTTGACGATTACAAGAGATCCGAACCCGATGTCACTTTTCGCATTACAAGCCGCGAACCCCGATATTAATCTCACGCTCATCGCGCCAGAGTTGATTATTGGCGTCGCGGGCGTGCTCGTCATGATGGTCGACGCCTTCGCGCGCCGCGGCCAGCGTTGGCTGACCGGAGGGCTATCCATCGTGGCGCTGATTGCCGCCGGCGCGGCTTCAATCTGGCTGGGGGCAGGCTGGCGAGGTCCGCGCAGTGCTTTCAACGGCATGATCGTGCTGGACGAGTTGCGTCTGAGCTTCACTTTGATCTTTGTAATCGTTTCAATTCTCACCATCCTGATTGCCGCAGCTTGGATCGACATAGAAAAGTTGCCGGCCGGCGAGTTCCATGCGCTGCTATTGTTCGCCACGTGCGGCATGATGCTGATGGCCTCGGCCGGAGACCTGGTGATTGTCTTCCTCGGCCTCGAGATTCTTTCGATTGCGACTTATGTCATGGCTGGGTTTCGGCGGACCGACGTCCGCTCGAACGAGTCATCCTTGAAGTATTTCATTCTGGGTTCCTTTGCTTCGGCGTTCCTCCTTTACGGGATCGCGCTGATCTATGGAGCCACGGCGACTGAGACGCTGCCCGGCACGACGAACATTGCCGCGATCGCCGGACGCTTGAATCACTCGTTGTATCCGCCGTTATTGCTGGCGGGCGCTGCGATGCTCATGGTGGGTTTCGGGTTCAAGATCGCCACGGCTCCATTCCATGTGTGGACGCCTGACGTTTACGAAGGAGCTCCTACTCCGGTAACTGCTTTTATGGCCGCCGGACCAAAGGCTGCGGGCTTCGCATCGTTCATGCGCGTTTTTGTCTTTGGCTTTCCCATCGTGACCGCGGTTGCGAGCACCGGCGGCTATGCCCACAAAAGCTGGCTGGGTGCTTTGGCGATCATGGCGGCGCTGACGATGAGCGTCGGCAACGTGGTTGCGATCGTACAGAACAACGTCAAACGAATGCTGGCCTACTCTTCGATCGCCCACGCCGGCTATGCCCTGGTCGGATTCGTAGCGGCGGGGGCGGCAACCGACGCGGAACAGCGGAGTGCCGCGCTGACCTCGGTAGCCTTCTATTTGTTGACCTACGCGGTGATGAATATGGGCGCCTTCGCCATCGTCACGGTGATCGCCCGCGGCAACGATCGCCGCACTGAAGTGGAAGACTACAACGGCATCGGCTTTCTATCCCCGGTACTGGCCTTTTCGCTTTCGTTGTTCTTGTTGAGCCTTTTAGGGATGCCTTTGACTGCGGGATTTATGGGAAAGGTAATGGTGTTTACCACTGCCGTGCGCCAGGGTTACGTCTGGCTGGTCGTGATTGGCGTTCTGAACACCGCCGTGTCGGCATACTATTATCTGCGGCTAATCATTGTGATGTTCTTCCGCGAGCGGAGCGCGCCGTGGGACCCGCCGCGCCTGCCAGCGAGTGTCGCGCTGGCGCTGGTGATTACCATCGCCGGAGTCTTCTATCTGGGGCTTTTTCCGGGACGCGTGATTAGTGCTTTTGGTGCTCGGCCATCCATCTCGTTTTCGATCCGGTAACCGCATGAGCATTGCCTCCAGCACAGACCCGCCCCTCGATTCAGCCAGGAAAGTAAAACCCGTAAGAACATCAACGCACCGTGAACGATCCGCGGACGATCTATTGATGGAAATTGAAAGCACCATGAGCGAATCGTGGTTGCCGGAAATCTATCGTGATCGAATCTTGAAGTTACGCACGCGCTCGTACGTGTTTCCTTCGATGGCTAAACAATCAGCGCCTGAGATTCAGCACACGCTGCTCGGGATCGAGTTGAAGGTTGGCCGCAAACGAATGCTTTGTCCTGACCTGGCGACGGCGCGTTATTTGGCAGTATTCGCCCGCGCCGGTTGCGAAGCTATCGCGATCCCTTACGACATCACCAGGATTTCACATTTGGCTGATGAGCTGGAAAGCTCATGGCACCGCATGTTGCTGCTGGCTGACAGGCTGGCGGGCAATCGCAGTGAGGCTTTCGCCGCTCGCGTTCGCAGGCTGTTAATTGGTAAAGTACGAGAGGCAATTGCAGTAGCCGGCGCAGGAGCGCGGATTCCGGAATTCAAACAGAGCACGAGAAGCACAAGAAAAAATGAATGAGAGCCAACACCTGACGTTGACCAGAAGCTCAATTCCGATCCATACATTATTTCTTGTGCCTTTTTGTGGCTGATTATTTACAAGATTAGCGTGGAAACTCAAGAAAACAATCTAAATGAAACGCGGGGCGCAGAGGATCTTGGCCCGCTTCCCTTCCCGTTCAACCAACGCACCTTCTGTCGCTACGAACCGATCGAGAAAAGCGTTGACGCGGCGCGCGTT
>JBGPWS010000047.1:0-17625 GCA_041492345.1 Pyrinomonadaceae bacterium | reverse complement strand
GACGTGTCAAGCAAGTCCGCTCGGAACTCATTAGCACCGGCTTCAAAGTGACGGTGCGAAAGTTCGCCAGTGCGAGTGCAGCCGCTTCAAATGCTTTCGATCCAAACCATTGAACCGGTTTCCTCCCGGACAATAGTTCCAGGTCACACCATCGAGGTGTTAATGAGATGGGGGAAACAAACTGGCGGTACTACGAGGCGGCGGCGAGTAATACTCTGCAAAAATCCTAAATCCAAGCAGCACTGCCAGCAGAAACGCAAACGTTATGGGCAAACGCACGTCAGACTTAACCAGCATGTAGTAATGCAGCACGCCGAGGATTCCAGACAGATAAACGATCCGGTGCAGGCGCATCCAGCGCTTTCCGCCCAAACGCTTTACCATTCTGTCGGTTGAGGTAATCGCCAGCGGCAGCATCAGAAAGAACGCTGTCATGCCGATCGCAATGAACGGGCGCTTGACGACATCACCGGGGATGGTTGTCAGGTGAAAGAAGCGATCGAACGCTATGTACGTCATCAGGTGAAGCGACCCGTAGAAGAACGCGAAAAGCCCCAGCATCCGGCGAAACCTGGTGAGCCAGTTGAGTCCGATAATCCTTCGCGCCGGCGTAACTGCCAGAGAAATGAGCAGAAAAACCAGCGTCAGCATCCCGGTCGTGCGGGTGACGAACTCCAGCGGATTCGCGCCGACCTGTTTTCGATACCAGTCCCACAACAACAGCACGAGCGGCACCAGACCGTTGACCAGCAGAACGAGTTTGGCAAAACGAATGTCTTTCATGACGAAACCGTCCGTCGTCAGTGGTCAGTTGTCAGCTGCATCGCCTTTTCAAACTGACCACTGACAACTAACTACTGGCCTGCTCAGTAATTCGCCCTCAAGTCTATTCCTTCGTAAAGATACGCAACCTGATCGGCGTAACCATTGAACAAGAGCGTATTGCGCGAAGTGAATTCGCCGATGCGATGCTCGGTCTTCTGGCTCCAGCGCGGGTGATCGACTGCGGGATTAACGTTCGAATAGAAGCCGTACTCATTCGGTCCGGCGATGTTCCACGTTGTCGGCGGTTGATCGGCGACCAGCGCAATCTTCACAATCGACTTGATGCTCTTGAATCCGTATTTCCACGGCACCACCAGACGAATCGGGGCGCCGTCCTGCGCCGGCATGTTCCCGCCATAAAGCCCGGTAGCCAGAATCGCCAAAGGATTCATGGCCTCGTCCAGACGCAGGCCCTCGACGTAAGGCCAGTCGAGCACGCTCGTGTTTTGATTCGGCAGACGCTTTGGATCGAGCAACGTCTGAAAGGCCACGTAACGCGCGGACGAAAGGGGCTCGACCTGTTTCAGGAGCGTGGCCAGCGGAAAACCCGCCCAGGGAATCACCATCGACCAGCCTTCGACACATCGATGACGATAGATGCGCTCTTCCTGCGGCGCCAGCTTCAACAGATCATCCAGGTCGTAGGTCTTCGGCTTGTTCACTAAACCTGCGACCTCGACGGACCACGGACGCGTAACAAAGCCACGCGCTTCCGCGGCCACTGCGCGCTTCTCCGTCGAAAACTCATAAAAATTGTTGTAATTCGTGATGTCTTCGAACGAAGTCAGCGGCTCATTTACTTTGAAGCCCTTGCGCATGGCTTCATCGGAGGGCGGTGTGACCAAGCCGGCTATCCTGGGTCGCTCTTCCACGACTGCAGGCGGCGGATTCAGTTTCCGATAGAGGAGGCCGGTCGCCGCTACTGAGCCAGCGAGAACGGCGCCACGCATGAACAGACGGCGGTTCAGATAGACCTTCTGGTCTGTGATCTCGCTCGACTTAATGTCTTCAGGTTTCTTAATCAGCATGTTGTGTCAGGATCCGTCATCGCCCGGCGCCAGTAGTTACGATACTAAGATGCGTTTCGGTTTAGAACAAAATGTCCGACAAACTTCAGTTTGTCGCTTCAACACGACAAGCTAAAGCTTGTCGGGCATCGAACTGACTTCGCCACCAGCCGAGAAATCGCTTGAACCGTTTGTCCGCAAATATTAGTATCGCCGCGTTTTTTATTGCGTCAAGTCACTTTTGAGGCGAGTGCAGATGAATGAATCGAACAAACCGGCAGTTTCCGAAGGTCACCGCGCTGCGTTGTTCGCGGGATTTCTCGGATGGACCCTGGACGCATTCGATTTCTTTCTGGTGGTCGTCACCCTAACGGCGATCGCCAAAGAATTCCACAAAACCGATAAACAGATTGCCCTTTCAATTGCCCTCACGCTTGGTTTTCGACCTGTGGGCGCCTTCATTTTCGGCCTGCTCGCTGACCGGTATGGCCGTCGCCTGCCGTTGATGCTCGACCTCGTCTTCTATTCGGTGGTCGAGGTGCTTTCGGGGTTGGCTCCGAATTACGCCACTTTCATGGTGTTGCGCGCGCTGTTTGGCATCGGCATGGGCGGGGAATGGGGCGTGGGCGCGTCGCTGGCGATGGAGAAGGTGCCGCCAAAATTGAGAGGCATGCTGTCGGGACTGCTGCAGGAAGGCTACGCCGCGGGCTATTTGCTGGCCGCCGTCTGCTACTTCTTTGTGTTTCCGCGCTGGGGCTGGCGGCCTTTGTTCTTCATCGGCGGGCTACCCGCTTTGCTGGCGCTATTTGTTCGTTTCAAAGTCAAAGAATCGGAAGTTTGGAAGAAAACTCGACACGAGACCTGGGGTCAACTTGGCCGCAGTATCGCTTCGCACTGGAAGCTTTTTATCTATCTGACCTTATTACTGATGATGATGAACTTTGTTTCCCACGGCACACAGGACATGTACCCTACGTTTCTGGAGCGCCAGTGGGGGTTTAGTCCACGACAGAGAATATCGATCACGGCGCTCTCAATGGTGGGCGCAATCATCGGCGGAGTGCTGTTTGGATACCTTTCTGATCGTTATGGGCGTCGCAAATCGATGATCGTCGCGTTGGTGTGCGCGATCGCGGTAGTTCCTCTGTGGGCTTTTGCTCCGTCACTGGCGCTTTTGATTGTGGGAGCGTTCTTGCTTCAGTTTATGGTGCAGGGCGCCTGGGGAATTATTCCTGCTCATCTCTCGGAGCTCTCGCCGGATTCCGTGCGGGGTTTCCTACCGGGCTTTGCCTATCAATGCGGAGTGCTGTTAGCAGGCTCTGTAGCTTACATCGAAGCCGTCTTTGCCGAAAGAATGAGTTATGCGACGGCCATGTCTGTCACAGCAGTGACGGTATTCGTCGGCGCTGTGCTGGTCATCGCGCTGGGGCAGGAAAAGCGCGGAATCAGTTTTGGCGGAGAACCAATCATTAACGAGTGAATGATGACAGTGCATTCAAGTTGAAAACAACCTCTGTACACGTTTGAACAACCCTTGCTAAGTGAAGCAGAACTGATCGCGCTCTGCCAATGCTGGTAGATAAGACAAAGTTCGCATGGCTGGTTATTCCGGAACACCGCTCGTCAAAAAGTTGGGAATCAAGCCCGGCTTTAACATTGCGTTCGTAAATGCTCCTTCAGGTTTCGCGAACGAACTCGATCTGCCTTCAGATGTGTCGATCAATTCACGATCTCGCCAGCCGCTCGACTTTGCTCAGTTGTTTGTTAAGAGCGAAAGGGAACTGAAGACAAAGTTTTCTGAGTGCGCGAAGAGGCTTAACGCTTCAGGAATGATTTGGGTGTCGTGGCCAAAAAAGAGTTCAGGTGTAGCCACGGATCTTTCTGAAGGTACTGTACGAGCAATTGGTCTTGCGGCCGGACTGGTCGACGTTAAGATCTGCGCCGTAGATGACGTTTGGTCAGGGCTCAAGTTCGTCTATCGGCTCGAGGATCGCGCGCAGCTAAAGTCTCGCGATAAGTGAGGCAAACCCTCTTTTCCGCTTAAATCCTCGTATTTTTTGTTTCCACAGAATCTGTTGAAAAGCTGTGGATAACCCTTCTTGAGGACTGGGTAAGTCACTCTAAAACACGAACTTCCCGCGTTTTGCACAATCGGGCGGCATCCACAGAATCCTCCCGCACACGGACCTCTGCTGCAAGGCAGCGAATCAAAGGACTTTCATTGATGCTAGAGCGATTTCTTGCATTTTGAGTGATGGACTTTTGCTGGTCGATGAACCGAGCGCCAACTGTTGTCAGCAGCGTGAAGTGTCTTAGACAAGCGTCGCCGTTGAAAGAGATTTATCTTTTGAACGACCAGAATCTCATGATCAATTCGCAAAAGTTTCTTTCATTCGCGATCTGGAATTCTTCTTCCACTAAATTGAGCGCACGACAAATCAACTAATAGTTGGACCACGATCGCATTCATCGAAGGTTTAGCGTGAAACATACGGCGAACGCTTTCTGACTCGATCAGGAATGCGTGTTTTTATTGGATCATTTCGAGGATCATCGCGCACATTTTTTCGCGCAAGTAGGTTTCGAAATTTGATTCGCTCTAAATCAAGATGCTGTATCTTGTCTCCCTAGAGACGTTGCGAAACAGAAAATATGTCCAGAAAATATTTGCCACGCGAAATGATCACTTGTGAGAGTTGGACCATGTAAAAGTGAGAATTAGGTTGCAAAAAAAATCTTCCTAAATATAATGCCAGTCCCTTACTAGTTTATGAGGTGAGCGCACTGGCGATCGAGCTGACGAGTCCATTACTTGAAATCAGCGGCACTTATTTATCCTCGCAAGATAACCGTCAGCCACTCCTGCGACCAACCTCGATACGCATTGGAATTCGGATGCGTTGATGGGTGAGGGCGTCGCCACGCAATGACTAAACCAGCGTGGCCATCGGCGGCGGATTTTTTCCGGCCCACATCCGGAGTGCATCGCCAACATTTAGTCACAGAGGGTTCGAACGGACCAGGGTGCAAGGCGGCTTGTCTGTCTGCAGGGCAGGAGTTTTGTCCCAGATCGCGTATTTAAAATCATTTTAGTGGAGTGCAAAGAGTGACGGGACTAGCGGAAGTAAGCGTAGTTGAGTTGAAAAGATGCCCACGGTGCGAAGAGTCGCTGTCGCTGTCAGAGTTCGGCGTGTGCCGAGCACGCAAAGACGGTCTGAATCTTTACTGCAAGCGCTGTATTCGCCAGAAGATTGCCCAAAGCCGGCAAGCCTTGCGCGAATACAAGAACGCGCGGATCAAGCATGGGTCAACTGTCGTGCCGGAAAGGTCCCGGGTGGCTATCGATGCGAAGTCGGGCTTTTCGCCACGCCGCATAGCCCGCATGCTCAGAAAACTCTCGCCCGCCGATCGCGTGCGCGAGGCCATTCGCTGCGGCGCCCGTACGCAAAAAGAGATTGCTCAGGTTACCAGACTTCCGAAAGACGAGGTTTGCGACGCATTGGCGAACCTCTTGCTGTGGACCCACGAGGTTCGGACCCAAGTCGTCAGCCATACGCGCATGTATTTTGTGAACGAGGCTACGGAAGAGTTATCGAAGACCACTGAAACAGCGCAGGCCCTGCGAAAACGTGGCTTGAATCCTTCATTTAGCTCGGTAGGCGTACTAATGCCGGGCCGCAAGCCGTCTGCCAAAGGCAAAAAGCGTTCAGTGAAAACTCAGGCAGGCAGCAAGGCAAAGGAAAAGAGCGCTTGAAGACGCGCGACCGGCAGACGGCGGCGTGAATCATTCATCAAAAGCGGTCAGAACTTCTTCGGCGTGATCTTCCGGCTTAACCTTACTGAAGATCTTTTTGATTTTTCCCTTCTCGTCTATCAGGAAAGTCATGCGATTGACGCCCATATACGTCCGCCCCATGAACTTTTTCTCGCCGTAGGTTCCAAAGCCTTCGGAAATCGCGCGATCCGTGTCTGCCAGCAGGCGAAAAGGTAAATCGTACTTCTGAGCAAATTTTTGGTGCTTAGCTTCACTATCGAGTGAGACTCCGAGCACTTCGATGCCACGCTTTTTGAACTTTGCGAACGAATCGCGGAAAGAACAGGCTTCTTTGGTGCATCCGGGCGTATCGTCCTTCGGATAAAAATAAAGAACTACTTTCTTGCCGCGCAAATCTTTCAGCCGGACGGTCTTTCCCTCGCCGTCGCGCACCGTGAAATCCGGGGCTTTATCTCTTTCTTTTAGTTTGACCACTATGTTTTGAATCCGATCGTTGGAATGAAAGAACGCGGGGATTCTAACGATTTCAACCGAGGATCTGCAACGACAGATGATTAAGACGAAACCAGCAGCAAAGAAACGTAGCTCAAAAAAGCGCAGTGCCAGGAAAAGCGAGACGTCGGGCCTGTGGCTGGTTAAGCAGGAGCCGGAAACCTATTCCTGGGACGACTTCGTGCGCGACGCCCGCACGGATTGGACGGGAGTGAGGAACTTTCAGGCCCGAAACAACCTGCGCCAAATGAAAGCCGGCGACCGCGTGTTGTTTTACCACTCAGGGACAGGTAAGTGTGTGGTAGGAATCGCGGAAGTAGCGAAAGCTGCTTATCCGGATCCGACCGCTGACGATCCGCAATGGGTTGCCGTAGATATCAAACCGGTTAAGCCCCTCAATGAACCGGTGCCGCTGGCCTCAATCCGTTATCATGCAAAGTTGAGCAATCTACCACTGATTCGCCAGTCGCAGCTTTCGGTGATGCCGCTTACCAAAGAAGAGTTTGAGACGATCATGGCGATGGGTGCGGGAAAGAAGGCCAAAAAGAACTAGCCCAAGAAAGTTCGTACTCAGATCTGGCCGATAACCTCTTGGTCGAACCCCGCTAGACACTACGTATTCAGAAGGGTATATATTAACTGGTGACTCATAAGAACTTAACATTTTCCCTGTGTGAATCGTTCCCAAAATTCACAGTCCACGATGCCAGCGCAAGAAGCGCGCCATCGTTCCGTCACTCAACCTCCTAGGCGCATCAACCGGCAAATTTAATTCCGTTCTGACCTTTCGAGCTAACTCCCGATGAGCCCAAGGGTAGAGCTGATACTTAATGATCAAGGCAAATCCTCCCTCATTGATAAGGTCGTTGATCCATGACCTTGGCAACATTCTCGCCGCGAACACGGGCCGAATACCCAGATGCCTACACAACCTTATCTTTATGTCGAATTCCATTCTATCCATATAGCCTAGTGTGTTCTTGACCTCCATGCCGTAGGCCTTGCCGTCGCGCTCGAAAATAAAATCAAGGTCATGATCACTCTCCGTCCACGATAGCCCGCCGTATTCATTCGCCTCCCGCCCTTTCATTACGAACTCTATGCTGGCGAACCCTTCAAGTATCAAAGCCTCTCCTTGTTATCCAATGAAAATAACGATTTTCGTTTTGGACTTCTAACTGTCTTGAAAAATAAACGTGTTGATGGTTACCTTCGAAAAACTCGCGCAACAAGTCCCGCGCATCGATTTCTACAGGGTCGGGTAACTCCTCCTGGAGCCCTGGCATGTTCCGCATCGAAATCTTCGAACATAAAGTGAGAGCATCAGGCCCGGCGAATAAACTTTGCCGCAATCCAACCGAGCGGAACCAACACGGCCAGATGAATCCAGTCGTAACCGCCGGTGGTGTTGCCACCGTAGTGATTGCTGATCATCAGTAAAACCAGGGGCACGGCCATGAAGGTGTTCTGCTTTGAACGAAGCTTGGCCTGGGCAGCGAGAGCCTCGTCGGGCTTCTGACCTGCCTTGATGGCCTCGATCATCTTTCGCTGCGCCGGCAGGATACGCATCCAGACGTTGGCCGCCATGATGGTGCCAAACATTGCGCCCACATGGATGTATACGGCGCGACCGCTCAGTACGCGCGACAGTCCGTAAGCGCTGCCCACAACCAGAATATAAGCCACCAATGCGAATAGTTTTTCGTTTCGTCCCAGCGGCGAAATCATCAGCAGATCATAAATAAGCCAGCCGAAGACGAGCGCGCCAACTCCCACTCCGACCGCCGCACCGACGCTAATTTCCGAAACGTCGCGATCGACCAAAGCTCCGCCGCCGAAATAGAAAACAACGATCAAGAGCGCCAGGCCACTCAACCAGGTGGTCGCGGCTTCCCAGCGAAACCAGTGGAGTTTACGGGATAGCTCATCAGGTACTTTGCGCTTCTCAACCATATAAAAGCCGCCGCTGTGAACCATCCAGAGCTGGGCCGGGGCACCGGTCGCACGCATGGCCTTCTCTTCTTCCGTCAGACGGGCATCGAGCCAGGTGAAGTAATAAGTCGTGCCGACCCACATGATCCCGGCAAACACGTGCACCCAGCGCGCGATCAGATTGAGCCATTCGCTTACGGTTGGATTAATGTTCATGAAGTCGTTCTACATATCGCTTGCTAATCCAGTTAGTAGTTAGTTTGAATTTCGACCAGAACCGCGCCCTCAATCTAACTTTTCCGTTAGCCTTTAGTCGCAAGATGCGCTGGACAAATCCTCGCAAAGCTAACTTCCCCGATACGTCGAATATCCAAACGGACTGAGCAGCAAGGGCACGTGATGATGCTGTGCCGGATCCCTAATCGTAAAAACAACCACGACTTCGCGATAGAAGCCCTCGATCTCCTGCGCGGCGAAGTAAGCTCCCGTCTCAAAGGTCAATCGATAAACACCTCCGTGCAAGGCAAAACCCTCTGGCAACAAATCTCTGGCGCGACCATCCGCATCGGTTGTTCCTTTGCCAATCTGCTTCCAACTACCGTCGGCACTTTCGCGTTCCAGCCTCACCCGCACGCCGTTCGCAGGAAGTCCGCGCGAGGTATCGAGAACATGTGTAGTGATTGCGCTCACTGGGTAAGTAGTTTCTCCAATCTTAGTCGCGTGATTTTTCGCTGTTCTTCCGCAGCGACGGGCAGCTCAGTTCCGGGTTCGTTCTGTAATCGTCTATTCAGAATCGCCAGCATCTCTTCTGAGGTCCTGCCAGTTGCGCAAACAATGAAGATGAAACCAAAGCGCTTTTCGTACTCCTGATTACCTTCAGCCAGTGCGGCCCGGGTTTCTGCCGCGGCGCATTCAATGCCCGACTGTTCCTGCGCTGACCAGCTCCGGGCTTGTTCTGACTGGGCCGCGGCCGCCTTTTGCTCGCCAATCTTCGGATGAGCACGAAAGGCTTCGAGCCAATCATCTTCGCCCAAAGATCGCCAGACGACGCCGGCCTTGGCCAGAAGATCATCGAGACTGGCAAAGGGCCGTGCCTCGGTCATCAGCCGCGCCCAGTTGCGAGAGCCGCAGCATTTCAAGAACTCGCCTTGGGCGTCAACTGTTGACAGCGAATTGAGCCATTGAATCCGGCCACGCTCGATTACTGGTGTAGTGTCTCTCAGTTGACTCTGCAAAGCTTACCTTCGTGCGATTTCGTGTTATTTCGTGGATCGTGTGTGCCCTCATCGAAAGCGATCCACGAAATCACACGAAGAATCACGAAACTCAAAAGCGGTAACGACGGATGAACTTCACAATCACTCGATATTCCCGTAAACCCGCAGCCTGCTTACGCCTCCATCCGGAAAAATATTGAAGCGCACGTGCGAAACCGCGCCGGTGTCCATCACTTCGTCAAAGAGGTGCGGCGTGTGGGCCCGCAACTTCGTGCGCGCCAGCACCGGCTTCCAGACGAATTCCGGGTCCTGCACGGTCTCGAGGGGCACGCCGACGGCATTACAGCTTTCCAGGGAACAACTCTCGGGAAAATTGCCTTTGAAATAAGACGTGTCAACCTCCAGACGTCGAATGTGTCCCGGCGTACCCAGCTTGATGATCGTCCAGTCGTGGCCGGGCCCGCGGCGGCGTTTCGTTTCCCAACCGTCGCTCATGTTCGCAGCACGTCCCGGCATGATCAAATTATGCCGGTGGCCAAAAAACATATCACTGCATGACAAGACCATCCCGCCATTTTCCACCGCCGCCAGATCAATCTCACCACCAATTTGTTTCAAGCGATTCCAGTCAGGCACGACTTCACCATAAACGCGCAGCCGCGCTACGCCGCCATCCGGATAGATATTGAAACGAAGGTGAGTCCAACGCGAATCGCCGGTAATAGCGAACGGATTTAGCGAGTCGCCGTTAAGATTTGCCTTCGGCAGGATCTCAGTCCATGGCACTGACTCAGCAGTTAACTGTTCCGTAGTGGACAGGCCGTCGATTGTGCACGCTGCAATTGAACATTGCTCGGGATAATTGCCTTTGAAATGGCTGGTGTCGACCACGACGCCGCGAATCACCCCGGGCATGCCCAAGCGAACAATGCACCAATCGAATCCTGGTGTGCGACGCCGCCGCGACTCCCAACCATCCATCCACTTCCCGAGATCGGTGTACTTGCCCTCAATAAAGACAGGCGCTGCAGGCTTCAGCAGGTTTTCTTTGGGCGCAAAGAACTCGTCGTTGGCAAACAGCACCGCACCGCCGAGGCGTTCGGATGCGAGATCGATTAGTTCAGTAAAGTCCATTAGGAGTTAAGCCACAAAAAGGCACCAAAAGCACAAGTAAGAGAATCATGCGTCTCTACTGAGAATGTACGGCCCTAAGTACCTTTTCGAGGATCGAGCTTCGATGATCGCTTTCTCGCATTCTTTTGTGCCTTTTTGTGGCTAATTCTTTCCGCGCAAAATAGTCTGCCCGCTTGGTCCGGCAAACGCGCCGCCATCATAAACCATCTGCCCGCGAAGAAAAGTCTTTTCTACCACGCCGCGCAGAACCTCGCCCGCATAGGGAGTCAGCTTATGACGATGATGGATTAGCTCAGGCGCAACGCGAAACTCTCGATCGGGGTTCCAGATCACAATATCTGCATCGCAACCAACACCGATCGAACCTTTTCGCTGGCCAAGACCAACCTGCCGGGCCGGTGCATTGCAAAGCCACTCCGCCAGTTGACTTACTTCGAAGCCTCGCGCGCTGGCCTCCGTCCACATCACCGGCAAGCGAAGCTGCAATGACGAAATCCCTCCCCAGGCTTTCATGAAATCGCCCTGTTCCCGCAACTTCATGTCGGGCGGACAAGGCGAGTGATCGGAAACCACCATGTCGATCGTCCCGTCACGCAACGCTTCCCACAGTTGTTCGCGGTTTTCACGCTCGCGAATCGGCGGACAGCATTTGAACTCAGTAGCGCAGTCGCCAATGTCCTCGGCAGCAAAATGCAAATAGTGCGGACAGGTCTCAACCGTGATTTGCGCCCCAGACTGCTTAGCAGCGCGCAGCATTGGCAGCGCATCCGACGACGAGTGATGAACGATATGAATGCGACAGCTGCTCTCTCGACCCAGCCGCATCATCAATTCAACCGCTTCATTCTCAGCCGCACGCGGGCGCGAACTCAGGAAAGCTTTGTAAGACCGGTTGGCCTCGCCTTCGTTTGTCGTCTGGCAACCGGCGTTTTCGATGGGGCCCGGCACTTCCGCATGCACAATCAACATCGCCCCCAGCCGCGCCAGCTCGGGCATCGCTTCGCGCAGATCGGACTCAGTGACGTTAGGGAATTCGTCCACCCCGGAATGCACCAGGAAGCATTTGAAGCCCACGACGCCCGCATCCCAAAGCCTTGCCAGCTCACCAGTATTACCCGGCACGACGCCGCCCCAGAACGCGACATCAACCAGCAGCTTGCCGCGCGCGGCAGCCAGCTTGGCGTTCAAACCATCAAGACTGGTCGTGGCTGGAATGCAATTGAGCGGCATGTCGACGATCGTCGTCACACCGCCGGCTGACGCCGCCCGCGTGGCCGTCGCGAAGCCTTCCCACTCAGTCCGTCCTGGTTCGTTGACGTGTACATGACTGTCGACCAGGCCCGGCATCACGACCGAGTCTTCGCCGGCTTCAACTATCTCGGCGCCGGAAGGGATTTCTTCAAACGAGGCAATGGCGCTAATGCGGCCGGCGTTTACGTGTATAGACGCCGGGACCAACGCACGCGGCAACACCACCCGGCGTCCACGAATGACCAAATCAGATTGAGGCATGCTCTAAGCGGCCCAACTCGCCGGCGGAGGCGGAGGCGAGGCGAAGTTCTGAGAGACTTCAGGAAAGACACGGCGATACGCCACAGCATATGAAGTCAACGAGATCGGGGCCACCAAAAATGCCCCCACGTAGCAGCACAAGACGCCGAGGATTCCCAGACCAACGTTTACCAGGATTAGCCCGAGAATGCCGCCAAAATTTGCCTTGGCCGCTTTGAAGCTCAGCTTGACTGCGTCAACACCTGAAAGATTCCGATCTGCGATTAGCGGGAACGCGAACAAGAAAAAGATGGTGACTATGATGGCCACAGTCATTACGACGAGGACAAACACCAACTCAAATCCGAGAAACGTAAACACAAACCTTGTTGACTGGTCTGGGTCCATGCGACCCCCACGTGGCATCGAGGTCATCATCAAAACGAACATGATTATGTAAGCCGGTACCATCACTACGACCATTGGAATCATCTGCAGCAACGCGGCAATCAGACTTTGGGCGAAGTGGTCGAAGCCCTTGAACAAGGTGCCGAACTCGACCGGTTCGCCGCGCATCCGGCGAAACAGGCAGATGTAAATGCCCACCATCATCGGTCCGAGTAAGACGATGGGAACCACGCCGCCAATGAGCCCGCCCACAAAGATAATTCCCAGAAACAGCCAGTATTGATCTTTGATTAACGCCCAAGCCTCTTTGACGCATTCCACAGGCTTGATAACGCCGGTACGAAACTGAATGTTGTCTGGTGTCATTGCGGTCTTCTCCTTTAGTTGCGGGCTTGGTAGTCGAAGGTCACGCGGCCGACATTTATCACGGGTTTGCCCGTTGCGCAAGAGCCGTTCGGGTGTTTAAAGTACCAACTTTAGTTGGGATGTTCCTCGACTCATAAAACCCGACTGAAGTGGTACTCTCAACTCTTAGCTTACCGCAAAGGATTGCCCGGCGCGGCGATCACGCCCATGTCTCTTATCCATCCGGGACTGCTGATCAGTACTTTCAATTGCTTGCCGATCGCTTCCGCATACATCGACGCGCCTTCACGGTTCGGATGTCCAATTGCGGCCAGCCCGCAGAGCATGATTCGATTCTCTCTCGCTCTCCTTTGATCCTTAGTCTCGCGTGCGGGTCGCCTGAACGTGTCCTGGCAACTGGTGCCGCGCTGGTTCCGGCGCTCATCATTCGTCTTCAACGTCACTCTGCCCAGGGTCAGAATAACCAGCAGCTTTCTCAGGAAAGACGCATCGAAACCCCACAAGCGCGACTGCGGAGCTGCGAACGAGTGCTCCGGCAGGAAAGCTATTTCGGCAAACAAAGTTCGCTGCCGCGACCCTTTCGCGGCCAACTGTGCATCCACCTTGCTGGTCGCTGCGGCCAGCATCTGATTCGAAGTCTGGTACCACTCTCTGGAGATCTCTATCAGCCGCGCGCGCAATTGCTTATCCTTCATCGGCGCGGTGCCTGTATAAAATCTCTTAGCCAGCGCCCGCATGAAAAGGTCATTCTCCGTCTTCTCAGAGAGGATCGGATAGTAACCGGTGACGATCACGTGAGCCTTCGGAAAAGACGTGGTCAGCCTGGCCAGCAGGGCCTCCATCGGAGGGCCGCACTTCTGTTGCGCCAATTCACGTATGCCATCAGGAGTGTTAGCTGCGTTCAGGAGCCTGCGCGCATCGAGATCGTTTATGCAACCGTCCACCAGGACCAGATCCACCTGCGCAGGATCGGCGTAAGACCGCAGCGCGTTGTCTATTTGATGGTTCACACTCGGGAGGCCGCGATTCACTTCGCCATCCTGGGGCGGCACCGGATTCCCGCCCGAATCCCCGACTGAACCGATTACCGCCCCGGAATGGGCCTCGATCCTCTCAAGCACTTTTCGGCCGGCGGCATCCTCCAGCCAGGCCTTTACCTGATACCACGCTTTGTGTTCATCCTTGAGGCCCTGGCCCCACGCGATTGAATCGCCGAGCACCAGCAAGTTGAACTGCCTGACGTTCGCAGCCGGCTGAGTACTTTGCCCATCCGTTGGGAGCGAGGAAATAAAGATGATCGCCGCGAGGGCGGCGAGGATCGAACACTTCGCTGGGTGGGCGATGCGCTTCATCTTAGGGGAACTAGCATGGCGATTCTAGCGCATGCCGCGCTTGCAGGTCACTATGTATCGCAAGCTGTTTAGGCAATCAAATGGCGAGTGAAATCCTCAAGCAGGTTAAGCGACACCTTGAGCCGGTAATCTCTGGTCGATCGCAAATCGTCTATCGGAGCAATCTCCGCGGTGAGGGCTGCTTTTGCGTTTGCCAATGTTTCCGGGTTGATTCTTTTGTTTCGCAGCGCGCTCTCGGTCTGCAGGCAACGAATCGGGATGGGCGCTACGCTGCCCAGCGCGATCCGCACCTCGGCGATCTGATCCGCATTCATCCGCGCCACACCGGCGAAACAAACTTTCGAAATGGCCTGGGCCTTGCGCGTCCCGACCTTGCGGTAGTAATGCTGCGACTCTCTCGCAAGGCGTGGCAGACGAATCGAGCGCAGCAGTTCGTCCGGCCGGATGTCCATCTGCTTATAGCCTGTGTGAAAGGAATGATAAGGAACAGCCCGCGGACCCTTCGCCGAGACCATTTCAAGTTCCGCGTCATAGGCGAGCAACGCCGGTGGCGAATCGGCGGCCGGTGAAGCGTTGATGATGTTGCCGCCGAGCGTCCCGCGATTCTGAATTGCCAGCCCGCCGGTTTCGCTCGCTGCCTGGCAGAGCATCGGAAATTCTTCGCGCAGCGTCTTGTGGTCCTGAACTTCGGTGTAGGTGGTCAGCGCGCCGAGCGTGACGTGACTGTCTGTCACTTCAATGCCGCGCAGTTCGGGCAGATTCCAGATGTTCAGGTAATTCTTGTGCGGCAACTTGCCGGCTTCGAGCAACACCATCAAATCGGTGCCGCCGGCGAAAGGTTTCCAGGCGCCTTCCTCGCGTGCAAGCACATCGAGAGCTTCGCCGAGACTGTCAGCCGAGATTAATTGGTAAGATGGAACGTAAGCTCTCATTGAAAATTTGAATAACTCAGCATTGGATCAATCGAGACGGGACAACTCAACGAGCCGCGAAGCGGCGACAGAGAGTAGCCCCGGGCGTAAGCCCGGGGATCAATCCAGATAAGAAGTTCTGCGAGCCCGCAAAGCGGGCGGCACACAGCTTTCGAGTGCGACGATCATTTCCGATTGATGCTCTACCATGTGTCGCCCCCTCCGGGGCTTTGTGTTTCTTAACGAACTTCAACCCCGGGCTCACGCCCGGGGCTACTCTCTGTCGCCGCTTCGCGGCTCATCGACTCTTTCATCCCAAGTCGAATCGGTGCCGACGCTTTCCTTGCTTCCCCCTTGATCTACTCCTTCTGACAAGCACGCACCACCGACTCGAAAATCTTCATATAGCCCGTGCAGCGACAGAGATTGCCGGCCAGGCCGTTGCGAATGTCGGCGTCGCTCGGATGGGGGTTGCGGTCGAGCAGATTCACCGCCGCCAGAACCATTCCGGGCGTGCAGATGCCACACTGTGCGCCGCCGCATTCGATGAAAGCCTTCTGCACGGCGTGCAGTTGGTCGTCAGTAGCGATCCCTTCGATGGTTTGAATTGTAGCGCCTTCGACTTGCGCAACCGGCACCAGGCAACTGTTGACGATCTGACCATCGACCATGACGCTGCACGCGCCACATTCGCCTTCGCCACAACCTTCTTTGGTTCCGGTCAGACGCAACTGCTCGCGCAGAACATCGAGCAGACGCTCCATGGGAAAGGCATGAAGCGTTCGCTGCTCTTCATTCACAATGCAATTGATTTCTATCTTGTCCGACACGAAAAGTTTCCCTCTGCGTCCTCTGCGAAATCCTTCGCGTCCTCTGCGTTAAAATCTTCTTGTATGCTTCTTTGCGCCAGCATAGCATGTACAGCATGCTCGATTGGAGTGATTGCCAGGAAGTAGAGCGTGTGCCAGACAAAGTCAGCGGGGCATGGGTTTTCAAAGGGAGTCGTGTACCCGTACGAGCACTTTTCGAAAACCTGGAAACAGGCGCCACCATTGATCAATTCCTGGAATGGTTTCCCGGCGTGACCCTCGAGCAGGTTATTGCCGTTCTCGCGCATGCTGAGCAAAGCCTCGCTGAAGTCTAAGCTCAGTTTCAAGTAACGAGCTCTTCCATCATTCGTTCCGGCATCAACGGAATCTGCCTGAAGCTCTCGCCCGTCGCATTCTCGATCGCGTTCAGGATCGCCGGCGCGGGACCGTCCATCGGCAACTCGCCGATGCCTTTCGCACCGGCCGGACCGTAAGCGTACGGATTCTCTTCAAAGTAGACGCGAATCGGCGGAATGTCAGCCGCGGTCGGCATGATGTAGTTAGTCATCTGGCCGTTTGCCATGCGTCCGTTTTCCCAGACAACGTTTTCGTAAAGCGTCATTCCGATCGCTTGCGCCACGCCGCCTTCGATTTGCCCTGCCGCCAGAACCGGGTTGATTACGCGCCCGACTTCCTGCACCGCGACAAAGTCATCCACGTGCGCTTCATATGTCAGCGGATCGTACGAAACTTCCGCGACGTAGACTGCCCACGCAAACGCGCCGTAGGCATCACCCTGATACTTTTCGTCGTCCCAATGAACGTCCGGCGGTGGTTGATACTTGCTGAACGATTTCAGCGGACCAAACTTTTCAATGTAATCACCGCAGGCCTTTTGAAACTCTGCCTGCGTGAATTGATCATTCAACAAGCCGCTGCCTAAGAGCGTCTGTTTCAATCCCAAAACCGCAGACTCGACCAACTTGCCGACGATCATGCAGGTGCGCGACGCCACGGTTGGCCCGCTGTTCGGAACCTGAGCAGTGTCCGGCTGGGCTACTTCGAACAGATCGTAACTAAGGCCAAGCGCTTCGGCGGCAATCTGCGCAAAGATCGTGTTTGTCCCCTGACCAATCTCAGTGCTGGCCGCCAGGATTCTGATCAGGCCTTCCGGTGTCGCTTCGGCGCCGACAACTGACTGCAAATAAACTTCGCCAGAGCCGGTGAATCCGGCGCCGTGCATGAATGAAGCGAACCCAATGCCTTTCTTGACCCGCGAACCTGGGAGCGCGGACGTCCCGGATCGGGGCAGTAGCCCGACCGTGAGGGAGGGCTCCGCATTCTCTCTCGCAAACCGTTCGCGTTTCGCGTGATAGTCGCTCAACTCAAATGCCCGATCAAGCAAACCATCCATGTCGACTTTCTCGCGAATCGTTTGATTGGTCGCGGTCGTCTCGCCTTCATGGATGAAGTTGCGGCGGCGAAATTCTTCCGGAGTCAATCCAACAGTCTTCGCAACTTTGTCGAGGTGCCGTTCCAGTGCAAAGATGCTCTGCGGCGCGCCAAATCCTCTGAAAGCGCCGTGCGGCGGCAGGTTCGTCGCGACTGCCTGGCTCTTGATGCGGACGTTCGGGCAGAAGTAAGGACCGGCGGCGTGAATCGTTCCGCGAGAGAGCACGACCGGCGACAAAGTGCAGTACGCGCCGCCATCGATCACAAAATCGATCTCCATCGCCAAAAGCTTTCCATCTTTGGTGACGGCCGTCTTATGTCTGGTTCGCGAGGGATGGCGCTTCGTCGTGGCGACCATATCTTCCGCGCGATCGTAGATCATCTTCACCGGCTTGCCTGACTTCCACGCCAGCAAGGCCGCGTGCCCGGCAATCATCGAAGGATATTCTTCCTT
>JBGPWS010000316.1:0-5313 GCA_041492345.1 Pyrinomonadaceae bacterium | reverse complement strand
GCTACGCCCCTCTTCCCCGGCCCTTCTCCCAAAGGGAGAAGGGAGATATCAATCAGAGTCGGCAAACTGAAGTTTGTCGGACATGACAATGGCGGATGATGCAACCAGAGATCGAGTTCGCGCGCTGGTGCGCGACGTTTTAAGCAAGGCAGTGCCGGCCGAATCTGAGGCGTCAACTCCGCCGAAGCCCGCGCACACATCCGCTTCGTTTACATCTTCCGCGTCGCCCGCCGGCGGCACGGTCACTCGCGATGAATCAGCGAAACTGGTAATCACAGAGGACGACGTGCGCGGACTGGAGC
Source organism: Pyrinomonadaceae bacterium (assembly GCA_041492345.1). GTDB lineage: Bacteria > Acidobacteriota > Blastocatellia > Pyrinomonadales > Pyrinomonadaceae > UBA11740. Next base: position 5,011 of record JBGPWS010000316.1, on the reverse strand, counting down.
GCGGATCAGTTCTACGCATCGCCGAAGGGGCGCGGCTGACTCCATTAGCCGCGGACATCATCAACGAGCGCGGCATCGAAGTGGTTCGTCGCGTTCCACGCAGCGGGTCAAAACAGATCAAAACGGTTGCGGTGGGAGCAGACCACGGTGGCTTCCCGATGAAGGAAGAACTCAAGGCCTTCCTCGGCGAACTTGGTCATCGCGTTCATGATTTTGGCACCAACTCGGAAAGCGCGGTCGATTATCCCGACTTTGCTCATGCCGTCGCGCGGGCTGTCGCTGATGGCTCAGTAGATGTCGGCATTGTGATCGACGGCGCCGGCGTGGGCTCGGCGATGACGGCCAACAAAGTTCCCGGCGTGCGCGCGGCCGCGTGTTATTCCGTCGAAGTGGCGCGCAACTCGCGCGAACACAATGGCGCCAACGTCCTCACGCTCGGCAGCAAGACGATCTCCAGCGCCGAGATGCGCGATATTGTGCGGGCCTGGCTGGGCACTGAACTCACCGAAGATCGCCACCGCAAGCGGGTGGGCAAGATCGATGCGATCGAGAGGCAGTATCAGCGGTGAAAAATCCTTAGTTAGCGAGGCTCATGGCGCAGCAGTACGGAAAATGGAAAGTAATTCGTGCTCTTTCAGAAGGCGGTCAAGCTCACACATACCTCGTGTCAGAAGATGGAACTGACGACAAACAACACTTCGTTTTGAAAAGACTGAAAAACCCGGAGCGTATCAAACGCTTCAAAGAGGAGGTTCGTGCCTGTGTTGAACTCTCACATCCCAACATTTTGCGGGTCGTGGATCACGACTATGAGAGTCAGAAGCCATATCTTGTTAGTGAGTATCTTCCAGGCGGACCGCTAAGCAAGATCGATATCACGGGGTATCCTCTAGTTGAACGAGCTGGAGGCCTCCGGCTTTGGATTTAGCAATACTCAGCGCTGGCTCATTCTAATTTGTGACAACTGCGGGAACTCCCAGATATTCGTCCGTAACTTCCCTACAAGTGACAAGTGGAAGACGTGACGATTGCACCTAAAGTGATCTGACGATCGCGCGGTCGCACCAGAGATCAATGACATTGGTGACCACCTTACTGAAGGCCCTGTGTTAAAACTCGGTTGAGTGGAGACAAATGGATAAAGCTAACTTTGTTAACCACGCATCACGAGTCTTGAGACAGACCCTGAAGCCGCGTGCTAAAGAAAACTCGTTCCAGCTCATACTGACCAACCAACCGAGATTGTAATTGGCCGAACTCCCGGCGTTGGCGTAAAATGATTTTCGCCGACAGCGCAAAGGATTCAACGATGGCACAAGAACTCAAGACACAAACTCCCACGCCGCCCGTCACTCCGACTCCGCCACCCCGGATGACCTATGAGGAATTTCTCGAGTGGGCAGACGGCATTCGGGCCGAGTGGGTTGACGGAGAGGTGATGGTAATGAGTCCAACATCAGATCCACATCAATCGCTCACGGCTTTTCTAGGGGCACTGCTTCTGCACTTCGTTGAAGCGAAACAGTTGGGCCGGATATTCCTCCCCCCATTTCAAATTAGGTTGAGCACGAGACCATCCGGGCGTGAACCGGACCTGCTATTCATATCAAAAGACAAACTCAGCCGTTTGAAGCGAACCTATCTCGATGGCCCGGCTGACCTCGTTGTAGAGATTGTCAGTCCTGACAGCCAGGCGAGAGATCGTGGCGATAAATTCTATGAGTACGAAGAAGCCGGCGTCCTCGAGTACTGGATACTCGATCAGACTCGGAAGCGCGCCGAGTTCTATCATCTCGGAGACGACGGAACATTCAAGCTGATAGACACGGATGAGAATGGCGTCTATCGGAGCAAAGTCCTTGAAGGCCTGGGGCTTAAAGTTGATTGGCTGTGGCAGGATCCACTGCCGACATTGATGTCGGTGCTGAAAGAGTGGGGACTGGTAAAATAAATATGCCCTATTCACACAACGGCGATTTCGAACAACTGGTCGAGCAGATCACCGACGTGATCTATGCCCGCCTGAATGGCGAGGGTCTCGACCAGGCAAAGATGTGCGGTTGCACGTCGGAATGTTTTCATCGCTGCCCCGAACGCATGCATCGCGTCGTTGATGCCGGCGCTTCACGAATTGGACTTGTTCTCGGCCAGACAGCTTCCGCGCGCGACTGGGCCAGCTTGATCGACCACACGCTTTTGAAGCCCGACGCCACGGAAAGTGAAATCAAACGTCTGTGCGAGGAAGCCGCGCAATATCACTTCGCTTCTGTGTGCGTGAATCCGACCTGGGTGCGCGCGTCCGTTTGTCACCTGCAGGGCACCGGCGTTCCGGTCTGCACGGTGATCGGATTTCCGCTGGGCGCGACCCTATCCGATGTGAAAGCTTACGAAGCGCGCCGCGCGATTATGGATGGCGCCCGCGAAGTTGACATGGTCATAAACGTTGGCGCCTTGAAGAGTGGCGACGACTGTTTGGTCGAACACGACATTCGATCCGTGGCCGAGGTCGCCCATGAATACAGCGTGACCTGCAAAGTGATCATCGAAACCGCCCTGTTGACCGATGATGAAAAAGTCCGTGCCTGCCAGGCCGCGAAAAAAGCCGGGGCCGACTTTGTTAAGACGTCTACCGGATTTTCGAAGGGAGGCGCTACAGTTGCGGACATCGCTCTGATGCGCCGCGTCGTCGGCTCTGAACTCGGCGTCAAAGCTTCGGGCGGTGTGAAGAATATCGACGATGCGCGCGCCATGGTCGAAGCCGGCGCCACCCGGATCGGCGCCAGCGTCGGCGTGAAGATCGCGCAGGAAGCTGCCGGTGTCAAAAGCAACGGCCGCGCGCCGGCGCGATACTAAATCCCCGATTGAGTCCGCGAAGCGAACTTCGCGAAAATAGCCGAGCGATTTATCGCTGGGAGTAACCAACAAGAGAAAAGGGCAGTCCGCGGAGTGAACGACTGAACCGACCGCGTGACCGTTAGCGTTGTGATTTCAGCCGCCCGTTTCACGGGCTATTTATTTTTCTCCAGCATCCGTACCCAGCACTCAAGTGCTGGGCTATTCTCGAACGTCCGCTGCGCGGACTCCATTTCCACGGTTTCCAGGCTGCTCCTCGCGTTGGGCTTGACCGGCGCGCTGCTCGTGGGTGTAGCAGCCCAAACGCCGTCGACCCAGGACGTCGAAGTCATTCGCACCGAGACTGATCTCACCAATCTTCTTTTCACCGCTACCGATAAGAGCAATCGCTAAATTACGACGCTACAGCAGAGCGACGTTCGCGTGCTTGAGGACGGCGTGCCCCAGACACTCTTCACTTTTCAGCGCGAGACTGATCGCCCGCTATCTATCGCTTTTTTGATTGATGTGAGCGGTTCCGAAGAACGCACGCTTCCGGACGAAAAAGCAGCCGCCCGCACGTTCGTCGAGAACGTTATTCGGTCCAACAAAGACCAGGCCGCCATTATCCCCTTCGAAGGTTATGCGCACCTGGAACAACCTTTGACGCGCGACGTGATTGGCATCTATCACGCGTTGGAAGGCGTGGAAGTGGCGTTCCCTTCATACCTGGGTTCCGCGCCACCAATCGGCGGCATCACATCCGGCCCGGGGACGATCGCTCCGCCTCGTGAAGGCTCGACAGCGATTTGGGATTCCATCAGCGTGACTTGCAAGGAGGTGCTGGCGCGAAGTCTCGGCCAGCGGCGGCGCGCGATTATTCTCTTAACCGACGGGTTCGACACCAGCAGCCGCCTGGTGCGCCGCGACGCCGTCGATCAAGCGATTCTGTTTGAGACTGTGATCTATGCAATTGGCATCGGCGACAAAAGCCAGGATGGCGTAGATAAGAACGCCCTCAAAGACGTCGCAGAGCGCACCGGCGGTCGCGCGTTTTTCCCAAAGAAACAAGAGGACTTGAAGGCGGCCTTCGCAGAAATCGAGCAGGAACTTCGTTCTCAATATCTCCTCGCTTACTCGTCGACTAATAAAAAGCGAGATGGTTCATTTCGTAAGATGTCGATCGAGATCACTAATCGCGAACTACCGCAATTGAAGCTGCGCTACCGGCCGGGATATTTTGCGAAGCGATCGTCGCAGTAACAACCGTTCACTGCGCAATAGTCTTCTCAATCCGGCGATCCGGAACCAACCACATCACCGCCACCAGAACATAGAGGGCACAAGCCAGCGACAACCAGAAAAGGAGATACAGGCGGCATCGAGTTGCGCGAAGCGTTTGGCGTGAGAGAATGTCAGGACGCGCTGTGGTAGGGCAGGAGTTGATAGCGGGGCAGTAGCCCGACCGTGAGGGAGGGCGTCCCACTTGCGCGCTCACTCATCATCATCGAGCCGGAACAGATCATCCCCTTGCCCTTACATCACATACTCAATAGCTTTGGCCACATCCTTTTCCTTCCAGAGATAGACCGTGCTGCCATGCCGCACCCAGGGTTTGACTTTGACAGGCATTAGTTTCGCTCTGCGCAGCTTTCTGGTCGCATAGGATTTGAAAGCGTTCAATACCAGCTCAGGATCTTGCATTACGGTCACCACCGTGTGCACATGGTTAGTCCTAACACTGATTGCTCGAAGGATGTAGGGACGATGGTCGCACACCTCCCGAACTGCCTTCTCTACGACCTGCCGTTGTCTTGCGTTAAGAGTGACAGGCGCATGCTTGAGTTGTTTCTCGTCCGATCTCTGAAGCGTCGGGTTCGGCGCGATCTTGGAGGTGCCATACAGGTTGCGCCTGCGATCCATCGAGCCTCGCTCATCACCATGCAACCACGTTCCATATGTTCGTATGGTTAGGAGATAAGCGAGTGGAAACTCATTGTCATCGAAATCTCGCATGATGTGGTGGAGTGTACGCGTGAGGATGATACGCCCCGTAGCACTGCATGAGAGGCTACGGTTTCGGAGCGGTTCGCGATGGGATTTCGGGGCAGTAGCCTGACCGTCAGGGAGGGCGTCGGCTTCGCCGACTTGAATCATCCACTTAATCAGAATCTTGCAG
>JBGPWS010000393.1:0-3564 GCA_041492345.1 Pyrinomonadaceae bacterium | reverse complement strand
TAGACGCTCATGATTTCATGTTCTTTGGACTTTGACAGTTCGTCAATCTTTGAGATGTAGGTGTCGGTCAGTTTTTGAACTTCATCCAGCCCGTCGCGCTCGGCATCTTCCGAAATGGTCTTGTCCTTCAGCATCTTTTTCAATTTGTCGTTCTCATCGCGGCGGATGTTGCGAATGGCGGTGCGATGCTCTTCAGCGATTTCGTGAACTTGCTTAGCCAGTTGCTTGCGACGTTCTTCGGTGAGCGGCGGAATGGGAATGCGCACCAGCTTGCCGTCGTTAGATGGATTCAGTCCGAGATCGGCAGAGCGGATCGCTTTCTCGACATTGGCCACCTGCGTCTGATCCCATGGCTGTACCGTGAGCAGCTGCGGTTCGGGAGCATGCACGGAAGCCATCTGGGTTAGCGGTGTAGGGGTGCCGTAGTAGTCAACGACAATGCTATCGAGCAGGCTCACCGCGGCGCGACCGGTGCGTACGGTTGCCAGCTTGCGGCGCACATCGTCGATCGCGCTTTCCATGCGCGGCTTGGTTTCTTTGATGACGTCTTTTTCGCTCATGACAACCTCCGAAAACGGTGAACCGTAAACCGTGAATAGACAAAACTGCGAACTTAGTCAAGCTTTGAACAGACCGTCGGCCAGACGAACGCACCTACTGTTTGCGGTTTACCGTTCACGGTTTTTCCAGGCAGACGCGCGTCCCTATTCCGGAATCGCTTTGGACTACGCGCGCGATGTTGCCGGGCTTGCGCATGTTGAAGACCACGATCGGCAGATTGTTGTCCATGCACATCGAGATTGCCGAAGCATCCATCACTTTCAACTGCTTCTCCAGAACTTCCTGATAGGTAATGCAGTCGAAGCGTGTCGCCGTGGCGTCCTTCATCGGATCCGCTGAGTACACGCCGTCCACCTTGGTGGCTTTCAGAATTACTTCGGCCTTAATCTCGAGCGCGCGCAACGCGGCCGCTGAATCAGTCGAGAAGAACGGATTGCCGGTGCCGGCCGCGAAGATCACGATCCGGCCTTTTTCCAGGTGACGAATGGCGCGACGGCGAATGAAGGGTTCGGCAAGTTGAGGAATGTGAATTGCCGACAGCACGCGCGTCTGAATGCCGGTCTTTTCCAAGGCGTCCTGGAGTACGACGGCATTCATGACAGTCGCCAGCATGCCGATATAGTCGGCCGAAGAACGGTCCATGTTGCCGGCGCTTTTCGAAAGCCCCCGGAAGATGTTACCGCCGCCGACAACCACTGCGACCTGGATTCCCAGATCGTGCACCTGCTTGATTTCTTCGGCCACGGCGCGAGCAACGTTTACATCGATGCCGAAGGTTTGCTCGCCCATCAGCGCCTCTCCGGAAATCTTCAGGAGGACCCGGCGAAACGCTGGTTGATTTTGAATTTCGGTGCTCATCTATGAATAACAGTTTCGAGTTACGAGTTTGGGGCTTCGGGTTCTTGCACTTGTCATCGCATGGAGTATTCCAGCTTGTCGAAGAAGCCAATAACTCGAAACTCTGAACTCGAAACTAACTTCCGGCTAGTTTCGCGACCTCGTCGCCAAAGTCGTCTCCGCGCTTTGCCAGACCTTCGCCCATCTTGTAGCGAGCGAATCTTCTGATCGTAATCGTCTCTCCGGTCTGGGCAATCTTGTCGGTGACCAACTCGCCGACTGTCTTGGCCGGATCTTTGATGAATGGCTGGTCAAGCAAAACAAACTCTTCATAGAACTTGTTCAGCCGGCCCTCGACGATTTTGTCGATGACCTGGTCGGGCTTGTTCGCGTTTTTGGGATCGTTTTTGGCCTGGGCCCGCGCGATCTCGCGCTCCTTGTCCAACGTTTCCGCGGCTACTTCTTCACGCGAGACGTGACGCGGTTCGGCGGCGGCGATGTGCATGGCGATGTCTTTGACCAGTTGCTGAAACTCTGCGCTGCGGGCCGCGAAATCGGTCTCACAGTTTACTTCGACCAGCACGCCTACCTTGCCGCCCATGTGAATGTAGGATCCGACCACTCCTTCGGCAGCCACGCGGCCCTCTTTCTTCTTGGCTGACGCCAAACCGCGCTCGCGTAAGATTTCTATCCCGCGCTCTTCATTACCGCCGGCTTCGATGAGGGCTTTCTTGCACTCCATCATTCCGGCGCCCGTTTTTTCGCGCAGCGCCTTAATCGCGGCTGCGGTTATGTCTGCCATGATTCCTTACTTTCTCCCTAAATAGTGGCACAGACTTTAGTCTGTGGTGATCTTGATTTGGAAAGACACAGACCGAAAGGCTGTGCCACTTATTAAAACGCGCAGCCCGGCGGAGGTCCCGCTTTTGAGGCTGCGCTCGCCGATGAATCTGATATTGCCTTAATTCTAACTTGCGGCGACGACCTCCGCACTCTCGTTTTCGGGTTCGTCTTGGAGCACAGGTTCGCCGGGTTGAGCAATGATTTGTTCAGTGCTGACTGGCGTGGGCGGCGCGGAATCTGCTACCGGCTCGGCTTCGGCACCCTCAACTGCGCCCGGAGCCTCGGCACTTTCAGTCTTGCCGCCGGCTGATGACGTTTCAGCTTCAGGTGCTTCTGCCGCAGCCGGCTCTTCAGCGGAAGCGGCACCCTCGGTCAACATTTGCTGGCCCTCGAGTACGGCGTCAGCGATGCGCGACGCGAACAGGCGGACGGCGCGCAAGGCGTCGTCGTTGCCCGGAATCACGTAATCGATTCCTTCCGGCGAGCAATTGGTATCGACGACAGCGATCACGGGGATGCCGAGCTTGTTCGCTTCGGCCACCGCGATCTCTTCCTTGCGCACGTCGATGACAAAGACTGCGTCGGGCAGGCGATTCATTGCCTTGATGCCAGAGAGCACCTTTTCCAGGCTTTGTCGCTCGCGATCCAGCTTGATTCGTTCTTTCTTGGTCAGCTTCTCATAGCGGCCATCGGTCTGCATTACATCCAGATCCTTGAGGCGCTTGATCGACTTCTGCACCGTCTGAAAATTCGTTAGCAGGCCGCCCAGCCAGCGCTGGTTCACGTAATATTGTCCCGAGCGTTCTGCCTCTTCGCGCACTGCATCCTGTGCCTGGCGCTTCGTGCCTACGAAGAGCACTGTCTTGCCGCGATCTTCGGCGACCATGTTGGTGACGTACTGCAGCGCCTCGCGAAACATCTTCTGCGTCTTTTGCAGATCGATAATGTAAATGCCGTTGCGTTCGCCGAAAATGTATTCCTTCATTTTCGGGTTCCAACGACGCACCTGGTGACCGAAGTGAACACCGGCCTCCAGCAATTCTTTCATCGTAACCGTAACCAAACAGCTTTCTCCTTTATGTCAATTGGTTTTATGTACTCGCCGCAACCGGGGCTTTCGCTTTGAAAGCAACCAATCAAAATCGCGACAATGGAATCAGTGAATGTCCGATTTGAAATCAGCGACTGTCGTCTTAGACGATTCGCAATTGCCAATCGAAAATCGGAAATTTGCAATCGGCAATATTCTCATCTCTTCGAGAACTGGAAGCGCTTGCGCGCGCCTTTCTGTCCGTATTTCTTGCGCTCCTTAATGCGCGGGTC
>JBGPWS010000058.1:0-16292 GCA_041492345.1 Pyrinomonadaceae bacterium | reverse complement strand
TCGATCCCTTGCCAAATCTCTTTTCAATGTTGAGCAGCGCGGCTTCGATGGCGCGACTGCGGTCTGCAATGCGATCTTCAGGCATAACGGGCATCTCTTTCTTCTGCTCCTCTTCTGGTGATTAAGTCGTGTTTCGGGGCATCCCACAGCTTTATGGGGGCGAGGATAACACAACTCACGCGAGAATGGAACAGAATTTCACGCATGAAACACAGCCTTATCCGGAGGGTTTCGAGGTTGAACCCTCATGAGCGCGCGCCTCAGCAGCCCTCTCTGCGCTACCCGAAGGTCAGGCGCGTCATAGCTCGTAAAATGACGCGTAAGAATACTCTAAGATGCTGATCTCGTCGAGCACCTTCTGATCAGCAAACAAACTTATCAAACCAGAAGTAGTTAATGACCGTTGCAATGATCGCAACGTGTTTCGAGTTGACTCTCCGCCCGGACAAGAACGATCCACTAAATCACACCAAATCGCACGAACACTACGACTTCCTCTTCGTGCATTTCGTGGATCTTTCTACTCGGGCAAGGCAATTTCTCAACCTGAAATCAGTCGCCGCGCGAATTGCCCAACCCTGGAGACACAATCCTCTGAAGACGGAGACTGCTCAATCTCTGCGACGATCGCTGAACCAACTACCGCCGCATCGGCATAACGCCAGACATCTGCAACCTGCTCTGGTGTGGAAATGCCAAAACCGACCGCCACCGGCAAATCTGAAAACTTGCGCACCCGGCGAACGAGTTTCTCGGCTTCGGAGCTCATCTCGTCGCGCGCGCCGGTGACACCCGCCCGCGACACTGCGTAGATGAAACCACTCGCGCGTTCGGCGATCATTTGCAGGCGCTCATCTGTAGAAGTGGGCGCGACCAGAAAAACCGTGTCGAGATCGTTTGCTCGTAAGGCGGCCGCAAACTCGCTTGCTTCTTCCGGCACCAGATCGGTGACGAGAACGCCATCGACGCCGACGCGTTTGGCCTCGCGCGCGAGCTTCTCAAACCTGAATGCTGGGAGCGCGGACGGGCGGGGTCCCCGGCGGGGCAGCCCCGCTGGGGTGCTCGACTCGTCCGCTTTTTCGTTCGCACAGAATTGCAACAAGGGATTGAAATAACTGAAAAGAATAATCGGCACGCCGGTTTGCTGACGTGCTTCGGCGACAACCTGCAGAATCTCTGTAAGACCAAAGGCATGACGAAGGGCCCGCTCAGAAGCGCGCTGAATGACCGGGCCGTCGGCCATGGGATCGGTAAACGGCACGCCTAGTTCGATCAACGTCGCGCCGGCCCGGGCCAATTCGACAATCAGATCGAGCGTGGTAAGCAGATCGGGATCGCCGGCGGTGATAAAGGGAATGAAACCGCGACGGTTTTCGTTTTTCAGGATAGCAAAGGTATCGGCAATGCGTGACATTCAGTGGCTCCGTAGGAGCCAAATGTTTATAGCTCCTGACGTAACTGATCAATTGAGGCTCCGTAGGAGCGGCATGTACGTCTTTCGCCCCTACGGGGCTCTGAGAAACTAGAGAGACTTCGGATCTATAAACATCTCGCCCCTAGCGGGGCTCCGGGCTCTCACGGACCGTGTCTATATCCTTGTCACCGCGCCCCGACAAATTAACGATCAGAATCTGATCATGCTTCATCTCGCTCGCGACTTTCAACGCGTGCGCCACCGCGTGCGCCGACTCCAGGGCCGGAATTATTCCTTCCAACCTGGACAACATTTGAAAAGCTGCCAAAGCTTCATCGTCTGAGACGGATGTATATTCGACTCGCCCTGCGTCATGAAGAAACGCGTGCTCCGGGCCAATCGAAGGATAATCGAGTCCCGCCGAGATTGAATGCGTCGTCGCAATCTGGCCGCGTTCATCCTGAAGCACGTAGCTCATCGTGCCTTGCAAAACTCCCGCCCGCCCGCCGCCCGCCGCGTTGAATCGCGCCGCGTGCTGGCCTAACTCGCCGCCGGTGCCGCCCGCTTCGACGCCAATCATTCTCACTCCGTCGTCGGAAAGAAACGGATGGAACATACCGATGGAATTCGATCCGCCGCCTACGCAGGCCATCAGACAGTCAGGCAAGCGACCTTCTTTTTCCAGAACCTGCTCCCGCGCTTCAGAGCCGATAACGCTTTGGAAATCGCGGACCATCAGGGGGTAAGGATGCGGACCGAGCGCACTGCCGAGTAGATAGTAAGTATCCGAAACGTTCGTCACCCAGTCGCGCAAGGCTTCGTTAATCGCGTCTTTCAGCGTGCGCGATCCGGAATCAACTTCGCGCACTTCCGCGCCGAGCAGTTGCATGCGAAAAACATTCAACTGCTGTCGCCGCATGTCTTCCGAGCCCATATAGACGACGCATTCCAAACCAAACAGCGCGCAGACTGTCGCGGTCGCTACGCCGTGCTGACCCGCGCCCGTCTCGGCGATGATGCGTCGCTTTCCCATGCGGCGAGCGAGCAGTATCTGACCCAGAGTGTTATTGATTTTGTGCGCGCCGGTATGCAGGAGATCTTCACGTTTGAGATAGATCCGCGCGCCGCCGGCGTGCTCGGTCAAACGCTGAGCCAGGAAGAGCGGTGTCGGGCGCCCGGCGAAATCTCGCAACAGCCCATCGAGCTCTTGCTGAAAACTCTCATCTGCGCGCGCGACTTCATACGCTGCCGTCAATTCCTCGAGCGGCGCCATCAGAGTCTCTGGCACAAAGCGACCACCGTAGCGGCCCCAATGTCCGAGCGAGTCAGGTTGCGTTGCTGGTTTCATCCCGGAGAGCTTCCGTCTAGTCGAACTCAACCTGATATCATGCGATACGTTTAGCGGCGGGCTACTGCCCGCCGGTTACGCGGGGCGGTAGCCACACGCTAAACACTTTCCTAGCAGGTTGCTGAAAAACTAATTCGAGAGAGTCGTCCGTTTTTGGAGTGCGGCGATCCGCTTTCGTATGGCTTGCTTGCCAAATCCTTGGCATTTGCGGTTTCTTGGTACATCGGAGCAAAAGCGGCGACAAGTCGCCGCACTCCAAATCTCGCGCTTCGCGGACTCTCAAGGAGTTTTTCAGCAGCCTGCTAGGGCCGTGTGATCTTATGGGTCGAACGCACGCGACCCGGCGATTGGGATCCTCGATTGTCATCCACGACAACCTTATTCTCGCGCCGGTACAACGTCAGACGATCGCCGTCCGTGGTCCCCTGTTCAGCGTCTTCGACGTGCGCCGGATTGCCTTTCAGGACCGCGACCTCGTCGATGTTTGTGTACTGGCACCAATCTCCGGTGCCGCGCTTGCCCGGCTGGATCAGCACGACGTTGCGCTGGGCGATGGTCCGCTCGACCTCATTGCCGTCCTTCTGCAAGTAGACATCGGCGATGCCTGCCGTCATTCGATCAGTTCCCTGCTTGATGTCCACATTGGTTTCGTAGTGCAACAGGCGATCCGGATCGGAATACTTCATGAACTCAGCCATGGCAAAAACCGGCACGACCGCGGTTGCACTACCGGTCTTTTGCTTGGCCTGATAAAGCGCGCTCTGCACGTGGCCGCGCCCTTCCATTTGTTTCTGTTCGCGATACAAAACGATCGTGTCGGCGCGAACAAAATTATCGTCCTGCCACATGCGCGCGTTGCCGTTGTAAGTCGCCACTCCGGAATCATGATTGAGTTCAGCGCGATCGCCCAGCAGATAAACCGGGCTCTTCGCTTTCTGAAACGGCGCCGCGCCGTTCGTTTGTTCCTGACTGTAGTAGGTCGTCTGCACTTTGCCGCGACAGGACGAAATGTGCGTGGCATTATTCGAATCGATCTCGACTGCTTTGGTGCGCGCGCGTGAATCCCAAACTGTCGGGTCGCCTCCGCGCAGGCGCACGGTGTCGTCCGTAGCGTTGTACGACACTGTGTTGGCAGTTCCGTTCCTATCGTTTTCGTTGAACTTGGCGTCGCCGGTGGCGTCGACCTTGTCGACGTCCTGGGTCTCGCGGACAAACAGCGCAGCCATCTTCTGCGCGGTCATGGTTCGAGTCCCACGCTTCTCGCTCGGCTGAAAAGGATCGAAGACCGCTTTTGCGCCGCCGGTCGCGGTGCAGTTTCGCGCGATATTCCCGCTCTCGAAAAAGTCACAATCAAAGCGCGGCGCGGTTAACGTTTTGCGTTCCGTCTTAGCATTTTTCTGCACCGGCTCGACGTACAACTCGGCATTGCCCACGGCCTCTGCCTTGTCCAAATCTTTGCCGGTCGCGCGCCAACTCATCTTAATCGCATCGGCCGTCAGTCGCTTGCTGGCCGATCGTGGGTCGTTTGGGCGGGACTTCGGCGCGGAAAGCGTAACCACCGAACGACCATCAGCGCGCATTTCTTTCAGCAAGCTGCGATCGCCCTGCGCCTGGAAGGTTATTTCCAGTCCGTTCGCGCCACTGAGTTGCATGTCGGAATCCGCGTTCAGAGTTTGGGCGCGAATGTCACGCGAACCGTAAGCACGCTGCAGACGTTGATCGTCGTCGAGGAAAAAATCCATGTCGACCGAATGCGCTTCAGCCGCGTGCCCTTCGTCCATCGAACGCAGATATGAATTGCCCCGCATCTCGATCTTTTGCAGCTTCTTCTTATCGTTGAGGATGGCGGTCAGGTTGTCACCGCTCATGATGTCCTGATCCTGTTCGGCAGTGGCGCCGCCCGAGAAAGTCAGACGCATCGAAGTCTGCTCGAATACCGCCTGCGCCGAATGGATCGTGACCGGCTTCGCGCGCGAACCTTTCAAGTTTGATGGCTTAGTATCTTTAGCGTTCGGATTCTTAAACGCTTCGGGCGCCACCGTAACCTCGACCTGGCTGCGCAGTTCCATTCGCTTCTTCTCGTTATCCACCAGCGCGCCGACTGAGCGGCCGGAAACGTTTTCGCGTTCAAAGGTGATGGGCGAAGACGTTTCCGCTATTTTGGAATCCTGGTGATAAATGAGCGAATCGGTTTTTACTTTCAAAGACTCATGGGTTTCAATTTGCACGTTGCCGTTGAATTGCCCGGACCCGCTCTTCTCATCATAAATTGCGCGATCTGAAATAATTTGATCCGGCTTGTCACCCTCCGGGGGAAACACCTGTAGGTTGACACTCTCGAGTTCATGATGGCCATCAGCATAAGAAACGTCGCGCGCGGCCCGCAGCCACAGATACAAACGATCGTTCCTGGTGACGCGGCGCTCGTAGCCATCTATGATTCCGGTAATTTCTTTCGACAGCGCGGGCGCTTCCGATTTCAAACGAAACGGTTGATTGTTGCGCATCTTGTAGTAAGACACGCCCACAAAAATCGCGCCGCCAATCAGCAGCAACAGCGCCAGGCCGCGCGCGATCGCCGGGACGCGGGCGCGGAGATCAACTGCGCTGATTCTTTTTCGCGGTAAAGCTTGCATAAGCGTCGTGAACCGGAAACTGTGAACTGTAAACCGTATTCGGTTCTGCGGTTCACGGTTTACGGTTTACGGTTTACGGTCTTCATATCTTTGACATTCAACTGCAACCTGATATCGCCATTCCAACGATTTGCTTCCAACTCGTATGCGAGATCGATGCGCTGATTGGCCCGTGGCGTTTGCCCGGCCTCTTCTACTCTTCGCCACCAAATCGCTTCTATCGGGCGATTGTCGTCGCCTGCGACCCTGAGCTTTAGATGCTGCTCCTTAATGATCTGCGGCTCGCTGAGTACCCGAAAGCCGCGAGTCGCGAAAACCGGGCGCGGATTGCCGGCGCCAAACGGTTCGAGCGCGCTCAGATCCTGCGCCAGCTGAAACCCCAGCGCTGGCGGCGGCACCTCTGCATCGATCGCGAGCACCGGTTCAAGGTCTGCTTCAGTCAAACACGAGGCCGCATGTTCATTCAAGCGTCGGCGAAATTCCGGGATGTGTTCACGGCGGATCGACAGCCCGGCGGCGTGCGAATGGCCGCCGAATTTATCCAGCAAATCGCGGCAAGCCGTCAGGCCGTTGAAGAGGTGATAGGCTTCGATGCTGCGCGCTGAGCCATGGCCGACGTCGCCGTCGAGCGAGATGACCACGCACGGCCGATTCAGGCGCTCGGCGATCTTTGAAGCAGCCAGGCCGATGACCCCGCGATGCCAACCATCGCCGGCGATGACCGCGGCATGCGTCTGGGCAGCGCGCTCGGCACCGCTTTCAAACTCTTCAATAGCTCGGTTGAAGATCTCGCGCTGTGCGTCTTTGCGTTCGCGATTACGAGTATCCAGATGCTCAGCCAATCGCCGGGCTTCATCTTTCTCTTTCGCTTCAAATAGTTCGATGACGGCCCGCGCCGCATCCATCCGGCCGGCCGCGTTAATCCTGGGCCCGATACGAAAGCCGAGATCGTAAGCGGTCATCTCAGTATCGTCGCCGCAACCTGCGATATCGATGAGCGCGCGCAGCCCCGGATTCACCGCGCGCGGGAGATCCGAGAGCCCCAGGGCAACGATCGATCTATTCTCTCCGACAAGTTTCGCGACGTCGGCAACGGTGCCAATGGCTACCATCTTCAGAAAGCCCGGCACCTGCGCTTCTCGTCCGCGCTCGCGAAACAACGCATGGATCAGTTTGAAGGCGACACCGACGCCCGCGAGATTCTTATCCGGATAGTTGCAGCCGTGTTGATTAGGATTCAAGACGGAGAGCGCCGGTGGCGATCCTTCATCGTCATCAGGCAGATGATGGTCAGTGACGATAATGTCCAGTCCGTTCGCGCGCGCCCAATGCAGATGCTCGTGCGCGCGTATGCCGCAATCGACGCTGACCACGAGCTTGTAACCGTCGCTTACCGCTTTCTCCAAACCTGCCTGCTGAATCCCATAGCCTTCGGTGAAACGATGCGGCACGTGATACCCGGCGGTGGCTCCCAACATGCGCAGGGCTCGCAACAGCACGGCCGTGCCCGTGGTGCCATCAACGTCATAGTCGCCATAAATCAGGACCGGCTCCTGGTGATCGATTGCGTGAAGCAGACGTTCTACCGCGTCCGACATGCCGCGCATCAGGAATGGATCGTGAAGTTGATCGAGGCTGGGTTTGAGAAAAGCTCGCGCGGAATCCAGATCCTGATGGCCGCGCGCGACGAGCAACCCGGCGACGATCGGCGAGAGGCCGAGCGCGGCGGCCAACTCAGATGCTGAGGCGTGATCGAAATCACGCACTATCCAACGCTTTACAGTCATATCAGTGGGAGTTTACTTGTTGTTAGACCGAAAGAGCTACGAGATTTTCCATTTCTCATTTTTCATTTTCCATTTTCCATTGTTTTCCTGCTGGACCTAAGACCAAAGAATGACCAATGACAAATGAGAAATTATGAGAAATGAAAAATGATTTGGTTTTCTCACAACGGACTAATACGTCCGTTGAGCAGCATGATGAGGATCGCGCCGCCCACGAGCAGGCGATAGCCGATGAAAACTCCGGTGGTGTGCGTGCGCAGATAACGTAGCAGGAACCAGATCGACGCATAGCCCACGATGCCGGAAATAATAGTACCGACCGCCAGGGTCGTTAGACTGCCGTGCGGGAGCCGGTGCAGTGCTTCTTTCAATTCCAACAAACCGCTGGCAGCTATGGCCGGAATGGACAGCAGAAATGAAAAGCGGGCGGCGGTCTCGCGCGTCTCGCCGGCAAAGAGACCAGCCATGATGGTCGAACCGGAACGGCTCGATCCGGGAATCAAGGCGAGGCACTGAGCAAAGCCGACGGCCAGCGCGTCGCCGACTCCCAACTCCTGCATGCGCCGCTGCCTTTTTCCGACAGCTTCGGCGACTGCCAGCAACAACGCCACGACAATCATCATCGTCGCGATCACCCAAAGATTTTTCGTAAACGTCCCCTCAATCTGCTTTTTGAAGGCGAGGCCCACAACAGCCACCGGCACCGAACCGATGATTACCAGCCAGCCCAGCCAGGCATCAGACGAGAGCCGCGCGTTTGCGTTGGTACGATTAAATTGATCGCGCCGGCCGTCTTTCAGCAAGACCAGGTGGTCGTGAATGAACGCCCGCGTGATCCTCCAGATGTCGCCGATGAAATAGACCACGACGGCGACTAGTGTGCCGAGCTGAATCACGGCGATTGACGACGTTAGCGCCTCCGGAGCCAACTCCAGTTTCATGACCCGGCTGGCCAGCACCAGGTGCGCCGTAGAACTGACGGGTATGAATTCAGTTAGACCTTGAACAATGCCGAGCAGAATGGCTTGAAGAAGGGTCATTGCGGATCCCTTGTCTTAGATTCTAAATTTGAAATCTTAGATCGTACTTTGTGCTTTGTACTTCGTGCTTTGTTCCAAAAGATTCCGATCCCTCATGATTGGTGGGTCAAGCATCACGAGAGCGCAAAGTATAAAGCACCAAGTACAAAGAACAGTTCTTCTATTCGCGAAACGAATTTTTGGCCGCAATCCAATCATACAATGGAATTGGCAGAAGCATGCAGGCACGCACGAGGTTCGCCAGTTGCCAGGGAAAGGCATAACTCCTTTTCCGCTTCTCGATCGCGTGCACCATTTTCTTTACCGCGTCATCAAGTTCCATCAGGTAAGGCATGTGGCTGCGACCCGCGGTCAGCGGTGTCTTGATAAAACCTGGATGAATGATCGTCACATCAACCCCGGTGCCCATCAAATCGATTCGCAAACTTTCAAAGAGCGCCGACACGGCGGCTTTGCTGGCGCAATACGCTGCCGATTTAGGCAGCCCGCGATAAGCCGCGAGACTGGAAATCGCCACCAGTTGTCCGGTGCCGCGCTTAATCATGTGCGGAATCACCGCGGTCACACTGTTCACTACGCCAATCACGTTGACCTTGATCAGCTCGGCAACTTCCTTTTCACAGAGATCCACCGCATAGGTCGTGCCGCCCACACCGGCATTGGCGATTAGCAAATCGATGTAACCGAACTTTCGCCGTAGCGCACAAGCGGCGAAGCGCACCGCGTCCGCATCGGTCACGTCCGCCGGAAGAGCAATCGCGCGACCGCCCGCCACTTCGATCTCTTCGACCACCTCTGCTAAAGCATCTGCGCGCCGCGCCAGCAAGCCAACTGCCGCGCCGCGCCGGCCCAACTCAATTCCAAGCCCGCGCCCAATGCCTGAGGAAGCGCCGGTGATTAGCACAACTTTTTCGGACCACTCCATAATGGTTTAGACGCGCGACTTTTCCAGTGGTGAATGATTCTCAGAGGTGAGCATCGCCGTGATGTTGAGGTAGATCAGAATGCCAAGGGGGTAGCGCCGTCAAGTCTGAATGAGTCGTCTTAAGCACCCCCCCAACGCGATGCCGCGCCGGGAGCGCCGCTGACGGTGGCGGCTCAAAGGCCCCGGCGTCAGCCGGGAACAAAGCTAAGAATACCAAAACCTGTCGATGTGAGCGATAGAAATTTTAGGTTTCTAAAATCAAACAGGTCCGATCAATTCTCAAGTTCTTGGGCTGGAATTTCCCGCTTACTCTTATCCGTAACTCAGCTCTCGGTTTAGCCCTATCGGCAACAAAGTGGCTAATCGGGTCTTAAGCCACGGCCAGTCCGAAATCTGGAGGTTGAAGCTAGACTTGTTGTATGACGGGCACAATCACGGGCCGCGCTCCGGTCTCTTTTTGAATGAATCGCTTGAGTTCGACGCGCAGGTGCTCTTTCAGCAAGGATAGGTCATCGAGCATTTGTCTTGAGGAGCCGGCGATGGCCGCAGCCACGACGCGTTGCGCGTCCTTCACCAGTTGCTTCGAGCCTTCGTAACTCGAGACTTGTGCCCTGCGATTTGAACCCAAGTTACCGTTAGTCGATTCAAAACCACGCACGCCCTGGGCGACGATCTGCGGAGACCCTTCCAGTTCTCCGGTCTGGCCGTTAATAGTCACAATCAATGTAACCATGCCTTCGTAAGCCATCTTCTTCCGCTCGCGCACGGTTTCGTAATCGATCTCTTCAAATCCGGTATCGTCGATGAACGTCCGCCTGATCTCGCGACGATCTATGACGGCTGCGCGCTCGCCGTCCAGTTCGAGCACGTCGCCGTTTTCGATCAAAATAATGTTCGCTTCGGGAAAGCCCATGTGGTTTTTGACAAACTCTTTGTGGCGAAACAGCATGCGATACTCGCCATGAATCGGCACCAGGAACTTTGGTCGCACGGCTTCGGTCATGATGCGAATGTCCTCCTGCGAGGCGTGGCCGCTCACGTGAATCAGGCGCCGCTTCTCTTCGATGATGTTCGCGCCGCGTTTGTATATGAACCCAATCATTCTTGAGATGGCCCGCTCGTTGCCGGGAATGATCCGCGCCGAAAGTATGACTGTGTCGCTCTCCTCAATTGTCAGGCCCTTGTAAACCTGCGTGGCCATCTGGTAAAGCGCCGCCCGCGGCTCGGCCTGCGAACCGGTAACCAAAAAAACGATTTCTTCATCATTCAAATGCTTCGTATCATTGATGCCAATTAGTAAGCCTTCATGAATGTCCAGATAGCCGAGTCGTTCCGCAATCTCGACGTTCTTCTGCATCGAGCGACCGAGCACGCAGACCTTGCGATTGAACTGTTGGGCAACGTCAAACACGATCTGTATGCGATGAATTGAAGAAGCAAAACCGGCGACGATGATTCGTCCCTTCGTTTCACCGAAAATCTCTTCAAAGGCGGGTATCACGGCGCGCTCTGAAGGAGTGCGGCCGGGCACGGTCGCGTTGGTCGAGTCGGAGAGCAGCGCCAGCACGCCTTCCTGCCCATATCGGCGGAGGGTTCTTAAATCAATCGGCTCGCCGATCACGGGGGTCTCGTCAACTTTGTAATCGCCGGTGTGAATAATCGTGCCGACCGGCGTCTTGATAGCGAGCGAGAAACAATCGATCAGCGAATGCGACGCGCGAATGAACTCGATCGTGAACGAACCGATGGTGACCACGTCGCGCGGCTCGACACGATGCAGCAGCACGTCGCCCAGGAGGTCGTGCTCTTCGAGCTTGCTTTCAGCCAGTCCGAGCGTGAAACGCGAAGCATAAACCGGAACGTTGAATTTCTTCAGGATGTAAGGCAGCGCGCCGAGATGATCTTCGTGCCCGTGCGTGAGGATGATGGCGGTGATGCTGTCGCGATATTGTTCGAGCACCTCGAAATCCGGAATGCAGATATCGACGCCATAGACGCTCTCTTCGGGGAAACCCATGCCCGCATCGACAACGATCATCTCGTCGCCATAGCGCAGCAACGTGCAATTCATCCCGAACTCGCCGATGCCGCCGAGGGGAATGATTTCCAAGACATTAGACACTTAAAGTTTTACTCAACTCCTCCGAACGTGGCACGCGCATCTTGCGCGTGATTGCAAGTAAGGCAGTATAGCACGCTCATTGTGCCCCGTGCGTCCCGCCCGTGGTCGTTAGGCGTGATTCGTTGCAAGAAACCTCACTTGCACGAAAAATGATCGAGTACTAGGCTATCGCGCCGGTCTCAACTTCTGATTCAGCGAGGACCACCATGAAAGAAAGTGGCACGGGCGTCCCGCCCGTGAACCCGCACCACGCGCAAGATGCGCCTGCCACGCTCAAGAAACGCCGCGGTGCCTATCTTCCGCATTGGACCAGGGACGGAGCGTGGTACGCGGTTACTTTCCGCCTTTGGGATTCACTCCCTCCAACCGTGATCGAATCCTGGCTCTTTGAGCGCAAGAACATCGTCAAGACGGCTGAACAGATGAAGCGCCCACTCGCCAAACACGAGGAAGACAGACTGCGGCATCTGTATTCAGAGAAGGTCGAGCGATATCTTGACTCTGGCTTTGGCTCCTGCTACATGAAGGACGAACGCATTGCCAGGAAAGTAGCAGGTGCTCTTCTACACTTCGAGGGGCAACGCTACAATCTCGCAGCGTGGTGCGTCGTGCCCAATCACGTTCATGCCGTTGTGCAACCATTCGCTGGAATGGCAAACACGGGCGGGACGCCCGTGCCACACACTGAGCTGCCCGATATTCTTCATTCCTGGAAGTCGTTTACTGCAAAAGAAGCTAACAAGTTACTGAGACGTTCAGGCGAGTTCTGGCAAGCGGAGTACTATGATCACTTGAATTCGCGACGAGGCCGACTTCCTTCACGCAGTGAGATACGTTTTAGATAATCCGATCAAAGCCGGACTGAAAAATTGGAATTGGGTTGGCTTGGGCAAGGAGTGGCACGGGCATCTTGCCCGTGATTGAGTAAAGCTGAGGCCACAGCGAATCACGGGCGGGACGCCCGTGCCACCTCGCCTATGCCGCCCTTCTAAGTGTTACTTACTCACTTGCGAGCTGTTCCTCAACTCTGATTCAGGACTCGCGCATAATTGATACAAACTTCCAAGCGCCAACCCTCGGGTATACAATCTTCCTTTCACCGGAACGTTACGTGAATGGACCGAAGGAGCCTAGGAGATGTCAACCAAGAAGATCTCAGAGACCACTAAGAGAACTTGCTTCGTCATTACACCCATCGGGGGCCCCAGTTCAACCAGTCGACTGGGCGGCTGATGGGCTAATAAACTCGGTCATTAGACCGACACTGGAGGAATTGAATTTCGACGTTTACGTTGCGCATGAAATCGCTTCTCCAGGATCGATCACCAAACAGGTTATTCAACATTTGCTTGAGGACGATTTAGTAATAGCAAATCTTACGGAGTTGAATCCGAACGTAATGTACGAGTTAGCGGTAAGGCATGCCAAACGACTTCCGGTTGTTATCCTTGCTGAAGAGGGAACGACGTTACCTTTCGATATATCCGATGAGCGAACCATTTTCTTTAGCAACGACATGGAGGGCGTGCGAGAACTACGTCCTAGACTGAAGGGGACGACGGAAGTGGCCGTTGATGAAAAAGAACCTGACAATCCCATTTACAGGGTCGCGGAAGCGCAAGTCATGCGTGAAGTCGTAGCAAAGGGCGACACTGAGCAATACGTACTTAAACGACTTGAGGAAATCGCTGACTCAGTAAGCCAGTTGCGCTCGAGGCAGAGTTCCCAGAGAGCCATTTCAACAGAGACACAATTCACTTACCGACTACTATTGAAGGGAAGCCAATCAGACGCGCGCGTCTTCATCAATAGCATGGCTCAACAGAGTAGGTTGTTATCCGCGCGTTTTGAAGAAACCAATAACGGAGACACTAAGGTAAATGTAGCTACGCAGGGTCCAATATTGATGGCTACGCTTAAGAAAATCTCTGAAGAAACAAATGTAGAGTTACTCGAGGCATCAGTTACGCGAGCCATCGAACCAGAATGGTGAGTGAGTCCACCTCGGGATTCCTCGCGTAAAAATGATATGACTTCCAAGATTTCCGCAGGAAAGAGGGGAGGGGTGTTATTAGTACTAGTTTCATTATTCCTCTGCTCAACGATTGTTTCTTTCGCCCAATCCCCCGAATTCAGCGAACCCTGGAAGAACCCAAAGATCGCCATCGCGATTGATCCTTACGAAAGAAACGAAATCGATTGGGATCTGCTGGCCACAGACACGCGCGTGGTGGCGATCATTCACCGGGCGACTATCGGAGATCGACGCGACCGCAAGTACGCGGAGCGTAAGATTGAGGCGAAGAAGCGCGGCTACAAGTGGGGCGCATATCATTTTGGAAAGCCTGGTGATCCGATCAAACAGGCGGATTTCTTCCTTGATACGGTAAGGCCGGACAAAGACGATCTGATCGCGCTTGACCTGGAAAGCACGGATGCGAAGGACATGAGTCTGGACGAGGCGCGCGTCTTCATCAAACGCATCAGGGAAAAGACCGGGCGCTACCCCTTGATCTACGCCAACAATGAAGTGACGAAAGCCATCTCAGATCAATACGGCGCGGATGATGTCTTTGTGAAGACGCGTTTGTGGTATGCGCGCTTTAGGCGGAACGTCACGGACTTTCCGCCGGGCACCTGGAAAACCTACACGATCTGGCAATTCTCAAGTGAACAGAATTGCAGCCCTGCGAATCGTAGTGCCTGCCTGTATACAGTGCCCGGCACTGAATATGACATGGATGTTGATGTGTATAACGGGACGATTGAGGAGTTGAGAAACAGGTGGCCGCTGGATAAGTAGTAATTTGGAGTGCGGTGACTTGTCACCGCTCTTGAAAACCCGGGGTTACTCTGGGCTGAGTTAGTCAACGCCTTCGTCGTTCACCCGTCCGCTACCGCGAGCGGTTCTGTACCCGAGCCCTCCCTTACGGTCGGGCTACTGCCCCGATCAATCCAAAGCGCCGTCGAAGCCGGCGCACTCCAAGTCTCGCCTCGCGCAAACTTCTCCGCTAAACTAGAACCACCATGCCCGACATGCTGGTCAATCTGCTGAAGCTGCCGTCGCTCGATCGATTGAATGACGACGGCATCAACATCCGGCGCGCGCAACCGTTCGAGATCACTTCCGTGCGTAAGTTCATTGAGCAGAACTTTTCAGTCGCATGGGCTGACGAGATCTCGGTTGGCTTTGCTAATAAGCCGGTAACGGTAGTCGTCGCAACCCGCGATGGTCGCGTGATTGGCTTCGCTGGTTACGAGTGCACCCGCAGAGCGTTCTTTGGTCCCACCGGTGTAGCCGAGAGCGAACGCGGCCAGGGTATCGGCAGCGCGCTGCTAATTGCGAGCCTGTGGGGGCTACGCGAGCTTGGATATGTTTATGGCATCATCGGCGGCGCGGGACCCGCTGACTTTTATGAGAAGACCGTTGGGGCGATTGTGATTCCCGATAGCGAACCGGGGATTTATGCCGATCTTTTGAAGTGAGGCTAACAACGATTTAACGCAGAGGGCGCAAAGGTTTTCGCAGAGAAACGCAGAGTACCTGGCACCCTTTGCGGAACACTTTGCCTTCCTTTGCGTTGAAGAATCTTGCAATAACACAGAAGCATGAACAAAGCTGAAGATCTGCCGCTAAAACAAATTAAGAACGTTCGTCCATCTCGTCCGCCCGGCCCAAAGGGCACTCCCATCATGGGGGTGATGCGCGAGTTCAATCGCGACCAGCTCGGCTTTATCGAACGCGCTCAGCGCGAATATGGCGATGTTGTCTGGATGCGCTTTCTCTACGTGCCGGCGATCTTCCTCTATCACCCGGATGATGTTGAATACGTGCTGGTAACGATTCCGAGAAACTTCATCAAGTCGATGTCGCTGCGCTCGAATTTCTTTCAGCGATTGGTGGGCAACGGTTTATTAACCAGCCACGGCGAAGAGTGGAAACATCAGCGTCGTCTGTCCCAACCGGCTTTTCATCGCGAGCGGGTCGCGTCTTATGCGGGTGTGATGGTTGATTACACCCGACGCCTCACTGCGAAATGGCAGGAAGGAGAAACGCGTGACATCCATCGCGACATGATGCGGCTGACGCTGGAGATCGTCGTGCAGTGTTTGTTCAGCGCAGACGTTTCGCATGACGTAGATGAAGTCGGCGCCACGCTAAAGGAACTGGTAAAGCCGTTTGCTTCACAGGCAACGCTGAAGTGGATTCTGAATAATCGCTTGCCAACTCCGGCTCACCTTCGCTTTCACGCGCTGGCGAAGAAAATCGACAACGTGGTCTATCGGATAATTTCCGCACGCCGGGCGAGCGGAAAGGACGAGGGCGATCTACTTTCAATGCTGCTGGCCGCTCGAGACGAAGACGGCAGTCAAATGAGTGATCGCCAATTGCGTGACGAAGTGATGACGCTGTTTCTCGCCGGTCATGAAACTACCGCGTTGACCCTGGCCTGGTCGTGGTATCTGCTCGGAACAAATCCGGAGGCGGAAAAACAGTTTCACGCCGAACTGGATGAAGTGCTCGGTAATCGCGCGCCCACCGCGGCCGACTTGCCGCGTTTGAAATACACCGAACAGATTGCGAAAGAGTCGATGCGCCTTTATCCGCCCGCGTATGGCCTGGGACGCGAAGCGATCGAGGATTGCGAAATTGGCGGCTATCGCGTGCCGGCGGGAACCCAGGTGTTCATGTTTCAGTGGGCCACGCAGCGCGACCCACGCTTTTATGACGAGCCTTTGGCATTTCGTCCTGAACGATGGAGCGAAGCCTTCATCGAGCAGTTACCGAAATACGCCTACTTCCCTTTCGGCGGTGGACCGAGAGTCTGCATTGGCGCTTCGTTTGCGATGATGGAAATCGTTCTGTGCCTGGCCACGATCGGACAGAAGTTTCGGCTGGAACTGGTTCCCGATCATCCGGTGAGTATTTATCCGGCAATGTCATTGAGGCCGAAGGATGGGATCAAAGTGATCGCGCGAAATAGAAAACAGTTCCGTTAGCGTTTAGAGGTGGGCTACC
>JBGPWS010000408.1:0-2838 GCA_041492345.1 Pyrinomonadaceae bacterium | reverse complement strand
CAACAGGCCCTGGCCCTCGATCCCAAAGATCCTTACAACCTCGTCTTCGCCGCGGTGTTCATGGCAGCGAATGGAAAGAAGGAAGAGGCCTTGAAGATTGCGCGCGACAACGTCAATCTGCTGCCGGCTTCATACAACCTGGCGGCGATCTACGCGCAGAACGGACAGCGCGACAAAGCACTCAGTTTGTTGCGCCGTCACTTCTTTCAATACGAACGCTACCAGGCCGTACGCACAAAGGAAATGATGGAAGCGCGCGTCGATGCGGTGTTCGATTCCATCCGCGCGGATCACGCGTTCATCGCGCTGACGAGCGGAGCGGACGGCAAGCTGCCGATTCCGATGAAGGGGATGCCGGCCTCGGTGAGCCCGAACCGTTGAAGAGATCGCGAAGGCCCGGCTCACAGTAGACGTTTCGTCGGTTCTAAACTCTTATTAGCAGAGCATGATTGATCAGCGTCTGATAGTTACCGCCGCCGGCCTTGTGAACCTCTCGACGAAACCAGTTAAGAATCTCGTCATCCAGGCGGATGGTGATCCGGCTCTTGCCGCGCGCGGGCGTAACCACCGCGCCTCGTCTGCCCTTACTGAAATCGTATTCCTTTTTTTCATAAGCCTTCTTCGTATTCGCGTCGCTCGCCCGGTGTAGCGTTGCGCGCAGGAGAGTATGCACCTGTGCATACTCGCAAGGGTTGAGTTTCCACCGCTTTTTCTCTGCCCCAGAACCGCTCTTTGCTGTTAGTATATGGCCGACGCTCCCCCGGGCCACAAAACCTGAAACCTTTGGTCGTCGCGACGCACTAACACACCGGAATATGCAAACGGCTGGCCCGCGAGTACGATTTATTGAAACCCTGCTGATCGGTTGACGTGTAACGGTAGGTAATCGCAGTCGTTTCAGCTTAAGCAAACTATGAACCTGGCGGAGTCTGGGCCAGGCCCATTCAAGAAACTGCTGAGGGCTTATGTCACGTTCTCCCATTAGCCGGATACTCACGACGCTGGCAACCTGCGCTTTTCTTCTTGTCGTATTGGCGCCCAATGGTTTCTCTCAGCCGGGCACCGGTGCAATCAAGGGCACTATCACTGACCAACTCGACGGCCTGGTCGTCAACGCCACCATAGTTGTCAAAGATGCTAAGGGCACTGAGAGAACGGTGACGACCAACTCGTCGGGCGCCTATGAATTCCGATCGCTGGCCCCGGGCAATTACGCTCTGAAAGTCTCGGCCACGGGTTTCACCGTGCTGGAAGAAAAGAAGGTCGTGGTTAAGCCGGGCGCAACTACGACGCTTGATTTGCAATTGAGCATCGAGGCGCTGGAACAATCAGTCACGGTCGACAACAAAGGAATCAGCACCGACTCAGATCGAAATGGGGACGCCATGGTTCTGCGCGGCCGTGAGCTCGAGGCCTTGCCCGACGATCCGGATGCGCTGACAGCAGCACTGCAAGCGATGGCCGGACCAACCCAGGGTGACAACGCTCCTCAAGTGACCGTCGATGGATTTTCGAACGGGAAAGTCCCGCCAAAGGAAGCGATCAGGGAAGTTCGCATCAACCAGAACCCCTACTCGGCTGAGAATGAATATCCGGGCTGGGGCGGCATTGAGATTTATACGCAACCCGGTTCTGACAAATTCCACGGCGGAGCCAGCTTTAACTTCAACGACGAAAGCCTTAACTCGCGCAATCCATTCGCCACCAGACGGGCACCGTATCAGCAGCGCGGGTTCAACGCGAATCTCTCCGGCCCGGTGGTCAAGAAGCGTGCCTCGTTCGCTTTCAACCTGGGGCGTTATGGCAGCGAGAGCAATGCGGTAATCAACGCCACGGTTCTTGATCCCGTCACCTTGAAGCCGGCGTTATTTAACCAGACCATAGTCACGCCGAACGTCTCGACTTACTTCAGCATTCGCGGGGATTTGAAGGTTAACAAAAAGCACACCCTCGTCGGCAGTTTTCAATACAACAAGTACTCACAGAATCCGCAAGGCATCGGCGGATTCTCGCTGCCATCGCGAGCGTATCGGGGGAATGGCAACAACTACACGCTGCAACTGACCGAGACGGCAGTCATCAATGAAAAGACCATCAACGAAACTCGTCTGCAGGTAAGCAGCTACACTTATCGGCAGCTGGCAAACACTACTCTTCCCGCGCTCAACGTAGCGGACTCGTTTTTTGGCGGCGGTGCCCAGGTCGGCTCGGCGTCTAACCAACAGGATCGCGTGGAGTTGCAAAACTTTACGTCATGGTCGACTGGACATCACTTTCTTAAGATCGGCGGGCGGCTCAGAAACGTACAGATCAAAAGTATCTCACCGTCCAATTTCGGCGGGACTTACACTTTCGCCGGCGGTACCGGGCCGAGTCTCGATGCGAACGACCAGATTGTTCCGGGCGGTGCGACGATTGCGATCAGCAGCCTGGAGCGTTACCGGAGAACGCTCGTGTTCCAGAAACAGGGCTTGAGCGCGGCGCAGGTCAGAAGTCTGGGCGGCGGCGCCACCCAATTCTCGATCGCCGGCGGCAATCCCGAAGCCGGCGTCAATCAAAGCGACATCAGCCTTTATGCGCAGGACGACTGGAAGCTGCGGCCAAATCTCACTATCTCGCCGGGGCTGCGTTACGAGAACCAGAACAACATCCACAGCAATTTGAACTTTGCGCCGCGCATCGGCTTCGCCTGGTCGCCTTTGTTCGGAAGCAAGAAAAAAACACCACCACCGGCAACTGCCAGTAAAGACGCGACGGCCGCAAAAACAGCCGCGCCGCCAAAGCCGGCGGGGCCCGGCCCATCCAAGACAGTAGTTCGCGGTGGCATCGGTGTTTTTT
>JBGPWS010000147.1:0-10359 GCA_041492345.1 Pyrinomonadaceae bacterium | reverse complement strand
GGCACTCCCGATTTAAGCGCGGCATAGGCATAGATCATTGAAGGCGGAATGGCCTTGTGGTTTTCGCGCATCGCCTGCTCAAACGACTTCAGGTTGCGATGCACCGCGTGCGGCTTCATGAAAATCTCAGTTGAAGCGGCCCAGATCATCACCAGCCGATCGCATTTATTCTTTCGTTTGAAGTCGGCTATCTCGTCAATCAACTGCCGCGCCAACTGGAGCTTGTGCTTGCCCTTCTTTACGTTCGTACCCGTCAAACGCTTCACGTAGGACTGATCGAAGACGGCCTTCATCGGCTTGATCTTCTGGAGGGGTTTGCGCAGCTTCGTGAGCAATTCCTTTTCCAGCACCCCGGCATGCGTAGCGGCCTCAAAAGCTGAGTCCGGGAAAATGTCCCACGCGCCGAAGACCAGGTCCTTCAGATTCGCGAGCGGTACGAAGTCCTTAATCGCCGGCACGCGGTTGTCCGTGCGTCTTCCCAAGCGTACGGTTCCCATTTGCGTCAAGCTGCCTATCGGCTCAGCCAGACCTTTCTTAATCGCTTCTACGCCCGCAATGAAAGTCGTACTGACAGCGCCAAGTCCGACCAACAACACACCGAGCTTACCTTTTGCGGGCGCGATGTCCGCGCCTTTCTGTACCGGCATCCTTCGACTCTACCTCCGAGAAATAACAACCAAGATTAGCGAGACGGACGATGATACATGAGACGTGAATGATTCGCACGTCGCGCGCGGGCTTACTTCGCTCTCGCGTCGGTGGCGGTGACAGCCGCTGCCATCTCTGCCGGATTGTTGGTGATCAATGCGTGAATCCCGAAACTTGCAGCGCGGCGCATCCATTTTGGATCGTTAACAGTCCAGACAACCGAACGTAAATTGCTCTCGGTCGCCAAATCCACGATGCGACGAGTAGCAATCAACCGGTGCAAGAGAATCTGGTCAGCACCGCATTCAAGAGCGGCAGTAATCATCGGATGCTTGCGGATGATCTTCACGGTATTGCGCCTGGGCTCAAACAAAGCGCCGGTGGGAATAGCAGAGTCACTTATTTTGATTTGGCCGACGGCTTTCAGATTGAAACTCACGACCACAACGCGACTTTGAAAGCCGTGATGGTTGACGAGTTGAGCCACTGAGCCGGCGAGATCAACATAAGTATCCTCGGCTTTGTCCGTTTTCATTTCCACATAGATCACATCAGGCCTGGACGGGTGGTTCTTAAAGAAATCGAAGACTTGATCGAGAGTCGGAAGAAACTGCCGGGTGTGTTCGGCGCGAGCGAGTTGTGGATGGGCCCGATTGAACCAACTGCCCACGTCTGTTTGGCGAAGGTCGCGTGAAGTCATTCTCGCGACAACTCCTTCACGAAGTCCCGTTCGCCTCAGGGTTGCGTCGTGAATCACTACTGGAACGCCGTCGCCTGCCAGGCGAACGTCCAACTCGACTCCAGCGGCTCCGTCATCCAGAGCTCTCGCGAAAGCGGTAAGCGTGTTTTCCGGAGCCAGAGCCGAAGCGCCGCGGTGGCCGATGATCAGAGGCAAGCTTTTCGAAATTCGTTTTGGCAAGCAGCAGCTATGTTGAGCCTTTGAGGGGATCGGGAATGATTCTTAGCGCGCGGGCTTTTCGTCGTTGTAGCTAACTCGCTTTAGTTTGATGTCGAAGGTACCTATGTCAACTTTCAATTGGGCCCTTACCGGAAGCCGGCGGCTGTCTTCCGTGATCCAAATTGAAAGCGAGCCCCGGCTGCGCACCAGGCCATTTTCACCAAACAAGGCGGGATCGACCCGCACGGTGTCGACACGTCCGAGAACGGTCTTGATTTGCTTTCGTTCGACCACGGCCACTGAGAAACGATAGACGCGGCCCGTATCGCTCAGCGGAACGTCAAACGACTTTCCGACTTCCAGCTTTTGCGTCCGTAGAAAGTAGATCACCGTCAGAATGTCCTGTATCGGTTCTGAAAACTCCAGCGCGCTGATTCGCGGCGGTTGAGATTGATTTGGATCGCGCTCCGTCCAGGTGACTTTGCGCGCTTCGTGATCAAAAACAGCTTCGCTGGCCCGCACGCGCTTTCCCTGTTCTTCGAGCTTGCTGGTTCGCAGGACTGTGAACGGCCCCGGATCGACTGTCGATTCGACATGTTCATGAAAATGGAAGCCGGCAATCCTGGTAAATAGACCCTTGCTCACGACATCGCCGACTAAACGAAGGATGACCGGATCATCTCCCGACAGCCCGCGAGTGGGAACTCGCTCTGTCTCCGCTTTAAACCGAAACTCGGCAACGTCAATTCTCTGCAACAGTCCCTTATTGAATTCAGCTTGATAAACCAGCTCTTCGCCCCCGGAAAAGGGAACTGCCGTGCGCAAGACCTGCTGACCCAAAGCAGTACTTAAAGCCAGGGCCAGAACGAGCGACGCGACGCCCGTGCGAGCGACCGACAAAACTTTTCGCGAGCGATTTATCAGAACCAACCCCCGTTTTGGAACTTACTTGAAAGAAAAGCCTTCAGCGCAAGTAATGCCCACGCAATAACCAATCCCATCGCAGCCTGATACTCGCGATACCGCTTATACAATCCTGCGTCGAACCTGGCTGTATCTCTTGTTCCCTCGCGGTAAGGGGAAAGCCGCGGTAAAAATAACGGTACTGCTGCCACGTATCTTTGGTAACTCTCGCCGAACAATTCTGCCAGCGTCGCCGATTCGACGCGCATTACGGGTACATAGATGCCCAGAAATAGTGCAGCAAAGACAATTCCCAAAACGAACCTTCCTGAAGCAATGGTGAAGCCGACGCCGATCAGAAAGCTGCCGAGGTAAAGCGGATTGCGGGTGTAGGCATAGGGGCCCGTGGTCGCCAGAGTATCGTTCTTTCTGAGGTGACCGGTCGCCCATGCACGCAAACCGAGTCCCGGTAATGCGATGGCGCCGCCAATGGCCAGCGTCAGCGGCCGGGGCCGGCTAAGCAAAAAGAAAAGCGCCCCGCATACGAATCCGAGCGGCACGCGCCAGCGCTGCATCCATGTGCCAGGTTTAGCCAATCGTCACCAGTTCTACGGGCGTAATTCGATTTGCGCGAGCCAAACGGTCCGTTACGGCGTGAAGCACCCGCTCGACGTCGATGTCCATGCAGATCCATTTGGAACACGAGCGACGATGGCAATCGACTCGACAGTCGATGTCTGTCCGCTCAACACAGATGTCGTCGGAGTCGGGGCTACCATTGCGCCACCATTCAGTCGGACCAAACAGCCCGACAACCGGTGTGCGCGCCGCCACCGCCAGGTGAGTCGGACCTGTGTCTCCCCCGATATAGACCTCTGCTCTCTTTGCTAGCGCAAAAAAACCCTTTAGCGATAGACAGACGGCTTGCGCTTTTCCCGAACTCGAGGCTGACAAGACCTGTTCTACCAGACCCGCTTCGCCCGGGCCGCACGTCACCAGTGAATGCAAACGGAATCGATCCCATAGTTGGTCCGCCAACGCTCCAAACTTGTCCGCGCTCCACAGCTTTGTCGGCCACCCGCCGCCCGGATTCAAGATCGCGTAACGGCCTTCTGTTCCGCGAGCAGCTTCCGCCGCCTCGAATTCGTGGGCTTGATTCAAGGCGATCGGAAACTCGAAATCGTTTGGGTCATCGGGAACAGAAATGCCTAACGCTGACTTTACCAGGGTTAAGTTTTTCCGAATGACATGCAAGCCGGTGGGAATAGGAACTGTTTCGTGAACCAGGAAACGGCTGGCCGGCTCGCGCAAGGCGTCGCGGGCAAAGCCATAAACGCGCTGCGCGCGCGAAAGGCGCGCAGCCAATGACGATTTAAATAATCCCTGGAAATCGAGTGCGAGATCGAAGGCTGAGGCGCGCAGCAGACGTAACTGCTGGCGCGGTGCCCGCAGCGTCTCCCCAGACATCAGCCCGCGCCTCAGGGCCTTCGTGTCGACTTCGATGAGGCGATCCAGAAGCGGGTTGTCCTTCAAAATTTCGGATGCGCCGCGTTCGACTACCCAGGAAACCTCAGAATCCGGCAAGGCCCGTCGCATCGCGGCGAGGGCCGGCAGGGTGTGCACTATGTCGCCGATGCTGCCGAGTTTGACGATCAGAATGCGCATGAATCAGTTAGCAGTAGGCAGTGAGCTGTGAGCAGCAAGAGCCATCAACGGCGATGATCTGCTTACTGCTTAGGACTCACTGCTAACTTTTCAATCATTTCAGACGACGAGTGGTCCTTGGAATCACCCACGATCGCCACTCGCCCGCCGAAGGATCGTACCACATCGCGCTCAGGAACTGAGTCTTCCGTGTAATCGGTGCCTTTGGCATGAATGTCGGGCGTGAGGGCGAGCAGCAGTTCCTCGACGGTCGGTTCGTCAAAGACAGTTACCAAGTCTACAGCTTCGAAGGACGCCACGATCTCGGCCCTTTGGTCCTGGGACATCACGGGCCGGCCCTCGCCTTTTAGCCTGCGGGCCTGGTCATCGGAATTGATACCCACGACTAATAGATCGCCGAGCTCTCTGGCCGCCTCCAAATAACGGACATGGCCGACGTGAAGGACGTCGAAGCAGCCGTTGGCGAAGACGATGCGCGCACCTTCCTTGCGAGCCAGAGCAACTCGCTCGATCAGGCGATCACGGTCAAGTATGCGTTGTGACGTGCCGGAGTTCATTTGCATTGGCGCCTGCTCAAATTGCCGCGAGCATTCAAACTCAATTGTGGTCGTTCTTTGCTCGCATTAAGTAATAGCCGACAATGAGCACTATGTCATCGTCATAGCTTTGGGTCCCGGATCCGATGCGGTTGGCTTTGAGATAAGAGCTGTTAATCTTATGAGCCACCGCGCGGACGGGTCCTTCGTTGCGCGCCCAAAAGGCGGCCCGCGCTCGCAGGTCGTTGCGCGGGCCTTCGCCAATCCGCCTGGCAAGGTTTTTGTAGAACTCGGGGTCCGAGCCGCCGAATGCGCCGATCATCTTAAGGGCATTCAGGTACCCGGAGTAACGCAGGTAAGGATTCGTCGAGTTGATGCACACCAGGAAGGCTATGAAATCAGCTTCGTCTTCGCGAGCAAAACCCCGCTGGTGCGCCTTCTCGTGAGCAATGACATAAGGGAGATCAAAATCAGGCTGAGCGGCATTAAAATTTGGTTCACCGGTGAAAGGCATGTAGAAACCTGAAAGGCCAAGGCGGCTTAAGAGTCCGGAAAAGTAGATAGGCTTGGGAGAACCATAACGTCCGCTGCCGGCGCCTCCTAGTAGAGGCTCATGTTGGTATGCGGATTCGATCAACTCATAGATTTGAGCGTGACTGAGCGGCGCTGGCCGCGACGCGTCGACCGCATCCCCAACGTGCGAATTTCCGTAATTGGAATTCACTTCGTTCACAATTATTTCGGTGATCATTTTCCGTTGCTCAGCACTCGCGCTTCGTCCTGCGTACCATAGCCTACCTCCCAAAGGTTCTCGCTGATAATTCAGTCCCCAGATCAGCAGGAAGAGCATCATCGCTGACCCGGACATCCACACCAGGACTTGCAAATCAGTGCGGAGCAGCCTGGCCATACGCTTGCGCCTGAGATAAATCTCACGCGCTTGATAGATCAAACTGCCGACTAAAGCCGCGACTAGAACATAGATCATGAACTCGCCGATTGAAAAGCCGACGACACCATTCACAAGCGAAAGAGTTTGAATAATCGCAGGGAAAAGTCTACGAGTGTAATAGCGTTCGACTAATTGCGGATTTCGGCTTGCCAGCGCCTGGAGGGCTAAAGCGGCAGCGAGCAGTGCCAAGGGCATGAGCCAGCGGCGCCACGCTGATCGTTTGGCCGGAAGGCGAGGCGTGCTGATCTCTCCGCTCCGGGAGGGGGTTCTCATTAAGCCTGAATTTTAGCGCCCGACCGCTCGCGGTGACTCATCCGTTGTTATCACCGAGAGCAGCAGATATTAGCTCCGGGCTGGTCACAGTGGCCGTGCCGCGCTTCATCACCACAATGCCGCCCGCGAAATTCGCCAGACGTGCTGCGTCAGCGAACGAGGCCCCGACCGCCAGAGCTAAGGTGTAAGTCGCGATTACCGTATCCCCGGCGCCGGTCACGTCCACCGGCTGCCGCGAACCCACCGCGTCGATATGAAGCGGCGCAGTGTTGGCTTCAATGAGCGTCATGCCGTGGCCGCCGCGCGTTACCAGCAGCGCTTCGTAACCGAGACGCTGTCGTAATTGTTCTGCCGCCGATGCCAACGCAGCTTCATCGGCGTGCTCAGCGCCGAGAAGTTCCTCGACTTCATCTTCGTTTGGGGTCGCTGAAGTAAAGCCTGAAAAATCTGAGAGCCTAAAGCGGGAATCAACCAATACTGGAATCCTGGTATCGCTCAAAGCTTTGCGGACAAAATCTCCGATTGCTGGATCTGCAACGCCATAGTTGTAATCAGAAATGATCACCGCGTCGGCGCCGGCTACTGCCTGGGAAATATCAGCGTGGAGCCTTTCCCGAAGTTCCGCACTCAAACCGGGACCACTGTCATAGTCGATGCGGATCACCTGCTGGCGGGTTGAGTGAATCTGGCCCGCCAAGACGCGCACCTTGGTTGTAGTTCGCCGCCTATCAGATAGTAAAACCCCGGTACAATCCACGCCCGCCTCGCGAAGTTTGCCTGAAAGAATCTGCCCGGGCTCATCACTACCAAGCACAGAGATCAGAGCGACCTGCGCGCCCAGCGCGGCCAGATTAGCCGCACAGTTACCCGCGCCGCCGGGCGTGGTTTCGGTGTGCTCGTGCCGCAGAATGAAGACTGGTGCTTCGCGCGAGACGCGACTGATTTCGCCATAGATAAACTGGTCCGCGATAGCATCACCAATTACGACGATGCGTTTCTGTGAAAAACTATTGACGATGTTTGCCAGGCGGCTCATGCCGTCACCTCCGCACGTCGTTGTGACATCAAAACGGACGCGCGTTCGAAGACATCCGCGGGTGTGATTGCCGTCATGCAGCGGTGGTCGATCGGGCAGTCACGCAGCATGCACGGTGCGCAATCCGGCGCGCGGCGAATGATTTCCGCACTTGAAGACAACGGGTATGTTGTCAGCGGATTTGTAGGGCCAAAGATCACCAGCGTCGGCGTGTGCAGCGCCGCGCCAATATGTGCAGGCCCGGTATCATTCGTAATCAAAATGTCAGCGATACTGATGATTGCCGTTGCTTCCGCAACGGTCGTCTTTCCCGTCAACACTATCGGTTGACTTTGCGCGTGTTTGCAAACTTCTTGCGAGACATCCAACTCACCCGGCGAACCTATCAGAGCCACGTCCGCGCCCGACTCAGCTAACCGATCGGCGAGTTCGGCATAACGTTCCGCCGGCCAGCGTTTCGCGCGGCTGTTAATCGAGCCGGGGCAAAGTACCGTTAGCGGCGCGCTGATTCGAGCGCCATGCTCGTGTAGAAACTCGAAAGCCTTTCGCCTTCGATCGTCTGAAACGGTAAGATCGAAACGCGGCTCAGCATCTTCAATCGAAGACGTTCCGTACAAAACCCGCTCTAGTTCACCAACAATGTGCAAGTAGTAAAAGCTCTCGTGTCTTTTGTCTTTCCACGCGGGTGAGGGAAGGGGGTGCGTCAACAAGATGCGGCGTCGATCAGTGTCATAGCCCATTCGTGTTGGTACCCGAGATAGAAAAGCTATGGCCGCGGCTTCAAATGCATTCTGAAACAGCAGTGCGAGATCGAATTTCCGTCGTCGCCATGCGCGGACCTGGTTCCAGGCCGTAGACAGACCTGCGCGATCGTAAACTAAAACCTCGTCAACAAAGTCTGCGTCGATGAATACGTCCGCGGCGCCCGGGCGGGAAACCAGAGTAACCTGTGCCTCAGGCAGAACGCGTCGCAGTTCGCGCAGAGCGGGCACGGCTATTACTGCGTCGCCGACCCAGTTAGGCACGCGAACAACGACGCGCTTGATATTATCTGATTGTAACTTGTCAGCTTTCACGGATACCCGCCCAAGCCTGTTTGCCAAAGCGCCGTTAGGCGCGAAATATTTATGGCTCTAGCGCCGACTATTGTTTTCTAAGCTCCTTCAGGGGCGAAACAAGAAGTTATTTCGCTCCTAAAAGGAGCTAGCTTTCTAATTGGTTGCGATGGGCTATAAACATTCGGCTCCTCCAGAGCCGAAAACTCGGGGCGCAATCGTTCACAACAGACTCCGCAATCCTTCCTCGAATCCGATCTCGGGCCGCCAACCTAATTCGTCGCGCACTCGCGTCAGGTCGGAAACGTAATTCAAAGGCACCGGCGCCGGCAAAGGGGCGCCTTCGTCAAACACTGGATTGCACTGAATAATTTCGGCGACCTTGTCAATTATCTCACGCAGCGACAGAGCATTTTCGCGGCCGCCTCCGAGATTATACAGCCCGCGGGTCACGGAAGAGTCGATGAATGCGCGACAGGCCCGCGAGAAATCATCCACGTGCAGGATGTCGCGCACCGGCTTGCCCTCGAGCGGCAGGCGCAGCGGCCAGCCGCGTTTGACTGCTTCGACGTAGTGCGTGACAAAGCCATTCTCATTTCCCTCTGAAGGTCGCGCGTAGACTGTCGAGAGACGAAAAATACACGACCGAAAGTTTCGCTGCGCGGCATAGTATTCAACGTATCTTTCAGCGATCAGTTTTGACCATTCCAGCGCCGAATGGTTTTGATATTCGGTGCTGCAAGTCTCCGGCACTTCGGTGAAATTGTCAGCGTGCGGCCCGTAAACATCTTTAGTCGAAGCAAAGATGAACACAGAGTTCGGCTGCATTTCGCGTAGCAGGTTCACCGTGCCTTCAATATTTGTACGAAAGCAATTCTCGGCGTCGGCGGGATTCTTGCTCAGGTGTGCAGCGAGGTGAATTACGACTTCATAGACCCCGACGCGCGCGGCGTCGAGCGGACTAAGCACGTCCAGATGCGAGCGCCGCGATAAATCTTCGGCCTGGAAGAAGCGGCGCACGTGCGTGCCGAGATACCCGCTGCCGCCGGTTACTAAGACTCTCAAATCAACAGTCCGCTGGTTTTCAGTTTCGGGTTCCGAGTTTCGAGTTCAAATACAGCTTTCCCGTACGAAAACGCGAAACCCGAAACTCGTAACTCGAAACTTCAGTTCGTGCCCCGCGCCAATTGGTTGAGTTTGGTTAAGGACTCAGCGCGACCGATCGCGACCAAAATGTCGCCGGCTTCAATCACGGTTTCGGCGGAGGGATTGAAGAATACTTCGCCGCCCTGCCTGCGAATGCTCACTATCACCACGTCCAGTTCAGAACGAATCGGCGTCGAGCGCAGTTCCTGTCCGACCAGAAACGATGCCGCGTCAATCTCGACCTGCTCGAACCCCAGGCCCAGCTCGTTCGCAGTGATCGAATCCATGAACTCGCTTACCGCGGGCTTGGTCAGGGCGACTGCCATTCTGTGTCCGCCGATAATCGTTGTCGCGACGACATGATTTGCGCCGGCGCGTATCAGTTTTGCTTCCGCCTGTTCCTCGGCCGCGCGCGCGACAATTCTCAAATTCGGATTCAGGTCGCGGGCTATCAGCACTACGTAAACGTTATCTGCATCATTGGGCAGACAGGCGGCCAGCCCGCGCGCATGCTCCACGCCAACATCGCGCAGGCTCTCTTCCAGCGTTGCGTCGCCGACCATCACATTAACGCCTCGCTGGCTGAACTCGGCGGCGCGCTGCTGATCTTTTTCGATTACGACGAAGGATTCGTTCGCGCGCAGCAGGTCCCGCACCAGGTGCGAGCCCACCCGGCCCGAACCGCAAATGATGTAATGATCGCGAAGCTTGCTCATCTTTTTCGAAAGCCGTCGCTGGCCAAAAGTCGAGACCAGTTCCCACTCCACCACAGATTGAACTATGGCCGAGACGGCCAACGCAACCCCGCCGGCGCCGATTAGCATGACCACGACCGCAAATAGGCGGCCGCCGCCGCTGCGCGGAGGTACATCGCCATAGCCAACCGTCGTCAGTGTCTGCACCGTTACGTAAAGGCTATCGGCGAGCGTCCAGCCTTCGATGAGGTGAAAGCCGATAGTGCCAAACACGATTGCTGCCGCCAGAGCAATAACGGCATAGCGAATTCGAAAGCCTCTTCGGGACCGCGTTCGAGTGGCAAAAGGCATGGGTGGTGTCGGAAAGGCCTCTCGGCCGTTCAGATGTTTCTGCAGTGAAGCGGACGGATGAGTTACAAAACCCTGAGCGGTAGCGAGGGGATGCGAAGCTCAACTCACGACGCCCCGGTGACCGCGAAATGAATGTCTCTTGGATGAGTGGTAGCATCCGGTCGCTACCGCTCTCGGTTCTGTAACCTCACTCGACTCCTC
>JBGPWS010000028.1:0-20667 GCA_041492345.1 Pyrinomonadaceae bacterium | reverse complement strand
TGGCCTGGTAAATCTCATCAGCTTTTTTCTTCCACCACGATGCCACTTCCGGATCGAGTGGGTCGGCGGTCTTTAAGCCCCCCAGTTCCATCGGCGCGGAGAATCGCGCCGAGAGATAGACACGAATTCCGTAAGGGCGAAAGACCGTAGCGATGGCCGAGACTTTGCGAAGGTAGTCCGCCGTCAGGATCTGCGCATTCGCATTTACGTTATTAAGGAGGGAGCCGTTGATCCCAACGGAAGCATTAGCGCGCGCATAGTCACGCAGTCGTGGATCAACTGCCGCAGGTAGGGTGTTCCAATCCCAAAGCGAACGTCCCGCGTAGCCGCGCTCGATACTGCCGTCGAGGTTGTCCCAATGATCAAGGATACGAAGTTGCAAACGTGGTCGTTCGTTCACGTTGAGGCGATCAATTGGTTTGAGCGTCTGTATCACACGCAGAAAATAAAACGCGCCATACAGAGCGCCGACGTCGGTTTGCGAAGCGATCACCGTCACTGAATGCTGACGAAGTCTTACCGAGCGAATGATGAATCCTTCGCGACCTAATCGATCAAGCTGTCGCTCGAGTCTTAGGCTGGCGATTTGGGGCGAACTCTCCGGTGTGCCAACGAGAAGGGTGCCGTCGCGATCTGCTTCGTTCGTTACGGGCACGTCTTGATTCAGCAATCCAGAGAGTCCTTTGCTAAGTTCAGCGCGGATTGCATCGAAAGTTCGTGAATTACCCGGAGCGACTATCGTGGTGAGACGCGGGCGATAGACGTTGAGAAATGCTCTTGGCACCGGATCATAGCGCAGCCACAAGCGATAACCGTCTTCGGCTCTCGCGGTCGTTACCACGAAAGCCAAGACGGCAATCGCGAGTGTCGGTAACGAGACTCTATGACTTCGATTATTCCTTACGCTGCGATTCATCAAGGATAATTTTTAGAAGCTATAGTTTCTGACTGTCCGCGTATATCTTCTGAATAAACTCTGGCGGCGCCGGTGAATCCAACTTCTGGCCTTTGCTGAACGCCCAATGACTCAACCAATCAGAAGTAGGCTTGTATTGATCTGGAAATTGATAGACTGGATCGGTTAGCGCTTCATCCAGCGTCACGAAATGATAGCCGCGGTCACTGATAATCTTTACCAGCGCATCAAAATTATCAGCGTTCAATTCGTTTGCGTGCAACAAGAGAATATGCTTGATTGAATGTCCGAAGAGGGTGTTTGAAACCCTTTCGCAGAAATCAAACTTGACGCCGGCGAACTTCAAATACTCTGTCGAGACTTTCTTCATTTGTTCGGCGTCACCTTGTGTACGCGCATTCACGTAGGCGACGCGAAACATCCAATCCATTATGTCGATCGTTACCGGAGCGATGCTGTAGCCCCTTGCTGCAATAAAACTCTCGAAGGATTGCTCAATTTCTTTGGTCGGCCCCATCTGAAGAAACGGATGGCGAAAGTAACGCGGCTTTGACCCGTTCTGCTTCATGACGAATCGAGTGACAGCTTCGCCGCGGACAAAGTCATCTTCGTATTCAGTGAGCGGCGTGTCCTTAAGACCTAAATGCGCGAAAGTGTGATTGCCCAGTTCGACGCCTGTATCTGACCATTGCCTCAACAGATTGATGCGAGCATCCGTCTCGCCAGGAATATAAAGGAGCGATTCATTAACAAATCCGACAACCGGTATCCGATGACTCTTGATTCCGGATAAGAGCTTGTCGGTCATCGTCTGTAAGCGATTCAATGCAAAACGGGGACCATTCAGAGGAACGTCGTCGATCGTTACCGCAACTTCTTTTCGGATTGAGGTGGCTTGCGGTTGCGCTTGAGCCGAACCAACGCACACCGCCGCAGTAACCAATAATGCAATGCGGAAAAGTGAGTGTTTCATTCTTGCGCTCTCTGACTTCGATCGCCGGCCAACCAAAGGTTAAATCGTTCACGGCGCTTTCAGGATATTGTTCCTGCGCAAAAACTCTCTGATCGTCGCATAGCTGCTTACCAGCTCCTGACGGTTGAAGCCGTCATGCTTCCGACCATGAATCGTGACCAACTGATTCGGCACGCCAGCCTTGCTCAGGGCCGCGTGTAATCGCACTGCCTGGCTGTAGGGCACGATATCATCTTCATCACCGTGAATCGTGATGATCGGTGGCAGTCCGGCACGGACATAGTTGATGGGTGAAACCTGCCGCGCAAGTTCCTCCCGATTGCTCATACTGCCGAACCATTCCATCGCATAATGCTTCGCATTCGGACCGTCAATCAGTTCCCGTGCGTCGGTAATGCCAAACCAGTTGATAATGGCGGCCACCCTTAGCGATGGTTCCGTCGCTTGATTCCAACGCGTGCTATTGTCAGTCGGACACTGACGGTCAAAAGCATTTCCTGCCGGCAACATACCGGTAATTAGTGCGAGGTGTCCGCCCGCCGAAGTTCCCGTCAAGACAAATTTAGTGGGGTCCAGGTTGTAATCCTTGGCATGATAAGTTACCCACCGCAGCGCACAGCGACAGTCCTCGACCGCGGCCGGCGCAGGAGAGTTACGCGCCATCCGATATTCGACATTGATCACTGCCCAACCCATGGACAAATAGGGAAGGAGGTAGAACACGTTGCGCTCTTTCTGCCCATCTACCCAACCTCCTCCGTGAAAGAGAATAAGGGTAGCATTCGGAGTACTACGGTTTCTAGGCAGGTACAAATCAAGCTTTAACTCGACATTATTCGCGGTCGAGTAAGTGACGTTGGGTAATATGTCGTAATCACCTGAAGCGTAGTCCGTCCAGTTGTCAGGGTTCGTGGCTTGCGCCTGTGCGAAGCCCTGGACGCAAACCGATAACAGCGTCAAGGTCAACAGGGAAACACGGAGCATTCGGCGCATAAATGGTGAGTACCTCAAAAACCCGGTGGTGTCACGGGCCGTTGGTGCCAGCGGTTCACAACATCGATCGATCAGCGGGTGGTCTCTTCTCAAGCGCTGCTTGGAAAAGACCACCCGCCAATCGGCCACAGGTGCGCGCGGCTTTGGATTAGAAAATCAGCTTCCCTGCGAACCAAACCACTCGTTCGCCGCCGGTTCCCGCCCCTCGCCCCGCCAGGTTCAACGTGGAAGTGATAACCCCGAACGTGGCGGTGTTGGTGACATCAGTGCCCGGATTGTTATAGTGCGGCGTGTTCGTCACACCAAACATCTCCATCCGGAGCTGAAACTTCACTCTCTCGGTTATATTGAAGTTGCGGAAGATGCTGGCATCCAAGTTGAAGTAACCAGGACCCCGGATGATATTGCGGCCACTGGTGCCAAAGCGTACCTCAGTCGCCGGAACGGCACGGAAAGATGACGGGTCGAAGTAATGACAGGTCAAGTCCGTGACAGCGCAGGCCGGTTGCCCGGGTAAGGGGCCGATGCCGCCAATGATAACCAGAGGGGCGATCTGATCCGGTGTTTGGAGATTTCCCACAGCTCCCGCAGTCGAGCCCACTCCGGCAGCCCCACCGCCACCGAGCGTGAACGGGTTCCCACTAAACCGTTGCATCAGCCAGTTCAGTTGCCAGCCGCCGGCTAATTTGCTCAGTATCCCGCTTTTTGCCCAACGCTGTTTCGCTCCGAACGGCAACTCGTAAGCCCCGTAGATTGCCAGGTTGTGTGTGCGGTCATAGCTGGCGAGCGCCTTGTTGCGACTCTTGTATGCCGGGTTCGGCCAAAACAGGAAGCCGCCGTTGACGCCGAATGTGCCACTCACCTCCTCGTTGTCATCGGAGTTAATGGCTTTCGAAAACGTGTAAACGGCACCGATCATGGAGCCACCGTTGCCAAAGCGCCGCGTCAGCTTCGCTTGCAGTGCATCATAGTAGGAGCTCGTGTCTGGGCATAGGCAGTTGACGTTTCCATAATTCTTGCCGGCCACGGAGTTCAACGGCCGGCCGGCCTCACCGCCGCCTAGAGCTGACGAATTGATATTCTCGTTCGTGAGTGTGCGTATGCCTCGGGTTCCGACATAGGCCGCCTCACCCACAAACCCGAAGAACTCGCGCTGCAGGGTCAGGTTGTACGAGTGAACATAGCCGCGATTGAACTTAAAAGGTATCGTGTTACCGGGATTCACGCCGTTGGGCACCGCAATCACCCCCGAACTGATATCCGGTATCGGCACGATAGGTATTCCGACCGGGAGGCCCGGATAGGGCGCAAGTGTCAGGCCCGTAAGGCTCGCAGCAGGACCAAACGTCAAGGCGGCATTGACATCAGAGTTGGTCGTAGCAGGGTAATTGTTTCGGAAGTACCGCCAGTTGTTACTATCGGCGCTCATCCCGTACCCACCGCGAATCACGGTTTTCGATCCCCACCGGTAAGCAATTCCAAAGCGTGGAAGCAACTGTCCGAGTCCCACGTCAACGCCATCGTCCAGCGGAGTACTGCCGTACCCGCCAATAAGCACATTGCCCGTCTTGGGATCAAAAAGCTTTACGCCTCCGTGGTCGGAGGCTGCAAACGGATAGTATTCCCATCGCACACCGAAGTTTATCGTCAGTCTGGCATTTACCTGCCATCTGTCACGCGCATATGCTGACCACGTATGCCAGCGAAGCGTGTTTGGATTCGCGTTCTGAACGGCTTTGCCCACCTCGTTGGGAAAGCCCAATAGGTATTGAGCCAATGAGTTGGCTTTGTTCGCGGCCGGCGCGCCCGTCAAATTCAAAGAGGTCACATTCCCATTAAACCGGAAAGATCCCCGCGGGGTTTGAAAGGCCCCACCCTGTGGCTGAAAGTGGTTCATGTCGGCGCGGCCGTACTCCATGCCAAGCCGCAGATTATGGTCACCATGCGTCCAACTCAGGTTGGCGTTGCCGACGTACTGGTTATCCCGGAACAGGAATGGGTTGCCGGTGTCCGAATTTCCTATGGCGTTCCAGCCGCCAGTTTGAAACATGAAGGCCGGGCTGCCTCCAGCCAATTGGTCGCCGTTCGTGCCGGGAATGCGGAGTACGTTAACCCCGAAATTGCCCAGGTTGACGTCTGGGGCATATACGGCCCCGAGTTTTTGCCGGGTGTATCCGACGTTGGCATCGATCACCAGGTTGTTAGATATGACGTGGGTGCCTCCCAGCCCGACACTCTGGATTGTTGAGGGTGCTTCACCTACCTGCCCTCCGCCGGTCGCGCCGCCCATCGCGTCGCCCAGCGTCGGCGGATCAACGAGCAAAGCCGTCGAACGACTATACCGGCCGAAGAT
Source organism: Pyrinomonadaceae bacterium (assembly GCA_041492345.1). Classification (GTDB taxonomy): domain Bacteria; phylum Acidobacteriota; class Blastocatellia; order Pyrinomonadales; family Pyrinomonadaceae; genus UBA11740. Next base: position 15,432 of record JBGPWS010000028.1, on the reverse strand, counting down.
GGTGGTCTTATCACTATGCACATAGTTGATCTTGATGTCGTAGGTGTTGCGATTAAGTTGGGCAGAGCCGGTGCTGTTGTAGTTGTTGGTAGCATTCACACCATCGTTGTTAAGAAAACCCGCCGTCTTGATCCGGCTAAGCATTAACCTGGCCGCCGGGTCAATCCGGTTAGCGGGAATGATGTTGCCCGCGAAAGCTAAACGGCCCGTGCCATCGGCGTTCCCCGTATTCGGGTCATAAGCGCATCCCGCGACGCGCGTTACATTGCAATTGGTTCCAGCAGGTATCGCTGCTGAGAGGTTGGCGTTGCCGGCGGCATCGAAAACCCCGGCGGGATTAATCGCGGTCACGGTACGACTGGCGAGCTGATTCCGCCTCGTTCCCTCGTAGTCTGTAAAGAAGAAAAGTTTGTTCTGGCCCTTCCACACACTGTGTCCGCCTTCGCCAAACACTGGCAGGTAGACGGGTCCGCCGACCGCCCCGCCGAATTGGTTAAGAATGTACTTGGACTTGCGGGTATTCGGCGTTTGAAATCGGGGGAACGCCTTGAGCGCGTTGTCGGTGTGGAACTCGAAGAGACTTCCGTGAAAGTCGTTTGTGCCCGACTTAGTAACCACATTGACGGCCGCTCCGTTTGCATTGCCCTGCTCGGCGTCATACGAATTCGTGACTATGTTGACGCTTTGGATCGATTCAGCGGGCGGGACGTAGGCGGTATTAAATGGCAACCAAATATAGGCGTTCGAAGCCCCATCAATCCGGGTCAAGTTGGCCTGCATCGAATTCCCGTTAACGTTGCCGGTCATGGAACGTTGCGGATTCCCACCGTCCGAGCTCACTCCCTCGGTTACCGCACTGAAGCCCGGAACGATTTTGTAGAGCGCCTGGAAATTTCGCCCCGCGGAAGAGGTAATAGGGAGGTCCTGGATCTGTTTAGTTTCGAGTTGTGTATTCACGTCTGACTTGTCAGTCTGGAGGGTGGCTTCCTGAGCAGAATTAACAACTACCGTTTCGCGAATTTCGCCAACCTCCAACTGCGCATCAACGCGTCGGACCGCATTAGCCTCGACTCTGACATCCTCCTTGAGCAGTGTCTTGAAAGAGCCCATCAAAAATGTGACTTTATAGACACCGACCTGAAGATTATTGAACGAATATCCGCCACTACTATCTGTCGTAATGGTCTTTGTCTCTCCGGTGCCGACGTTAAGAGCATCGACCTTGGCGCCAGGCACCGCATGGCCATTGGGGTCCGTCACGTTGCCGACGAGCGATCCGTACAAGACTTGAGCCCGAGATGCTGTCGGGATCGCCAAGATCGCCAGGACGATCATGAGGGCCACTGGAAGAGACCGCTTTATCGCTCTCATCGGATAAAGACTTTGCGTCACTTCACTCGCTCCAGCGAAATCTGCGCTGCCTTTTGCCACGCTTGGACAGGTCGTGTTGAAATTGAACATTTGGTTTGTCTCCTTAGTTCGAAGGTTCTTGAGAATTGGACGCCGCAGACGAGCGACGCCAAGACCAAGCGGCGCATCTTCGGCAAGAATGGTGCGTTTTCGTCTCCCACCTCTGTGAATAGTCCCTACCGAGAACTTGCTGGTTCTGGATAGATGTCGTTACTTCGTTAGTTGTCCGCTCAAACTCAGAGCCGACCTGCGGCTCTATTTAATTCGCGTCCACAACAAACAACGCAAAAGGGGGGGGTCTTCATGCGACCGACGGAGCCCCGAAGTGTTTCTGCAGTACCAGCGCGATCGTCCCACGAAGCCTTGGCTGGGACAATGGATCGGCGGGAACGATCCGAGTGCCGGCACGCGTATAGGAATGCCGCTTAACGGCCTCGGCGATAACGGAGCCTATCTGCTTCCAAGCACGCGTAATCTCGCCGATGACGACGATTACATCCGGCGCCAGCCCGGTGACGAGTACGGCGATGCCTCTTCCCAGATAGTCCGCCATCTGTCTTATGGCCTCTTCGGCCTTCGGATCACCCTGCTCCGTCAACCGCAGCAGATCATCAAAAGTTGGGACTTGGCCCGCCGGTCGAACTCCGTTCCTTCCGGTGCGGACAGACGATGCGGCCTCAACGTAATAGCGGACAGCCGCAGAATTTGAGGCGTAGAGCTCCCAGCAGCCGCGGTTGCCACATTTGCATTCGAGCCCATCCGGAACAATTGCAGTATGTCCGAACTCACCAGCCATCCCAGTCGAGCCTTGAACCAGTTGGTGATTGAGAATCAGCCCAACCCCAATCCCTTCTGACACGGTGATAGCCACGAGATTGCGAACTCCCTGGGCGTGTCGCCCAAACCAGATTTCTGCTAGCGCGCACGAGTTGGCTGCGTTTTCCAACGCGACGGACATCCCTGTTGCCTTTTCCAGCGGCGTTTTCAGATCAAAGTCACTCCATCCTAAGTTAGGGGCGAACACTAGTCGCTGGGATGCGAGATCAACTCGCCCGGGCAAACTTACACCGATCCCTTCGCAAGCGATTTCCGGGCGCATCTTGATCAGCTTACGAATGCGGGGGACTAATTCCGCGATGAACTGCTGCGGGGTCGCAGCCGTAGGCAGCGACTCCTGCGCCACGAAGTGCGCGTCGAGATCGGCGAGCGCTACCGTGGTCGTGGCCGGACGAATATTGATGCCGATGATACCGACGCGCTCCTTATTGAGGTGTAGGAAACGCGGCCTGCGCCCGCGCGCGGTGTGACCGTTCGCCCCCTCGGTCACCCACCTCTCGTCAATCAACTGTTCCGCGATTGCCGAGACGGTGCTGCGCTGAAGACCGGAGTTACGAGCCAAATCCGCACGTGAAACCGGCTGTTGACTGCGAATCAAGTTGAGCACGATACGCCGGTTAATGTCCCGGGCTGTTTCGCTTGTTGCCACCTGAAAACTGGTCAGATCAATCTTTCGCACTTCGACGCCCCTCACCGTCCCTCAAACCACACCCCCGTAATTGCTCGCAAGACTAGCTTGATACTGACCAAATTTCTACCTTTCCGGAGGGAAAGATGCGAATCAAATCATCGGTCCGTGAAAAGCCTATTAGTTCGTGGCGCGAACTAAATAGCACGACGTCCTTCGCAAGTCAACAAAAAACTTACAGATGTAGTTGCTCAATTAAGATGTCCGCTTAACTGCTCAGTGAAAATGTCGGCGTACTAGCGAGGATGAGGACAATCACCTTGAATGAGAAGCCAATGCCGTCATAGTGAGATGCTGACGCGGCCAAGCGCGGACGAGATTACCGTTGGGGAAGCGCCTTTTTAAGCGTAGCTATCGCGCTTTTCCCAGCCTTGCTTCCAGAAATCCATGAAGCCTTCCATTGGGGGATGGGCAGCGATGATAGCTTCGTTTAAGTCGACGCCCAGGCCCGGTGCTTCGGGTATGGAAAAGTGGCCGTTCTTGACTTCGGGACGGCCGATGATAGCTTCACGCACCCACGGCTCGACCATGTCATCAAAGCTTTCCAGAATCTTGAAGTTCGGCATACAGACCGCTAGGTGAAGCGAGGCCATCGTGCCGACGGGAGAGCAAGCGTTGTGCGGCGCGACCGGCATGTAGTGAGCTTCGGCCATTGCGGCAATTTTGCGCGTTTCCGCAAGTCCACCCGCGTGGCACACGTCAGGTTGAATAATGTCCACCGCGCGTTCGCGAAACAGATCGAGATAAAGATAGCGGCTGAATAAGCGCTCGCCTGCCGCCACGGGAATACCGAGCGGAGCGACAGCGCGTCGCACTTCCACCAGCGCTTGCGTGTTCTCGGGCGGCACTGGCTCTTCAAACCAGCCCGGTCGATAGGGCGCCAGACGATGGCAGATGTCAATGGCGGTGTGCGTGGCGAAGCGGCCATGCATTTCAATAAATAGTTCAGTCTCTGGTCCGATTGCGTCACGCACCGCGCTGACGATTTCCACTGAGCGACACTTTTCGTTCTCACTCAGCTCGTAAGAGCCGGCGCCGAAGGGATCTATCTTCAGGGCTGTGTAACCCATCTGGATAACTTCGCGAGCACGCTCGGCAATGGCTCCCGGCGTGCGCTCGACCTGGTACCAGCCGTTGGCATAAGCGCGTACTTGATCGCGGCATTTGCCACCCAGCAGACGCCAGACCGGCACGCCCAGCGACTTTCCCAGAATGTCCCAGCACGCCATCTCGACGCCACCCAGCGCCGAGCAGACAAAGAAGTCTCGCCGCCAGTATTCGTTGCGATAAACACGCTCCCACAGCGCTTCGATGTCGCGCGGGTCCTGGCCCAGCAGATAGCGTTTCTCCAGCGAGACGAGGTAGCCGAGCATGCCTTCGTCGCCCCACTGCACGGTGGCCTCGCCGATACCGTAAAGCCCTGGCTGATCTGTCTCCAAGCGCAGCAAGATCAAGTTGCGCCAGCCCGACCCGATGATAAAAGTTTTCAGTCCGGTGATTTTCATGAGTCCAAACCACGGTCTTCGCGTTCGATCGAAGGCGAAACCCGCGGTATCGAAACTGATATATACTCACCCAAGAGTCCGCCCTAGCCTGACCCTACGAGACGTCAGTATTGCACACTTGGTATGACGGTCAGAAGATGAGGACCGAGGAAGCGAAAAAACAAGGTGAAGACTGAACAGTCAATGTCTCAACCGAGGGGTTCACCCCGCTACTGCCCTGAACTCTTAGCGCTCTTGGCTTCTGTCTCAGGCTTGGCGGATTTCTCAGTTGCCGCCGCGGGTTTCTTTTCACTCGAAGCGGAACTGGTAACTGCGCTTTCCCCGCGCGTCAGTCGGACGTTGCCGTTGATGCCGCTCAGCGTAATCGGCGCGCCACCGTTTCCGATGTGCGCGGAATAGCGCGAGCCGGGCTCGTCCTTATTCACGTTAACCTCAGAAATATCCGAGCGAACATTACCGTTCATTCCTCTGGCAGTGAGATCGGCGTTCAGACCGTTTGCCAGACGCAGCTCAATGCCGCCATTGATTCCGCTAAGGCGCGCGCCGCGTTCGCCGAGTTGCTTGAACCCCACGACGATGCCTCCGTTAATGGCGCTAATCTCAGCGTATTCGCTTGCCGCACCCAGCTCGACGCGGCCGTTGATTGCCTTCACTTCCAGCGAGCCATCGATGTCTCCGGTGGTGACCCCGCCGTTGATGCCCTTGAGCGCGAGAGCGATTGCCCGCGGTGCTTTGATAGTTACTTCTTCTTTTGGATCGTGGCCAAATAGGTGCTCCCAGAGTCCGAGATGATTTTGTTGGCTGCGCACCAGCAAGCCGTCACTAGTCTGTTCGATAATCATTTCACGGCGACGGAGAGAGCTGGGGCTGTCCGCAGTGCGCCGCACGTAGACCTCAGCCGTCGTTGTATCCGCGGTTTGAATCTCGACTTTGCCGTTGATGCCCTGCACCTGTACCCGTGCGCCGGGCTTAAGCTCGAAACTCTTTCGAGTCTCGTCGCCAGTCACGCCTTCCGAGTTGTCGCCTGACACCCCGACGACCCTGCTCAAACCGGCACGAACGCCGCCGTGCGATCGCCAAAGGCCCAACGTTGCCGCCCCAATAACCAGGACCACTACGATTAATACACGTTTCATTGAATTTCTCCTGAAGAGTTCTAATGTCGCGCGTCTTCGCGAGCTTTGCTTGCTGAACGAAGATCGCAGGACGCAGGTTCCGGCAAACTTCGTTTCAGCGCCGGGACAGCACGGGTCCAGAAAAAAGCGGGCCGAAGATTTCTCCTCAGCCCGCAGCTTCGATTTTGAACCGAGCTTAAGTTAGAACTGCCACCTCAAAGCGAACTGCATGATGCGTCCGGCCTTGGTTTCGCCAAGGGGTTTTTGCGTCGTTGAAAACACTCCGAAGGTCGGCGGCGCTGAAGTGATAGGCGCAAGTCCAAACTGACCCTGAAGGAATGGATCGATCGGACTTACACCGAATCCCGACGGACCTGTCAGGCGTTGAGTGTTAGTAACGTTGTAGACCTCCCAGCGTAAAGTGATACTTTGACGGCCATCTTCTCCGAACTTGAATGTCTTATACAGGCCACTATCCAGCGCGAAGTAGCCCGGAAGCCGAATTGAGTTGCGATCGCCGCCTTCACCAGGCATCGAATCACGATAGCTCAGATAGGCCGCAAGGGGATCACTGAAGAGGTTAGGTCCGCCGGCGGGAGCATTCGTTGGGCTGGACTGGACCGGCCTGACCGGCTCCAGAAAGGACGATATCTGCCAGTTGGTCGGCCACCGTTGTGATCCAAACGGCGTCGCGACCGGGAAGCCGGAGTTCCAACGGAAAATTCCCGTCAGTTGCCAGCCACCCAGGATTCCATTGACCCACTTATTAGCATCGCGGAACAACAGCTTACCGCGACCAACGGGCAGCCCAATTAGCCAGTTCGCATTTATGATGTGGCGGACATCAAAGTCTGAATTTGCATACTGGCTATCGGGATTCAAAGGGTTGAAGATTAGCGCCGAAGTCGCGTAGTTCCCCGAGTTTTGCAGACCGGAGGCGTTGTCCAAAGAGTGTCCAACTGTGTAGTTGAAGTCGAACGTAATGTCGCGCCTCAGCCTTTGCGTAATCGAAATCTGGCCCGAATGGTAGTTGGATTTGGCTATGGTGGCCCACGTAACCAAGGCCGCATACTGAGGATGGATGAAGATGTTGTTTATGAACGCGACGGGAGAATCGTCCCATTGCACCTGCCGGAAAGTATAGTCGGCAAATCCGCCGGATATTCCGCCTACGCTCGAATAAGCGATGCGTTGGTAGGCCCGCTGAGTCGCGGTAAGCGTTCTGGTAACACCCAGCACACTGAAGTTGCCGGCCAGACCCGGCAGGATGTTCTCGAACCATGGGATAGCCGCAACTGAGGTAACAGCGGTTCCCTGGTAACGAAGATTAATCAGTTGGGCCATCGCCTGGTAAAAGGTCGCGCCCGACTTTGGATCGCGGAGGTTGTTGAACGTCGCTACGTCACGCTGAGCTAGTAGATTCCGCGCAAACCTGCCAACGTACGCGGCTTGAACTTTGAAGCCCTTTCCCAACTCTCGCTCATACGAAAACGCCGCACTGTAGTTGTACGGTGTCGTAATGGCGCTATCCAGCGAAGTCTCAATTCGCTGGGCCTGGTCGGACGGTTGCGTCAGTGGAAAAGTAAGTTGACCGCCGAAGTTTCCGGTTATGCCCGGAAATGCGCGCACGTCGATCGCGCCGCCAGTGAACACTGGTCCGAGAGAAGTGGTGACATTGTAAGTATTCACCGGAATACTTAGAGCCGAAGCGAAGCCAAGTTGATTTGACGCGTCGAAATTGACGGCCAACTGACCTCCAATGTGGTCGTACGTTACACGGAAGCCGCCGCGGAACACGCTCTTGCCGTCGCGGCCAAGGGCCTTTCCAAGCAGGCCGTTGAAATTAGGCGACCAAGCTAATGCAATGGAAGGACCGAAGTTGTTCCAATCCTGCGGATAGAAGCCGGCTTTGTGATAAAACTTGCCGCCCTTATCCAGAGTGATCGGCGTATTGTATGGCGTGCCGTTGAATGCGCCCTGCTTGCGTAGCTCGAAAAACTGACCGAGCGGAGTGGTCGGAACGACCTCGAAACCGTTCGTCTCGTAAACCGGAGTCGAGGTGGACCACCTGACGCCATAGGTCATCGTCAGATTCTGCTTCAGTCTCCAGATATCCTGAAAATAGGCGTCAACCTCCTGCGTGGCGAAGCTTCGATTAGAACTGGTGCCGCTGGGCAGAATCTTGCCGCTGGCATCATAGAGAAAGTTTGCCGTATACGACGAGAACCGTCCGATCACAGCTGAGAGAGCGCTGCGCAAGTTCGCCTCATCTGCCGAGTTCACATTGGGAAAGATTGCCGCACCGGAACCGTCTGCTCCGGCCTTGGTCAGTACAGCGCCGGACGCGTTATAGCCCGAAGGGTTCGTCTGCACAAAGTCGTACGAGTTACCAAAAGAATCCGAGGTGTTAGTAATCAGGCGAATATTCGGGCCAAACTGGTAAACGTGGTTTTCATGAGTCCACGTAATGTCGTCGGCAAAGTTATGCACCGGCGTGAGGCGCGTACGCGTCCGTGTTGGCGCTATAGTAAAGATATTTCGGAAACTGACCTGAGCGGCCGCCGAGTCGCCCAACTGACTGAAGGAAAGCCGCGTCAGGCCGTACACGAAATTATTGACCATGTGGTTTGAGATGGTCCACGTATGACCGATCGCCAGTCCTTTCGGATGGTTCCAGATGGTCGGAGCCGGTGTGTCGGGAAATTGAGGGGCCTGGCCGATGACGTCGTTTTGATAATTCGCGCGCACGAACATCGTCTGTCGATTGGTCAGGATAAAATCAAACTTCGAGATGTAGGTATCATTGTTAGTAGGCGTTCTGGCGTTAAAGCGGAAGCCGCCGGTGTTAGACCCGTCACCGACGGTGGTGTCGTTTGAGACATACTTGTTCGCTGCATCTTTCAGAACCGCGAGTGCGGGCGAGCTGATGCCGGGACTGACGCCATTTGCAGCAATGTAAAAGGAATTAATCTGTGCCGCGGTCAAGCAACTAAACCCGGCTGGTGTACCCGCCGGGCAACTTGGATCGCTCGCTCCATTAGCATTCTTGTACCGAACAACTCCCTGTCCAAGCGACGCCCGAAGCGGCACCGTTCTAACGACACTAGTGGCGGTTGCTTCGCGAAAGCCCTCATAGGTGAAGAAAAAGTAAGCTCTGTCGTGCTTGATTGGTCCGCCGGCGTAACCACCAAAAATATTTCGGAGCAAGGCCGGCCGAGGAACGCCGGCTCTGTTATTGAAAAAGTCGTTAGCTGTAGTAACCGTGTTCCGGTGATATTCGTAAAGCAATCCGTGCCAGTCGTTTGAGCCTGACCTGGTCACAAGCGAGACCTGAGCACCCGAAGATCGGCCTTGATCGGGATTGGCGTTTGTGGTTGTGACACGAAACTCCTGTACCGAATCCGGCGTGACTCGCAAAACACTGGAGAAAGCATTGCCGGTCACCACGTCGAGGCCTCGCTGCTGCTCGTTAACATCCACGCCGTCAAGGGTGACATTGGCCTGATCCGCGCGACCACCATTGACGTAACCGCTCTGCGTGACTCCCGGCTGCAGGGAAAGCAAACTAACCACATTTCGGGCGTTAAGCGGCAACTCTGATATTCTTCGGCTGTCGAACGTGTTACCGATGGTCGCATCAGTTGTGTTGATTGGCGCTTCGCCGGCTGACGTAATGTTTACTGTCTCGGAAACGCTTCCCACCTCGAGCTGCACATCTACATCAGCCGCCGTATCAACTTGTGCTTGCACCGTCGATACTACTGACTTCTTGAAACCCCTGCTCTCGATTTCAAGCCGGTAAACTCCGGCCGGAACTGGCTTGAACAAGTAGTTCCCGTCAGCATTGGTAGTCTGTGAACGGCTGAAATTCCGTTCTGAGTTAGCCAGCGTGACAGTTGCGCCAGCGACCGGGCTGCCTTGCGGATCGGTGACCAATCCCCTCACCGATGATGAGCCTGATTGCGCCAGAGAAGCGGTGGCAAGTAGCGCCAAGACAAAGGATGCAGCCAAAAGCAACGAGATTCTCTTCATGGGTTCCTCCAGTTGTTCAAGGTCAAGTGAAGATTCCGAAACACACCGACGACGACGAAGACCGGCGGTTACACGTAGTGCAGACGAACTCGCTTCGTTAGGACACGAATGCAGGTAGTCGCGGCTGAATTCCTACTGGTAAGCAAGTCCTGGATAATCAATGGGCTGATCAGACCTGCGAGCAAGTTGTGTGAACGTGAAATTGCGCAGGCACTTACCGTTCCGCTTTACACCGCGAGATAAGAACTTCGAAAAGCGGCGCTTTTCGTCCAGCTCTGATCCGACCCTCTGTTAGCGGTCACGCTTTTCTCCAAAACTCTGGGAGACAATACAAATTTTTGGATGACCACGTCACGTAAAGCCTTGGCAGCGATCGCAAAGAAAGGTTGAATTGCCTATTGAGAGGACTTGAGGCCGTCAAGAAGAATCAACGACAGGCGGGACATCAAAAGATAGCCTGGATTGTCCACTGACCAGACGACCTCCGGCATGTCGTCAACCGTGATGGCGATAGCGATCTTACCGTGCTTGGAATAGACGATGGCCACACAACTGCGCAACTGGTCGAGAGCACCATACTTACTCGCCATTGGGACATCCCAAATCGTTCGGCCAATTGCATAGCGTGCCTGTTCGCGCTTCATGAGGTCGATCATTTCTTTTGAAGCGGTCTTGCTGACAATATCGCCGGCGTCCAGCTTCTCAAGAATACGCACCATCTCGTGCGGCGTGGTCGCTCCGAGACCAAAGCGTTTGTTGTTAGGCTCCTTCCCTTCCTTGCTCTCGCTGCCACCACCAATTCGGCGCATTATCCTTGTGTCTTTGAAACCGAGAGAGTTCATCCGGGCATTGACCGCATCCGTCGTCAGATAGTCGAGCACCATATTGGTTGCGGTGTTGTCGCTGATCACCATCATCAGGTTTACGCAGTCGCGCAAGGTGAGACGCAGACCGTCTCCGAGTTCCGGCAACACTCCCGAACCGCCGTACCTGGCTGCTTTCGTCAGCACCAGTTCGTCCGTCCATTTTGCCCGCCCCTCAGCGACGCGCGTGAAGGCTTCGACCATCACGGCGACCTTAATCGTGCTGGCGGTGCGCACGCGCTCGTCGCCGTTGAAAGAATAGGTAGCACCGGTGTCGAGGTTCTTTGCGAATAGAAACACTTTGCCTTTGAACGGAGTGATCTCGGCGCGAACGAGCGCGTCAAGTGAAGACGCGGAAGAGGTCTGCGTTTGAGCTCCAGTGAAAGTCGCGCCCAGGGCCAACACAATCCACGCTGTCGCTATTCGAACTCCAACTCTCATCTTTGTCATCAACAGTCCACGGGCAATTGTTCTGAGAAACCGAAACTCTGGCGATCTAACTAAGGAGCGTGGACGATGTCAACAAAAATGGCGCAAGCTCTACAGCTCGCGCCATTCTACCCGGCTTCGGTTTCTTCGGTTTAGTAACGCACGCGAACGCGATACGACAGGATAGCTTCTCCGTCCTTTGTTACCGGCACGCTGAATTGCGCTGCGAAGGCCGCGGTCTTCTTCGCTTCGAAGGTCGACGAAACCATCTCCCAGTCGCCGCCGATGGGTTCATTCACAACCACAGTAATCGGGCCTTCCTTGTGATTGCGAATCTTGATTTCATAGGCGTACTCATAGACATTCCGCGCAATCACCTTGTAGTCGGTTTGCTTCCGCTCGGCCACGATATCGAACGCGTCGCCGACTTTCACGCGCACGTCTTCGTCTTTCGGCGTGTGGTCGATGCGGTCTTCACCGATGAATTGTTGATTGCCTTTGTCGTCTTTCTTGTAAAGTCGAATCGTACCCGCGGGCAGGGGCATCCCGAGTTTGTTCTGTTGCGAATTCCGAAGCTGAACATACACGCCGACCTTTTCCTTGATCGGTTGGCCGGGTGAGTTATAGCCGGCGTAGTAGTAATGCTGGCCATTCAGCACGAATTCTTTTTTCACATCAAAGCCCGCAGCCTCGAGCAACGACACCTGTTTTGTCTCGTTATCGCGAATGCTCGTCGGTCGCTGTAATGTGTACATGTGATATTCGAAGAAGCCCTGCTCCTGGAATTGCGACTCGCTATCTGCGGACTTCCTTGCCATCGCGCCGGCCAAAGCATAGGTCCGCTCTTCCGAAACTCGATTCACGTCTCCAGCCACCAACTGCAAGCGCGCATCTTCGAACGTCGTGCCGCTCGCATTTGTCAGTGTGACCCATCCCTGCAAATCGCCCTTCGTGTCGTCGGCATTAACCAGCAGAACGTAATCGGCTCGCCAGTTCATTCCCCCCGTCAGGTAGCTCGCTTCGACCATCTGCGACCCGCTCTCGCGATTCTCAAGGTCCCAAACCAACGTGGGCGTCGCGACCAGATTTTTCGGCAGGTCGGGAAAACGCATTTCGGTGATGTTGGCCGGGTTGATTACGATCTGGCCATTGATGCGCCAAACCTGGCCGCCGTTGTTCGACAGCAAGGTAGCCTGGACCGGTTCGAAAGTTTCCGTATTGTTCTGGTAGCGCCGCAAGACCAGCGTGATTTCCTTGCCTACAAACTTGTCGAGTAACTTTCCCGGGTTCAGCAAGTCGTATTGATAATTCTGCTCGAGGATTCGCAGAGAAGCCGGCGCAGTCAGAGAGGCCAGATGGACTGTCTCAGGACGGATCTGCGCGGTGACATCAGCAAATCTCAAGGCAATTCGACCCTGCGGGAGCGTCAACCTGCGTGTCTCTCGCACCAGACCAAGGTTCGAGTTGTAAACGGTGATGTTAACCGACTGGCGATCGCGCGCTGTCGTAGTCTGTTCTGAAGTCTGCGCCAGGGCGGTAGCTGTGCTCGCGCAACACAGGAGAATCGCGAAAAGAATTTTGTTTATACGTGACATCGAAAAGTAACCTCCAAAACTATTTAGCAATACAGCGCATCAGTCGATTGCGCTCGGAGTTAGAACGCCGAAACACCGGCAAGCTTGCGCAGAATATCAGAAGAATGCCGAAACAACTTAAGAGGCAGCCTTAGAAGATGACGGGGTCAATCTTCTATAATCAGCTTTGCACGCTTGTTGGGGATCGTCGAAGCCCGGAAGGATCCGGTGATTCTGGCAAGCCAGACGAGGTGACCAACTGAATGTCCGACCACGCCAAGCCCCGAAACCGAATCGTGATTGAAACTCCCACTGCGCGTCAACAACGTAGCACGCGACCAGTTGGCCGGCAGCCGAAACCCGGGACCCGAGAAGGAATCGTAGCTGTCACCGTGATTGCAGCGGCCGCACTGGCCACGTTCGTCGCGCTCTTCCTAACCAGCCGACCGTACGACCCGATGAACTCGACACTTGCTCCGGTGCTAACCGTTCCCGCCGGGTCTCTTGCCACCCAGCCTTCACCAAAACCTTCGCCAACGGCTTCGCCATCGCCTCAACAGAATCAGCCCGCACCCGCACACCCATCGCCTGAGCCTGCGGGCGAGACCGTTCCTGACGACGCTGGAATTCAATCCCAGATCGAAAGAACCCTTGCCTCAGATCCAATCCTATCGAAACTGGATGTAAGCACGCTGGTTGAAGGCGGCAAGGTCACGATCGTGGGCTCGGTGAGATCACTTGACTTGAAACAGCGAGTAGAGAAGGCGCTGCACTCGGTCAAAGGCGTCGGCAGTGTGGACAATCAGCTGGTCGTTACCGAAGCCACACCCTAGCAGCAGAGACCCGTAGTGGCACAGACTTCAATCTGTGATTAAAGCTCGGCTAACTCTGATCACAGGCTGAAGCCTGTGCCACTGCAGCGTGCGCTCTCGTCCAACCGCTGCTATCATAGTCGCATCGAACTTTTCCAGGCGGAATTAACAGATAATTTAAGGATTTTCGTAATGATTCAAAAGAAAATAGCGGTTTTGCTGGCAGCGGTGGCGCTGGTTCTGGCTTTACCGACCGGATCGCGAAATGCAGCGGCCCAGACGGGTTCGTCGACTGAAATAGTACTGGTACTTCCTTTCGAGAATGTTTCAAATCATCCGGAGTACAACTGGATTGGCGAAAGTTTTGCTGACTCGCTCTCGGCATTGCTCAACAAACCGGGACTAATCGTGGTGACCAGCGAAGAGCGCGCCGTTGCCTATCAACGCTTGCGGCTGCCGCTGACGGTTCTTCCTTCACGCGCGACCGCTATCAAGATCGCGCGCGAACTCAAGGCCTCGATGATCGTCATCGGGACCTACAACGTCGTCGTTCCTCTCTCGGCCTCAGATGACAAGTCAACACCTCCGGTCGACAAGCCTTTGGCCACGATTGCCGGCGAGGCGCGCGTGGTTCGAGTTAATGAAGGTCGCCTGGCCGGCGATATTTTTGACGGAGCCTGGGCACCGCGCGTGTATGGCTTTGGCGGCGAAGTGACAAACCTGCAAAAGGTGCACGGACAACTTGCATATCAGATCCTCTTTCAGCGGGATAAGGCACTTTCGTTTTCCCGAAATCAGTTAGAACTGGAAGCTACGAAGGTGCCGCCGCAGGCGTTCGAGGCCTACATGAAGGGCTTGCTGACCGACGCACGCGAGCCGACGCGAGCCATCTATTTCAAGAACGCCCTGAAGCTCTTCGAAAAAGAACACGGCGGCGCGGTCTATCCACAGGCAGCATTCGAGTTGGGACGCTTTTACTTCGACCTGGCGCAAATGAAAGAGGCTATTGAGTACTTTACGATGCTGCAAAAAAAGGATCCGCACTACGGTGAGGCGCAATTCTACGCGGGCCTGGCTTATTGGAAGACCGGTGATATCCCGAACGCACTCGCGACGCTGGTTCCCCTGGCGGATGAAAAAGTGATGCCTTTGGTTGGCGTCTACAACAACGCCGGGGCCTTGTCCGTGGAAGCAGCGCGCGATGAAAAGAAGCCGGAGGAACGAACGCGCCTCCTGCTTCAGGGAATCACGTTACTGTCGCGCGCCGTCGATTCCTCACCTGATGACACGACTGTCCTCTTCAATTATGCCTACGCCCTTTTTCTTGCTGACAAATACTCTGAGGCTGCCGAGAAGCTTGAGAAAGTGATCGCCGCCAACCAAAGAGATGGCCAGGCGTACTTTCTCCTGGCCAAAGTTCAGGAGCGCGTGAATCATGCAGAAGCCGCGAATGCCGCGGACAATCAAGCGCGAAAATATATGCCGCAGCAGAGCTATGCGAAATGGCAAACTGACTGGCAGAAGTCACAGTCACTTGCAACTCTCGCCTTACGCTCGCGCGACGTGCTTAATCAAATTGACATATCAGACCTCGACCGGCGCAAGACGATCGAGGCAACCAACGCGAACAACACCCAGGACGCGCTTAACAAGATTCGCGATCTATACCAACAGGGTCGCGATGACGAGGCGCTGGCGGAAATCAGAAAGGTCCTGATAATCGAGCCGACCAATGCAGAAGCATTTCTACTTAGCGGCCGAATCAATCAACGTCGTGGCGATCAAGAGGCCGCGATTGCGTCCCTGAAGACCGCAATCTTTTGGGACCCGCCACCCAAAATGATTGATGCTCATATCCTGCTGGGTCGAATCTTTCTCGAGCGTGGAGATATTGGAGAAGCCAGGAAGTACGCGGTGAGCGCGATTAACATCGATTCCAGTAACCCGGAAGCGATGGCGTTGCAACGTCAGGTGACGATGGGCAGACCGTAAGAAGGATGGCGGCACGAGAAGTGCTGAGCATAAGGACGGCTAGCACGAAATGAAACGTGCCCCCGCCGCCATCACTTCTCTGAGCGCTGCATGCCGCTGCGCCAGCCGCCCGCCGAGCAACCCTTCAGTTTAATCCCCCCGAATTGGAACCCGGTCAGCAATGACCGGGTTCTCC
>JBGPWS010000365.1:0-4070 GCA_041492345.1 Pyrinomonadaceae bacterium | reverse complement strand
CTGGATCTGGTGTTCCGCTTGCTTGAGTTGATTCTGCACGGCCTGGCGGTTGGTCGATCGCAAGTGATGCTTGCGGCGACGATAAACGTCGAGCAGATCGACGAAGTCTTCCCAATAACGATCCAGCGTCTGCAGGTTCGCCGGAACCTGTTTGCTGGTGGTGAACTTTTTGTAGTTCGAATAGATCTGGTTCTTCATCCAGCGCAGATACTCAACAGCTTCGCGTTCTCGAGGATCGAACCCTTTGATTACAGTTTCCCGCTGCGCGTCGCGCAGCTTGCGGGCGCGCTCCTTCTCTCTGCGCTCGACCAGACGGCGATAAAATGGAGTTGCAGGAACCACGGCAAGATAGAGGGCCTCGGCTGCCAATGCGGCGATTAACGGCGTGACGTCCTGGACGTACGCAGCCGTGATGGCGAAGCCGGCCATGCCCCAGAAATTAATCGGCTCCTTGAATGCCTGCTTTAAGTACCGAAAATCGATCTTGGGCAATTCCATTTACCGTACGAAATGCGTATGAAGATTGTTCGGAACTCGAGTCTCGGGCGAATTGCCGCGATCTCGGTTTGTCGGATTCGCTATTGTTCTCCGGCTTCGCTTTTAGCAGGCAGCGCCTGTGGCGTGGCTTCTGTTCCCGACGACAACAGACCCATCTCGCGTTTGTAAGAGAGCAATTTGTCCTGCAACTGCATGTCCATTGCCTCGCGTTCGATTTCCTGCATCTGTGTGTCGACCGACGAAGCGCCTAGCTCCATCCTCGCTTCGGCCGCAGCAGCGCGCCGATCAATTTTGTCGCGCATCTCGTCGAAGGTCGAGGCATCGTCGCCGATCTGGAAACTAGCCATCGTTTGGGCAAGCTGCTCCTGCAGCTTGGCCTGCTTCGACTGGTTGATGAGCTGCATCGCCTCGGCGGTTCGCTTTTCCATCTGCAGTTTGTAATTGTCGCGGGCCTTCCTCGCCTGCTGGGATGCCAGCTGCGCGTGCTCCAGTTGGTGCCCGGTCTTCTGCAGGTCGACCTGTGCCTGCTGGAGCTGGCCGATGTAGGCCGTCGCAATGTCGTCGCGGCTCATCTTGATCGACGCTTTGATCCTCGAATCGAGATCGACGACCTGCGTTTCCAGCCGCTCCTTATTCTTCGCCAGCAGTTTCTCAGTGGCCATGACCTGAGCGACTGAGTTGGTAAGGTCGGGAATCCGATCCCGCATGTCGCGAATTGTCTGTTGGAGTATGCGTTCCGGGTCCTCAGTGCTTTCGACGATCCCGCCAAAAAGCGCGCGCATCGAGCGCTTCATCCTCATCCATAGTCCCATTTTTAACTCATCCTCCAGCGAATTCAGATTCGAAGATCATGCGGGTCAGAACTGCAGCGATCAAAAAACGCGAGCGCGCTCTCGTTTGTACGAAGCCAAAGCTCGCACGGTTGCAAATTACAGCCGATTTCGGCGTGAGTATAGCAGAGAACGGTGGGCAGTGGGCAGTGAGCGGTGGGCAGTAAGCAGCGCGAATCAGCAAGTGCCGACTGCCCCGTGGATTTGCCGACCGATATCACGACGGTAATGTATTCCGTCCCAGTGAATGTAGCTTACGGCGTCGTAGCAACGTGACAACGCGAGGCCCATCGTCTTCCCCATCGCGGTCACGCCCAGAACCCGCCCGCCAGCCGTCAACCACTCGCCGTTGGCGCCGCGCGAAGTCGCACCATGAAAAACCACGACATTATCGCGCAGGGCGGCGAGATCCAAACCTTCGATAGACGCGCCTGTTTCCGGCTTTGCCGGATATCCGCGCGCGGCGAGCACGACGCAGGCTGAAGCATCGTCGGACCAGTTGACTTCAAGCTGGCCGAGACGAGTTTCGCTTATTGCCTCGAGGACTTCTGCCAGGTCGCTCTTGAGCCGAACCAGAATTGCCTGGGTTTCAGGATCACCAAAGCGCACGTTGTACTCGAGCACGCGCGGACCGTCCGGAGTTAACATCAGTCCGATGAACAGGACTCCGCGAAAAGAAAAGCCTTCGTCATGGGCGCCTTGCAGGGTTGGTTCGACGACTTCTCGCACTACTCGGTCGAGAGTTGCGCCATCCAACACGCTTGCATCTGTAATCGAACCCATGCCGCCAGTGTTCGGGCCCGTGTCATTTTCGCCGACGCGCTTGTGGTCGCGAGCTGCCGGCATCAAGCGAAAGGCTTTGCCGTCAGAAAACAATAGCAATGACGCCTCCGGCCCGGAAAGCGCTTCTTCAATCACGATCCGGCGTGCGGCCTCAGCGCTGACTGTATCGCTGGTTATCAATTCGCGCACAGCGATGACGGCTTCGGCGCGTGAACCGGCGATGATGACGCCTTTGCCGGCGGCGAGTCCGTCGGCTTTAACGACGACGGACGCATTCTTACCACCAAATTCACCGCTGTCCAGAATCGCTTCCGCTTCATCGAGCGACTCCGCAGATCGGTGGCGCGCGGTAGGAATCCCATGTCGCAGCATGAAATCTTTTGCAAATACTTTGCTGGATTCCAAACGCGCGGCCAGACTCTCCGGGCCGACTATGCGAAGGCCCCGGCGACTAAACTCATCGACGATGCCAAGAGCCAGTGGTGCCTCCGGCCCGACTACGGTTAGATCAATTCTCTTTTCTTTGACAAGCTGGGCGAGCGCCAAGATGTCGGTCGCCGCGACTGGCAGGCACTCAGCGTCCTCAGCGATTCCCGCATTTCCGGGCGCACAGAAAAGTTCCAGTGGTCGCTTCGAAGTCTTTCGCAGTGTCCAGACAAGCGCGTGCTCTCGACCGCCCGAACCAATAATCAGGATTCGCATTTTCCGCCGCCAGCTCCCATTCGATCGGTCGAATTCAGTGGCCCGAATGCTATCAATGAAACACGAAGATCGAAAGCCGCAAATTCACGGCGCGTTTTTCGCCGAAAATTGCTTGACACAGGTTGAGCATCGTCATATAAGTCAGCCGCTGTGGCCGCGCTTTCGTAAATCGCACTGAGCACGCAAGCGAACCAGCGTCGTTTGGCCTCCTCGTCAGTTTTTAGAAGCTTCGTCCATAAACGGCTCTTCAGTTTCCCTTGACGACAAGGTGTCCAGGGGAGGTAAACCGCATGGCTGACATCGAAGCGCTAGCAACGGGCAACGAAGGGGCATCTGAATTTGTAGACCGATCGATCAGGTGCGTTGATTGCAACGAAGAGTTCGTCTGGACCGTGGGCGAGCAGGTTTTCTTTCACGACAAGGGTTTGAAGAACGAACCCAAGCGTTGCAAGCCCTGCAAGCACGCCAAGAACGACCGGCTGGCGGCTATCTCCGCGTCTCAGGTTGCCGGAGTCAAACAGAAAATTGAAGTGAACGTCACCTGCGCTCAGTGCGGCCAGCAAACGACGGTGCCTTTTTATCCATCGCAAGGGCGGCCAGTATATTGTCGTTCCTGCTTTATGACCGGTCGCACCATGACCGCAAACGCCTGATTTCCGGCCTGAAAACCCATCCCCTGCGCCTAGTGCTCCAGATGATATGGGACGTTAATGACGACGACTCCCCTCTTAAAAAGCAGAGCGCCCTTTAGAAACAAAGTATTCTGATTGTGCAGCAGGTTCTGCCACCAACGGGCCGGCACAAACTCGGGAAGGACGATGGTTACGATCTCGCCTTGAGAGCTGCGCTTGACGCGATCGACGTAGTTCAGCAGAGGTCTCAAGAGTGAACGATACGGCGATGCGACAACCACGAGGTTAACCCCCGATCCCCATTCCTGCCATTTCTCGCGCAGCTTCTGCGTCGTCTCGTCGTCGAGGTTGACGTAAACCGCGGTCACGTGATGCGGGGCTATCGATTTGGCGTATTCGAGCGCCGCGATCACTCCCCGATGTAATCCCGAAATTGGCACGATCACCTGGTGATGAATGGGACGCAGATGTGCCAGACCCTCGGTTGAAAGCTGCTGCGCGACGTCAAAATAGTGTCGGTGAATCCGCAGAAACATCAGCACCAGCAACGGCACCAGGACTACGACAATCCAGGCGCCGTGAATAAACTTTGTCGCAATGAAGACCATTAAGACAACGAAGGTGG
>JBGPWS010000394.1:0-3485 GCA_041492345.1 Pyrinomonadaceae bacterium | reverse complement strand
GTCGAGCAACACGGAGGCGATTGCACTGGCACAGTCGTTCGCAAACGTGTACGCCACCGTCGGCATGCATCCGCATGACGCCAAGGATGTCGGCGCCGACGAATTGAAAACGCTGAGGGAATTGGCTGCGCGTCCGAAAGTCGTCGCAGTGGGCGAGACCGGTCTGGATTATTTTTACAATCATTCTCCTCGTGACGTGCAGCAACGCGTGTTCGCCCAGTTTATTCACATGGCGCGCGAAACGGAGTTACCGATCATCGTGCATGAGCGCGATGCGGCAACGCAAGCCGCTGAGCTATTGCGCAGCGAAGGAGCGGGTAAACTGCGCGGCGTGATTCACTGCTTCACCGGAGACTATGACGCGGCTCGCGCTTATCTGGATTTAGGATTCTATCTCTCGTTTACCGGCATCATTACTTTCAAAAACGCAGAACCACTGCGCGAAGTGGTCCGCAAAGTGTCCCTGGAGAGAATGTTCGTGGAAACCGATTCGCCTTATCTCACGCCCGTGCCGCATCGCGGCAAACGCAACGAGCCGGCCTTTGTCCGCTTCGTCGCTGAAACGATCGCGAAAGTTAAGGGCGTTGAATTGGCGGAGGTGGCGCGAGTCACTTCCGCGAACGTCAAAAAACTTTTTCGCATTTGACCGGTCAATCTCGCGGTCGTATGCTCACCGAGCTAAAGTTGAACCTCGCACAGAAAGGTCGTTAAGGAGGATTTATCATGAAGGGGAGCGCCGAAGTTATAAAAGTCTTGAACGAGGTGCTGCGGAAAGAACTTACCGGCATCAATCAATATTTTATTCACTCCAAGATGTGCAAAAACTGGGGCTACGAGGTATTGGCTGGGGTGGCGTGGAAAGAATCCCTTGAAGAAATGAAGCACGCGGATCAAGTTATCGAACGGATTCTTTTCCTCGAAGGGATTCCCAATCTCTCCGCCTACGACAAAATCAACGTCGGATCGTCGGTTAAACAGCAGCTCGCGAATGATCTTGGGTTGGAAGAGGGCGCACTCGTAGTTCTAACAGGCGGTATCAAGAACTGTTTTGATAAGAGCGATAATGCGAGCAGGGAACTGTTGGAGCATATTCTGGTCGATGAAGAAGAACATGTCGATTGGATCGAAGCCCAGCTTCACAAGATCGAAGAAGTAGGTTATCAGAATTACCTGGCGCAGCAGATTTACAAAAAGAGCTAGTTCGACTGACCGTCGCACCATGCACTCGCGGTCAACGTGATGTTTTGACCGAAAGCGGGAGCGTGGTTTAACACCACTGCCTATACGGCATGCATCACGTCAGGTCTTCAATCCGCGAGACACTTCTCGCCTTTGCCGGTCACACTCCAAAGCCGCGGAGCATGACTGGAAGGGCAGGTTGGCTGGAGCGAGCAGCGATCGCATGCTTGGGTACAGCCAAGCACCGCACGCTCGATGTATCCCAGGCGCTCCAACATCTCGATCATCGGCCGCACTTCATCGATGCTCACTCCAAGCTCCCGCGCTAGACCGCCCGTGTCGATCGTTGAACGGTCGCGCGCTAGCCGCAAGAGTTTCCTAAGCATGGGGGATGCCCAAGCCGAATCCGCGGCTCATCTGATACGCTATCCCACCGGCGAACAGCGCAACGAAAAACATCAGGCCAATACAATGGAGTTAGATATGCCCGCGCGCGTCCTGCAATTTTTTGTGCCATTCGGGGACGCTGAACTCATCGACCCGATAGTTCCGACGGTAGCCTTTGATATCGAGGATCGGCGTGCCGTCGAAGTAGTCGAGCCCGTTGACTTTGAGAAACCGACCCTGCCGTCCGAGCAGGCGGACGAGCGTGAGCCCGATCGGATTAGGCCGCGTCGGAGAATCGAGGGCGAAGACGCCGAGCAGCGGCAGTTCCTCGAGCTTGAACCCTCTTTTTACTAATCGTCTTGGCTTTACCTGCAGTGGGCCGATCTGATCGGGTCTGAGTCGATCAAAATATCCAAGCACAAAAAGATGGGAATAACCGTCGATCCCTTCCAGTGCCGGTTCAAACTCAGCATAGATTTCCAGTTCTCCAGCCAGATCCTTGTTCTCGGCGCGAATATCGACTTCGGAAAACTGTGCTTTGACCTGGCCCATGGGCTTAAAGATAATTTCAGACATAAATATACATCTGCTCCGTCAAACTGAGAGTAATCTGCGGCAGGACTTGCCAATCTCGCCTGGGTTATTTAGCGGGCGTAGTGGCGCTCTGTTTGAGAAATGCCACCAAATCGATCAGCTCTTGCAAGGTCAAAAAGTGGTTATAGTTGCCCATGCCGGCTTTTCCATCCTTAACCGTGTAACCGGGAGCCGCCACTGCCGTGTGCGCTTTGATGATCGACGACGCCAGGTACTCTTTGGGCAGAACCGAGTAGCCGGTCAACTCCGGACCGACGTTGCCGGGTCGAGCGGCCAGCGACTCCTTCGGCAGTTTGATCGTGTGGCAAGCGTAACACTCCATTTTGATAAAAAGCTGCTTGCCAGTGTCCTGGTTGCCATCGGGGAACGAAAAGCTCCAGCCTTTGGGAACGCTCGGTTTGGCGGGGCTGGCCTTTTGCGCCAGCGCAATGCCGGCCAGCAATAATGCCAGCATCAACGTTAACGCATACGGGATTCTTCGTTTCATAGCTCGCTCTCCTTCGGTTTCTATGCTGATCTGCCGCGTTTTACCGCAGAGGCATCCAGCGCAAATCATTCCGATTGCTAGATCACACAGCGGCACGGCGTCCGGCCGTGCCGCTGTGTGATTACATTTTTCTACGCTGCCTTCGGCGCCGGCAAACCTAACCCTTTAGCCACACCCTCGCCGTAGGCGGGATCGGCCTTGGTGAAGTGAGCGACCTGGCGCGCCTGAATCTCTTTGGGGACCGTTTTCATCGCCCCGACGATGTTCTGGATCAATTGTCGCTTCTGCTCCGCGCTCATCGGACGTTCCGGTTCAGCGGCGGCGATCCACCGTCCGCTGGAACCGGTTGTTAGCCGACCGTTATTTCGTCTCCCTGTCGGAACGCATCGAGGACGTTGTCGCTAAATTCAGGCGAGGTCAAAGCGATCCAGGTTCATCACCTTGTTCCAGGCCGCGACAAAGTCAAGGACAAACTTCTCCCGGGAGTCCGCACATCCATAGACTTCAGCCAGGGCGCGGAGATGGGAGTTTGAACCGAAGACGAGATCGACACGCGTGCCGGTCCACTTGACTTTGCCCGTTGCGCGTTCGCGGCCTTCAAACACGTCAGCGTCTTTCGAGACCGCCTTCCATTCCGTGCCCATGTCGAGCAGGTTCACGAAGAAGTCGTTGGTCAGCGTCTCGGGCTTCTTGGTGAAGACCCCGTGCTCGGACTGCTCGGCGTTGGCGTTGAGGACGCGCATGCCGCCGACGAGAGCGGTCATCTCGGGAGCGGACAACGTCAGCATGAACGCCTTGTCGACCAACAGGTGTTCCGCCGCGAGCTCGTGGCCCTTCT
>JBGPWS010000178.1:0-9323 GCA_041492345.1 Pyrinomonadaceae bacterium | reverse complement strand
TGCTGTCTGGCGCCGCTTGATTCAACTGTGCGATCAGGCTGTTGAAACCAGCGAGATTGTCCTGGCTCCTGCCGGACAGATCGATTCTTTAGAGAGTGTAGCGATGCCTTTGCACCACGAGGGACGAACAGTGGGAGCTTTGCTTTTGCGTTTGCGCGAGAGTTTCGACCAGAGCGATCGCCGGCTCCTGGCAGCCGTTGGTGGCCAGGTGGCGCGCAATCTTCAGCGCGAAGAGGCCCGCAAAAGAAAGCTTGATGGCAACTTGCCGGCTTTCGTTTCGGCCCGAACATCCAGTCATCGTCTGCACGCCTTTGATGTCATCAGCGGCGTTTTGACTGAGAACCGCTTTGGCGCTCAGGTGCTGGCCGAGGCGGCTGACGGTTATGCGATCGCGTATCTCGACGGCACACTTGGCTTCGTCAATCCGGCAATGCTCTGGGCCGCGCGCATGAATGAGTTTGAAGCGCAAAAAATAGATCTATTCGGCCTGCTGGATCGCTTTCGCTCCGGCATCTTTGATGAGCCTTCGATTGCTGTCCGTCGGGTGCTCCAGTCGGGCGAGCCTTACGAACGAGAGTTGAAGTTTCCCGATCGCAATCAGACTCTGGAGTTGCGGATCGCCCTCGCCACCGACCGTAACGGCAACGGTTCAAATGGGCATGGCTCAAATGGAAATGGAGCGGGCGCCAGTCCGCTGTGCTTTGCCATTCGCGTTCGCGACGTGACCTTGATGAAAGAGTTCGAACAGCTGAAGAGCGACATGATCTCGCTGATGTCGCACGAACTACGAACTCCGCTCACGAGCATTAATGGTTTCGCCGAGCTGCTGGTTCTTGACGACAAGATTCCCGAAGAATCGCGCGAGTTTCTGCAGATCATCACGAACGAATCTCAGCGCATGTCGCGCATGATCGATACATTCCTCTCCGTGACTCAGCTTGAGCGTGCCGACAGAAAAGAGGTTACGAAGATCGCTTTGCGTCTCGACGAAGTTGTGCGCGAAGTCATTAGCACGGTGCAGCCGATCGCCAAGAAGAAGCGCATTCGACTTATCGAACAGCCCAACAGCCACATTCCTCCGGTGGCCGCGGACAAGAGCCTGATTACTCAGGTGCTCACAAAGCTTTTGGAGAACGCCATCAAGTACAGCCAGGAACGCACCTCGGTGACTGTGTCCACTGTGCTTGAAGCCGAAGCCGTGCGCGTGATCGTCGAGGACCGCGGTTATGGTATTCCGGCGGAGTCTATCGATCGCATCTGGGAGAAGTTTTATCGCGTGGCGCGCGACGGGCAAGAGAAAGACGAAGAGTCAACCGGTCTCGGCCTGGCGTTCGTGAAGGAAGGTGTCGAGCAACACGGCGGCTCGGTTGCAGTTGAGTCGGAAGTCGGACGCGGATCAAAGTTTAGTTTTGCACTGCCAAGATTATAGAAGCTCGAACGTCACAGGGTCCGCTCACTACTCGACGCTCACTGATCCTTACACGCCAGGAATCCTATTAATTCTCCCCCGACAACTCCTTGCTCCACAGTAACAGCGCTTCGAATCAGGATGAAGAGTCTGTTCGTAGTCCACGGTAATCTCTTCGCCTGGATTGATATCACGCAAAGCAAAGAACACCACGTGGCCATGGATCGTGCGCACGTAGGCGTTCGGCTCGCAGGAGTGATTGATGTAATGCGTGCCGTTGCCGCCGCGACTGCCGTCGATACTCCAAACGCCATCAACGTCGCAGATGCGCAGCTTGGCGCGATGGGCGCGGCGCTCAGCTTCGCGATCCGGAATGCGCTCGCCAGTGTATTCGGCGATCTTACGACGGTGCGGGAAATAAACTGTCGCAAAGCAGCCTTTGCCGTTGATTGGTGATTTTTGGATCGAGAGTCCGGGTGCAAGTTTCAGGGTCATCGGGGAGTATTGTACGCCAATTGTCAGGTTCGGACTGCTCGCGAAGGCGAGGGCGTGCGTACCTGAAACCAGGTGAAGTAAGCCGGGCTCCTAATTCTTAATGTTTGGAGCGCGAACGTCTCGTCCGCACCGCGCTGCAGGCGCGCAGTTGTTTTTGCGCTGATTATATTCGCGCTTCGCGCTCAATGCGGACGAGGACGTCCGCGCTCCCAGCAACAAGTGTCGCATCCTGCGTGGCGGAACACCGGGGCAACTAACCTTGGCGATCGAACGCGCCGCTCCTGCTTTGAGCTTAAGGGGTACGTTGACGAACCGGCTTCGGTCGTATTCTATCGCTCCTGAATTTACCAACCTCAACTGTTGGTTCACCCATTTTTGCCAGAGGCGGATCCAGCGGCCGAACCATAATTCCCATTGTTCTCTGCGGGGTGAATGGAACGATGCTTGAGAAAGCCCCATGCACACCCAGGCCGGCAAATAACCCGAGCACCATGGAACTGATCGCCTTCGCGACATACGACACTCTGCGGCGGATCGCTCGCAAGCCAACCGGACAATCCTTCGTAATGATCGATCCGTCAGAACGGCGATAGAACCTGACGCAGAGTCTTCCTTCTGTTCGAGCGATCAGAGGCTCGGCGTCTGATCTGGTCATGCCGGAAAGGTTGTAAACATTCAGACTGCATTGGCCACAGAAACGCACGCGTTCGTTGCCAGTCATCTGATCCCAATCAGCCTGGCACGGCGCCGCGATGCGCACGTGATTGAGTGTATTTCTGAATCGGGCCATGTTTCCCTTACCTACTTTGGAGTGCGGTGGCAAGCGCAGCGCGACACCGCTTTGGATTGTCTGGATCCAGATGATTACTAAGCCAAAGCGCCGTCGCCGCTTCGCTTTGCCGGCGCACTCCAAAAAGGGGACGCCAGCTAACAGGTTGCGCTACATTTGCGGAGCTACATAACGAACTGATTTCAACTCTGCCAGCGCTGCCAGTTTTTCAATCGGCAGTCGACCGATCACCAGGTTGGCGGTCTTAGGATCGAGCACGACTTCAAAACCGAGTTCCTTGAGCTTGGCCATCGTCTCGTCTGATTTGTCAGTCAACCAGATTTGAACTTCGGCCTTGCCGTTACGAATGAATTTGGCTTCATCTTTACCCGGACTCGCTTTGGTGTCTTTCAAACGATCGATGACAGCGAGAACCGACGGATGAAATTTCGACTGTAGCTGAGCACGCTTCTGCTCTTCCGGCGTCAGACGTCTAAAAGCAGCATCCGACTCGTTTATGCCGTCGATTAAGAACGCACCGTTAACAGGCTTTGGAGACGGAGGCGAAGGTGATGATGCTACTCCTGCGCCGTTACCGCCGCCGCTGCCCGCAGCGCGTTTTGCTTTGGTTGAGTTGGATCCAGACTTGGTAACCATCACCGGTTGTACGGCCCTCGCCATCGGAGCATTCATGAATGAGCCCGTCGCGCCTCGTCCGAAAGCAATGGAATCCTTTTCAGTTTCCTGGCCGAACACTCCCGCGCGATTTACACCTTCCGGCACTTCTACCGGCACATCGATGCGTCGAGGCTGGCCACCGTCGGTAACGATCATTTCTTCCACCGCCACGAACGACGTGAACTGCGTCATCAAACGATAGTCGAGCCCTAGCTGCGTGATCGCCTGTTTCACCTCGTCCTGCATGTTGCCCTGCTGCGCGCCCTTAAGGTCCTGACTCATCAGATCATCGATGCGGGTGCGCGCCCAAAGCGTCGCCAGCACGTCGTGTTGCTGTGAATTGGAAAAGTCAACCGGGATCTCGCGCACGAAATCACGGCCTGACACTTTTCCCTTCAAGCGAATGGTCCCGCGACCACTCGTGGTGTAGCGCCCCGTGATGATTACGGGCTTCGCGCTGAAGAGGTCGGGAACTGTTTTTGGATAGACGTCCGCTACCGGCATTCCATTCCAGTCAATCGAAATGTCAGTCAGTAGCGGGCTGCGCACGCGTTCATAAAAGCGCCGGGCCGCGGCTGAGCCATCATCATTGAGGGCGACATACTCGACTTCACCACGGCCGTATCTGGCCATGCCGTCGAGCAGGAAACGATTCACGCTGCTGCCAATGCCGAAGGCGAACACACGCGCGTTGGGATGCTTCTGCACTTCCCCAATAATCTCCATGTCGTTGCCGACATAGCCGTCAGTCATGAAGCAAACGATACGCACGTGGTTCTGCGCGTCGGACGGATCCATCGAGGCCTTGATGGCCTTCATCATTTCAGTGCCACCGCCACCCTGTCGCGTTTCGAGAAACTCCTGGGCCTTTCGCAGGTTTTCCTTCGTTGCCGGCACTGGCTCGGGGAACAGGATGTGTTCGTCACCAGCGAAGGTGATCAGATTGAAGGTGTCGTATGGATAGAGATTATCCAGGGCCAGCTTCATCGTCTCTTTGGCTTTCTCAATGGGAAAGCCCGACATCGAACCGGATGTGTCCAGGACGAAAACCAATTCCTTAGGGGTGACATCTTCCGCAGTGACCCGCTCGGGCGGTTGCAGTATCAAAGTGAAGAAGCCGCCGGTGCCTGAAAAATGCGTCAACAGGGCGTCTTCAATCTTTTTCCCAGCCACATCGTAGCGAAGCACAAAATCTTTGTTGGGAATGGTGGCTTCGTCTTTCAGGCGCACGCGCGCGCGGCGATCGTCAGGACGCTCGACGTTAACATCGTGAGTCTTTGAACTTAATAGATCGATCGGCACTCCGGCATCGAGGCTGATGTCCAGTGAAATGTCGTGACCGACTCTCATGCCTTCCGGTACGGGCTGAGGCGTGATACGCGAAGCATCTGGTACGCGATCCGTATCGGGAGCGAAACCATTTCCCTGGGCGCCCGTCGCCGCGCCGGGTACGTAGCGTGGCCCTACCACCATCGGAAAAATGAACTCATACGAACCGTTTTCGTATTTCAGGGTCTCGACATAGCTGATGGTGATTTTGATTTGTTCGCCCGGAAGAATGTTGGCCACCGATTGCGTGAAGATGTTTGGGCGTTCCTGATTGAGCAGGCTGGCGGTTTGTCCGTTCGACTTCGCGGCTTCATAGACAGCCTCGGCTTCCTCGCGGCGCAAAATTTTTCCACGCACCGTCCGCTCGCCGACGATCATGGTCATATCATCAACTGCGGCGTTCTGGGGCAGCGGGAACGTGTAAACCGCTTCGATCTTTTCTTTGAACGGATTTTCAAACTCCTGCGTGACGACTACCCGCGAAAGAAAGCCGCTAATCTCGGCTTTCACGTCGGTATGCTTGAGTGGGCACACGGCTTTTGGTTTTCCGTTTGGATCGAGGACCTGAAGGGCGCCCTGGGTTACGCCGCTTTGGGCAGAGACGAGTCCGCCTGAACTTCTTAAGGCGCTCACGCAAAAAACCGCAGCAACCGAAGCTGCCGTTACCAAGAGGGATTTCAGAAAGAAAGTTCTACGCATCGTCTCCTCCACTTCGATTAGCGACAGTTCCAACCATTTGGGAAGCCGCAGGAAATTCATTGTGCTACTGGTTTAGAGACCCAACCTCAGCCTCTGGTTCCCGATTAATTCCAAGTGTAGAACGTGAAAAGAGGGAGACCTTGCGATCGTTAACCTACATTGATGCCTTAATTTTCCCGGCGATGGCCGACGACAGAGATTTCAATCTGTGAATCACAGACCAAACTCTGTGGCATCGAAGTTCCTCACGGCTCGGCCGGGTAGTGGGTCAGTTCGAAGTGCCGCGAATTCCATTAGCACCTGGCTTCAGCCAGGTGGTTACCGAGGTCATTGATCCCAAAACCGTTTCAACGGTTTAGAATTGAAAACCGTTGAAAAGGTTGGTGCGACATTGTGATCGCCTGATCTAATGAGATTTCAAATTGACCCACCACCCTCTGCCGCAATAAGCGTCTTACTCCCCTCAATACAAATTGAAGTTGTATTCCAACTGCATATACATCGAGACTGCCTGACCGTTTCGCCTCGCAGGCACAAACCGGATCTGTCGCGCTGCGGCGATCGCCTTCTCTGTCAGACCACCTCCGAGAGGTTGCAGCGCGCGGATGTTGGTCACCTCGCCGGCTCTCGAAAACACCACGCGCAAGATAACCGTCCCCGTGATCTGATTTCGTCTGGCTTCTTCGGTGTACTGGGGCTCAGGCTTTGAAAGGACGCGCGCGCGTTCGGTCACCTGTGGCGAAGTGTAAATATGATCGGGGTCGTCGGAATTATCACCGCCCGGCGCGCCACCCTTTCCACCTGAGCCTGGACTCTTCGAACCGCCGCCCATGTTGCCATCACGCCCACGCCCGAATCCCGGCCCGTCTCCTGCACCGATGCCTGTGCCGTTACCCGTTCCGACCCCGCCGCCGTCGCCTGGACCATTCGAAGGCGTCGTTGATTTGGATCGCGGATCGCCGTAGGAAGTAAACGAAAGATTTCTCCAGAGCGCCGGATCGATATCAATGCCCGCAACCGGCAGGGCCTGTGGCGGGAGGCGAGCCACCGTCGTCGAAATCGGCGCCGGAATTTCTGATGGTTGAGGCAGCCGGCCCTGCGACGGTACGGATTGGTTGTGCATGCCGCCACCACCACCGCCGCGAGCACGCGCAGGTACCGGACGCGATCCCTCCCCGCGACCTCGCTCAAAGCCCACGCGCCCTTTCTCGCTGGCGCCTACGCCCGAATCAGTGCGCGGCTTTGCTTCGGGTCGCAAATCAATCTCGACCGTTCGCGAAAGTTCGTCGCTGTCGTCGATTGGGCCGGTGGTTCCGGGTGAATGCTTTTCGAGTGCCAGCACGCTCAGGATTATCGCGGATACAATCAGCAGCGCAGACAACGACCCGGATAGCACATGCGGACGCGCCAGGGTCTTTGTCAACAGTTTCTCTAGTTCTCTTAGTCGGTCTCCGGTAAAGGCGATCGGATTGCGCTTGAAGGACGGCCAGGATCTTTTTGCTTGATCCAGGACAAACTCAAGCTCGATCACTAAGCGTTGTATCAGTCCCAGGTCACTGACTATCGTAAGCCTGAATTCGTGACCACCGGCGCCAGCAATGACCTCGCTGAGCGGCCTCCCGTCGACCGGACAAAAGCTAAACTTATCTTCAAATTCTTCACCGCACGCACCGCATCTTTTCATGGCAACCTCCTCTGTTCTGTGACAGGTGTGAACTTCGGACGGGGGAGAGCTTGCTTGAAATAGCCTTCGGATCCGCCCTGCGATCCAACTCATGTTGGAGGGCAGGCGGATACCTACGGTCGGTAATTATTCGACCGGTCAATCAAAGTGCAGTTCGCGATCTGGGGAGTTCTAGTGTGTATTACGGGAGACGTGCAAAAAGTTACGCGGAAAAATGGTTTGGGGAGACAGATAGGAACCAGAGCTGATGATGTAACGCAAACTGTTAGTTTGCGTCCTGACAAAAGTAAGAATCGCCAGCTAACAGCTTGCGTTACAAAAAGCATCTACTTCAGCCTGAGACTGCGAGCGATCAGGTCAGTCTGGTTACGAATGCGCAAGAGTTTGTCGCGCATGCCGGTGAAGCGCAGCACATACACCGTGCCGCTGTCGCCCTGAAGATAATAGGTGCGGCCGGCCATTGGCTTGCCGGCTTGAGTGTACTCGTAAGAAACGGTGACGCCAGTCAGCCGTCCGGCGAAAGGATCTTCTTTTCCATCAACGTAACCGGGCAGAAAGCGAGTTTTCTGATCCTGATCGCGAAGGGCAAACTCTTTGACGGTTAACCCTTCATCGAGAGCTTCTTTACGAATCCGCAGGTAGCCATCGTTGCGATCACCATAGACAAACTCTGCGTGCTGGTGAATCTCGTCCGGCTCATCGATCAAACGCCAGGTAGCCGATGGAAAGTCGACGACATAGTTGACCTTGGCGCTTGAATAACTGTGTTCCTGCACGTTCGCGAGCAGGGGCGACGCGGATGGACTAATTGCCGCCAGGAAGAAGAGTCCCAAAAAGGTAATTGCGGATCGCACTGTCAAAACTCCTTGTTAAGGCCCTTGCGGGTTTCACCGTTGTCAGATGCCAGACCATGCTGGCCCTGTTGTCTAAACGCTGTGATCCTCTAAAGGCACGAAAAAAAGCGGCAAAGCCGATCCACGAAATCACACGAAGTAACTCGAAATCGGAGTCTTCTTTGTGTTGCTTAGTGTAGTTTCGTGGATCGTAGTCCAGTTCTTCAACCACCTGCCAGACCTAAATCTGCGCCTGCTCAATTGCCTGTCGCTGCAGCCTTACAAGTTGTTCGATGCCCTTCCGGCCCAGTTCCAGCAAATTATCCATCTCTTCGCGCGTGAAAGGCGACCCTTCCGCAGTGCCTTGCACTTCGATGAAGCGACCATCCCCCGTGCAGACGATGTTCATATCAACCTGGGCCCGCGAGTCCTCGTCGTATTTCAGATCAAGCAGCGGTGTGCCGTCAACAATGCCGACGCTTACGGCTGCCAATTCGCCGATAACCGGCGACTTCGCGATCCTGCGCTCTTTCATCAGACGCTTGCAAGCAATCGCAAAAGCAACATATGCCCCGGTGATCGCGGCGGTGCGCGTGCCCCCGTCAGCCTGGAGCACGTCACAGTCCAAAGTAATCGTGCGGTCGCCAAGCACCCTGCGATTTGAAATCGCGCGCAGGCTGCGGCCAATCAGGCGCTGAATCTCTTGCGTTCGGCCCGACGGACCACCGCGACCGATTTCGCGGGACGTTCTGGTCTGTGTTGCGCGCGGCAACATTGCGTACTCTGCCGTGACCCAGCCTTCCGTTCGCTGGCCGCGCAGATGTGGCGGCAATTTGTCTTCAACGGAAGCAGCGCAGATAACGCGTGTGTTGCCCATCTCGATCAGCGCCGAGCCTTCGGCGTTGGCCACAAAGCCCGGCGTGATCCGAACCTGGCGCAACTCATCCGGCGCGCGATCGTCAGTGCGTATGAAAGTCATAAATTTGTTTTCCCTCTCCCTCTGGGAGAGGAATAATATACTTGACTAACCTGTAGTAGCTGGTGCGCTCGGCTTCTTTGCGAGTTTTATTAGCAAGAGAATAATGTAGATGACAACGGAGTAAAGAATTGTATCGATGATTATGCCGGTCGCTAGCAACAAGCCTTGGTTGGCCTGAGGTTCGCCCTCTCGAACCAGCCATAGAATTCCCGGCGCAGTTAACATAATGACGGCGACCAATACTGTAGCGATGCTAGGCATGAGCTTGTCGATATTGATAAGCACTCCCAGAAGTAAGAGTAAGAATATTGACACCTGAACAATCACGCCCCCGATTACAGCTTTGACGATAGTTCTCATGAGGGCTTTTCCGTTAACTGACTGGATTCTGAAACGCGTTCTGACATCTCAATCCCTCTCCCCAGCCCTCTCCCAAAGGGAGAGGGAGA
>JBGPWS010000101.1:0-13003 GCA_041492345.1 Pyrinomonadaceae bacterium | reverse complement strand
ACGATCATTACCATCAGCCATGATCGGTATTTCCTTGATCGCGTGGCGACACAGATACTCGCCCTGGATGGCGCCGGTGCTGCCGAACACTATAATGGCGACTATACCGAGTATCACGATTGGCGAGCGACGCGGTTGAAGGGCGCCACTAATGAAGATGCCTTAGAACCGATTGGCCCGCGCCGCGTCAACCGCAAATCAGCGAGGATCATTGCAGCGGGGGAGTCACGAAGCGTCAAGGGGAAGTCAGTACCACCCGCGTTAGCGGGTGGGTCAAAGCGCGGCAAGAGCAAGGCGGCGCAAGCGGCATCAGCGAGCGGGTCGTCGCGGATCAAAGTTATCAAGAAACCACGCACTCCGGAGATAATCGAATCTGAGATATCGGAACTGGAGAAACGGATAGCCGAGTTGTCGGCGGAAATGGCCCGGCCAGAGATAGCCCGCGACATTACTAAACTTGTCAGAGTAAACGATGACTATCAGCAAGCTGAAGCTCGACTGGCCGAGTTGATCGACGAGTGGGAGCGCGCGGAAACCATGACGAGTTCATCGCAGCGTTAAGTAGCACTATTGGCGCAGACTTCAGTGTGTGATGTTCGCGTGTGCCTTCACAGACTGAAGTCTGTGTCACCAAATAAGACTCGCTTGACAGCCAACAAGCCGTTTGTTACTTTCGGCCTTCGCTTCGTTCGGCGGGTAATTAATTCAGCGAGTTTGAAAAGATTTTGTAGGCGCGTAGCTCAGGGGTAGAGCACTACCTTGACACGGTAGGGGTCTGGGGTTCAAATCCCCACGCGCCTACCAATACTCTCAATAACTTAGCCCTCACAGGCCCGTCTCCTCTTGCGTCCAAAACGCTCCATTCAAGAACCTGAATTATTGGAGTGATTTAGGCAAGCCTCATCTGCGGCCGTTCTGTCGACCCTAACCTGCGCCACGAAGCGATGGAGCAGGTAAGCTAGAAGCCGTAAGTAGAAGTATTTAAAGCGCGGATGGAATTTTCGGGAGGGACAGGCCAAGGGACCGATTTGCACGCCAGGGCCGCGTGATACCCTGCGGCTGCCAGCGGGCCGCAGCTTCACACTGACGGTTACGTTTGGTTATTCCCCAAAGGGACGATCGATCGTTTAGCTGAGCTGGCCGTGAAGGACATGGCGAAGAAACCACCTATCTGATACGACCACTCTTTCCGTCCTATCTGAACAAGCTTCGCTACAAAATGCTTCCGTGCATCAATGTGACCGTTCTCGCTGACACGTCCCGGTCACAGAGATTGACGAGATTGACCGGGGTAGCTCCGTTTCGGCTCATCGCCTAAAAACCAACTGCACACTTTCAAGTAATCAAAGGCTTATCGTCCAAACATCCCCTGCTAACAGAGCGCGGCACGGGCCTTGTCATTGTTTCCCACTACATCGACACCTCCGTGGTGCTGGAATGTATTCACTATCAAGGGAGTGTGTAGTGATTCATAAGTCATCCATCGTCATCATTTTGGTTCTCGCTTTGTGCTTGCCCGTGGTGGGCCAGCTCTCACCAGTCACTCGGGCAAAGTCGAACGGGCCTGGCAACCGCGGAAGGAAGATGACAGAAGGTCTACTGGCGCGAGTGCGCCAGTCGCGACGTGGTAGCGGGGAGCGCACTCGCGTCATTTTCAATGTGGCAGACAACAAATCAGCCGCCCAGGCTCGCGCTGTTCTCCAGAGCGCAGGCGCAAACATCAGCAAACAGTTAGACGCGCTCAATGTCGTCGTCGCGGATGTGCCGGTTGAGGCGCTGGAAAGTCTGGCCGCTCGCAATGAAGTATCCTGGGTTTCCGCCGATCAGGAAGTGCGTTCGCTGGCATCGACCGATAACACCAGTCACCTCGAAGTAACGACCGGCGCAAGCAAACTTTTACCTCAAGACAGCAACGGGCGACTGGGTAGTGGTGTTGCCGATGGTGGAGCAGGCAACGGGGTCGGCATCGCCATCTTCGACAGCGGCATCTCGCCGTCGGATGCCGCGGAGTTTGTTGGCTATCAATGGCAGCAAAGCAGCGGCACACTGGCCACTTACGACCGCATCACGAAGCATATCGATTTCACCGGCGAAGGCAGCACCAATGATGCTTACGGGCATGGCACACACACCGCGGGAATCGCGGCAGGCACCGGGCAATCGAGCGAAGACTACTCTGCGCAACACTCGGGCTCACCGACTTATGGCGGCGTCGCAACCGGCGCGAATCTGATTGACGTGCGCGTGCTCAACTCGCAAGGCATAGGCACTGTCTCCGGTGTTATCGCCGGCATCAACTGGGCCATCCAAAACAAAAGTACTTACAACATCCGGGTGATGAATCTCTCTCTTGGCACGGAGATCAGCCAGAGTTACGAGACTGATCCGCTGTGCCAGGCGGTGGGAAAAGCAGTCGACGCCGGCATCGTTGTCGTTGTGGCCGCAGGCAACTTTGGCAAAGATGGGTTTGGCAACACGATTTACGGCGGCATACTCTCTCCCGCGAACTCGCCGAAGGTGATCACAGTCGGCGCGACTAACACGCAGCAGACCGACGTACGTTCGGATGACGCCGTCACCAGCTATTCGTCACGCGGCCCGACGCTGGTGGATGGTCTTGTCAAACCGGACCTGGTGGCGCCGGGTAACCGGATCGGCGCAGCAGAAACATCCGCCACGTCAGCGTCAGCGAGCGGCGGGGGTGGACTCATCGGAAGTTTAGTCGGCAACACCAGCACCGAGCCAGTGGCTACGGGTTCCTATCAATTACTGAGCGGTACTTCATTCGCAGCACCGGCAGTCTCAGGCACAGTCGCACTAATGCTCGCCGCGAATCCGTCGCTCAAGCCCGCTTATATTAAAGCGGTGCTGATGCGCACGGCGCAACGGCTTCCTGTCTACGAGAGCATGATCGAGAACGGCCAGATGTTGACGTTCGAACGCATCATCACCGAAGGCGCCGGGGCGCTCAACGTCAGCGCCGCGGTGACAGTGGCGACAGCAATCCGCCAGGATGCTGATCTTGCTCAACCAGGTGACAATCTTATTACTACCAGCAATGTAACCTACTCGAACCTTGGTGTTACTGCGCCAATAGCCGGGGAGAACATGCCGCTGAATAACGGCCTCATCTGGGTCGATGGCGTGGCATTTACAGATCGGTTGATGCTTACGAACGGCT
The DNA here is from genome assembly GCA_041492345.1 of Pyrinomonadaceae bacterium. GTDB lineage: Bacteria > Acidobacteriota > Blastocatellia > Pyrinomonadales > Pyrinomonadaceae > UBA11740. Next base: position 9,822 of record JBGPWS010000101.1, on the reverse strand, counting down.
ACCAGCTAGCGGATGGGCGGATACTCGACGATGGGTTTGTGGCCGCCGACGGTTACCTCCTGCCAAGCGGAAGTTATGCCGGGTCGAGCGTGATCAATCTGGGAAACGCGGCCAGCTTTGGGGTCCTGGCTGGCTCGACAGTGACCAACACCGGTCCAACCGTCATCACGGGAAATCCGGGAGTCAGCCCAGGTACTGCGATCACCGGCTTTCCTGCCGGCACCTTTAGTGGAACGATGCACGGAGGTGATGCGGTCGCGGCCCAGGCTCAGGAGAGTCTCGTAACCGCATACAATGTGGCGGCGGGCCTGGCGCCCACTCAGAACCTTACTGGTGTGAATCTGGGTGGACTCACGCTCAAACCAGGGGTTTATTCTTTTAGTTCGTCGGCCCAGCTGACGGGGACACTTACTCTCGACGCCCAGGGTGACCCCAATGCGCTCTTTGTTTTCCAGATCGGCAGCACGCTCACGACCGCCAGCAACTCGTCTGTCGTCTTTATCAATGGCGGTCAGGGTAACAACACCTTTTGGCAGGTGGGCAGCTCCGCGACTCTCGGTACAGGCACTGCATTCACAGGAAACATTCTTGCTCTCGCGAGCATTACTGTTACTACCGACGCCAACATAAGATGCGGCAGAGCCCTGGCGCGAAACGGCGCAGTGACGCTGGATCACAACAACATCGACACCTGCCCCGAGGCCTCCGCCTTCGTGTTCACGAACGGCTACATTCTGGGCAGTGGCTACATTCTGGGCAGTGGCTACATTCTGGGCAGTGGCTACATTCTGGGTAGCGGGTACATTCTCGGCAGCGGTTACATCCTTGGTAGCGGCTATATTCTTGGGAGCGAGTTTGCCGGCACGGATGGAACACTATCGGATGGCAGTTTGAAAGGCTGCAGCTTTGATAATCAGGCCACGTGGGCCTCAAGCGTCATCGATCCTTCCTCCACAAACTTGAGTGCGGAAGAGGTCATGATTCAGGGTGAACAGGCGGCGCCAACCAACGTTCAACGTCTGTCCAGCGAAAGTCCGCTCTACCCTCATCGTTAATCGGAACCAAGGTGCCTGGCGAACGCCGCGTTCCCAGGCACCTTTTAATTAAAATGGAAAACAGCACCGAAAGAAAAGAGCACAGAAAAGGCCAACGCTACCTGACAGTGGTTGTCGTCGTGGGTCTTTTGTTGTGGCTCGTCACAGCCGGCGAGACGATTACCGGGCACTCCTTGCGCGAGTTATTGACTCTATCAGCTGCTGTCCCCTTAATCATACTTGTCGGTCTCTTCCCCATTACTTTCCCGTTGCCCGCAGGCTGGAAATCCACGCAGGAAAATGTAACCTTCACCTTAATGGACGCTTTCGTGCTGGCCGTCGCGGCCTGGTATGGAATCGGGCCAGCGGTATTGATCGCCGGCGTTGAGGCCTTTACCTCATCCCGACGCCTGGTTCGTCGTCTTTCCAGCAATCTGTTTTCCCTGGGCATGATGTCATTGGCGGCTGCCGCCGCTTCCTTCAGTCTTAGCGCGGTGCTGGGGGACGGTTGGACCGGCGCGCCCATCGCTCGCCATCACAGCGTTTCTGCCGTCGCCGCCGCACTACTGGTCGCCAGCATCATTCAAGTGACCGTGAACTGGGGTCTGGTCTCGACCTTGCTGGCGTTACGCCACAATAACTCCATTCTGCTCCTTTGGAAGCAAAACTTTCTGTGTGCCGCGCCGCTATTTCTGCCTACGAGCGTGGCAGCGAGTTTAATTTACTTTGCGGTCCTGAATGGAGCGGTAGCCATAATGGCCATTGGTGGCCTCCTGCTTCTGGCGATCTACTTCGGGCACAAGCAGAACAACACGCGGGGAGAACAGGCCGAGCGAGCCGAGCGCGAACGTGCTGAGGAGGCGGAACGTCATGTTGCGGAACTCTCTCGGTACATTGCAGAACAAGAGCGCATTCTCGAGAAATTCGCGCAGATTGAGAAATTGTCAGCGCTCGGTGAGTTGGCCTCGGGTGTCGCGCACGATTTCAACAACACGCTGGCCGGAATTCTCGGCCGCGCGCAACTACTCCAGGCCCACAGTAATGATGCCAAAGAAGTACAACGCGGCCTTGACATAATTATCAAAACGGCGAAGGACGGAGCCCACACTGTCAAGCGTATCCAGGATTTCGCCCGTCAGCGGCGCGACCGCGACTTTGAACTCATCGCCGTCGATCAACTGCTGTCCGATGTGAGCGAGATCACCCGGCCGCGCTGGAAGAATCGAGCGGAGGCCGTTGACGTCTGTATCAACCTTGACCTCTGCGTCACTACTACGGCAGCGGTGATGGGCGATGCGTCAGAGCTTCGCGAAGTGCTGGTCAACATAGTTTTCAATGCAATCGACGCGATGCCAAACGGAGGCAGGATCACTCTGTCCGCAAGTGAAATCGACGGTCAGGTTGAAATACGCGTCACCGATAGCGGCACAGGCATGTCCGAGGACGTGCGCTCGCGCATCTTCGATCCATTCTTTACCACCAAGGGAAAGGGAGGCATGGGCCTGGGTCTTGCTGTGAGCTACGGCATCATTTGCCGCCACGAGGGAAGCCTCGAAGTAGAATCAGAGCTCGGACGCGGCACGAGCTTTGTCATCAAGCTCGCAGTTGCCAGACAATCGGCGCCCGCTCAACCAAGCGAGAGCAGTGTCCAGCCGGCGGCCTTAGCTGCTCCCGTGGCGGCTCGGGTGCTCGTGGTCGACGATGAAGATTATGTGCGTGAGCTCTTGCGCGATATTTTGGACTCGCTCGGCCATCAAGTTGTGGAAGCTGAGGATGGATTCAAAGCGCTCGAGCTATTCGACTCGCAAGCCTTCGATGCGGTTTTCACCGACATCGGCATGCCTGGAATGAGCGGTTGGGAGTTCGCGCGGTTGATTCGTGAGCGCAATGGCGAAATACCACTGGCTGTCCTCACGGGCTGGGGAGAAGCGCTTAGTTCCGAGGAACAAAAGGCTGCAAGGGTCGATTGGATTGTCCCTAAGCCGTTTCTCATTGAGCGCATTGCGGAGATTGTCAAAGAAATCTCGGAGCGTCATCTCCAGACCCCCAAGGCTCATCGTCGTCAATTGAGTTTGGTCGCATAAGCCCGCGAATAATTCGTCTTCCAACTCCACTCTCGAGCTCTAGTCAGAAGGGGCCGCACTGGTTCCAGATAATAGACAGCTTGTTTCCCGACGGTTGTCCCTACTGAAAACTTCATCCACCTTGTAATCATTGAAGTTAGCAATGGCGGTCCATATCTTGCCCTCAACTCGCAACGTCATCGAGCGTTAACCATTGTTAGACCATCTTCCCTGGCGATCCTCATCAAGGGCCTTCTCAGATCTGTCCTTATTATAGAGTTCAACCTGGCTTCGGCTCAGGCGCTGGCCTGCTCCCATGAAATTTTGGCAGACTTTTGGCAGACTACGCGTACGCAGTTTAGGGAGACAAAGCAAGCTAACAGCACGTCTTCTGTTGCTCCAAGACGCTTCATTCAAGAACCAAACCCGTTGGAATCAGTTGCGGTACGCAATCCAGACACTGAACTACCAAAGCCTTCTGCTTAAAGCTAGGGATAAAAACAGCCCGCACGCTACGCGCGGATCATGATGAGCAGCATTTTGAACTTGGTAGCCGCCTTTACTGCATGGGGCCGATTCGCGGGCAGGGTGATGGTCTCTCCTGGCCGGACCTTGAAACTCTCTCCTGCGATCTCAATGTCCGCATCCCCGTCAATGACAACTACCAGAGCATCGAAAGGCGCCGTGTGCTCGCTCAGACCCTCGCCCTCATCGAAGGCAAACAGCGTGACCGTCCCGCCCTTGTTCTTCAGCAGCACGCGGCTGACGATAGAGCCATCCTGGTATTGCAGCAGGTCAACGAGTTGTTTGACCTCGTCATTTTTTACTGAGACTTGATCTTGCTCACTCATAACATCCTTCTTTCAATCGCACGTAACCTGTCTCCGAGAGACGGTCGTGGATCAGTTTGCGTTCAGAGTTCAACCTTTAGGTTGCTGATTACAAGCGCAAGCTAAAGCTTGAACTCTAAACTGACCCACTACCCGAGAGGTCCTTTGATAGTCAACTTTTGCTGGCCACAAGCGCGACCGCAGCTAATTCTTTGCGATAACGTCTGAAAACGGACCGCATCTCAAAGACTCGTCGTCGCGCCTCAGAATCACGGAGGACGTTCCAGGCAAAACGCAGAGCGCCTGCAAAACCTTCATCGCTGACCAATCGGCGGGGCTCCAGCAAGCTCATCGAGGCCATGTCCTCCGATTGAACTTCAAACCCTTCAGACTCCAAAAGCGAGCGCCATTCCGAAACAGCCAGCGGCCTGACGCCGTGGTGAACGACGCCCGTCAGCGCCAGCTCAGTTTCTTTTCTTGTATTCTCGTCGAGGTTATCTGACAGGAGGCACATCTCATGAATCCCGTAGCGACCGCCGCTTTTCAGCAAGCGGTGAGCTTCTCGCACTATGTCGCGCTTCATCTCCTCGGTCTGCATCGTGAGCATGGCCTCACCGTAAACCACCGTGACGCTTTGTTCAGGAAGCCCCGTATCCGAAGCGCTGCCAACGACGCAACGTTGCCGATCTCCTTTCAAGTAACCGCTGACGATTTTCGCCGCGGCTTCGTCGCGCTCGACGGCTGTATAAGATGCTGGGCCTAACTCGATCGTGAGTCGAGCTGTAACGCCCATGCCGGGTGCGAACTCCACCACATCATCCCCGCGTTTGATTCGCAGAGCTTCCAACATGCGTCTGGTCAGTTGCATACCGCCGGGTCGGAGGACGCGTTTGCCGAGACGGGCGAGCACCCAGTGCCCCGGCATCTTCTCTGTTCTTAGTCCTTCGCCTGGACGAACCGAATCTGCCGCTTTACCCGTCACTGAAATCGTCACCTCTCTTCTCGATTAACTTGCCGACAAAGGCCTCATAGTTATCCGCAGAGAATTGCCTTAGCGTCGGTTGGAAGATTAATGGCATGAAGCCGGTAACGACAATGACTTATGTCACTCCGCATTTTCAGTAAGTCCAGGAGTTTCTGGTGTAGTGTCTCAAAAATAACTGTACAACAGGCAAGCAAGGTCGCCAGTTCTGTCAATGAAAGAAAGCGGTTTTGCTTTTCGTGATTTTTCGTGTGATTTAGTGGATCGCCTGCTGTGGACAAAGATTCGATCCACGAAATCACACGAAGCCGCACGAAAGGACCTTCTGTAAAGTCAATTGAGAGACACTACTCTATTGTCGTCAAGCCTGGCCTACGAACTTTTCCAGCGCCGCTTCATCAGGGATGCTCAACTTGCGGCCTTCGATGATGATTAGTCCGTCGTGCTGAAGACGCGTGAAGGCGCGAGACACGACCTCTCGCACCGAGCCAATCCGCGCGGCGATCTGCTGGTTGGTCTGACTGAGATTGATGCTGATCCCATTCTCTGTCGGCGCGCCGCTTCTACGTGCTTCCGCCAAAAGAAAGCGCGCCAGCCGCTGGCCAACTTCACGTAGCGAGAGAGCTTCAACAAGCTCTGCGCAGCGCCTCAGTCGTCCTGCCAGGACTTTTAGCGCGGCGAGAGTGATCTTCGGGTGCTGCAGACAGAGATGCTGCACGTCGCGCTTATCAATGAAGAGAACAGTCGTGAATTCTTCCGCCGCCGCAGTCGATGGGTAAGCGCCGTCATCGAAGACCGGGACTTCGGCAATAGTTGCGCCGGCGCGCTCCACATGAATGACCTGTTCTCGCCCATCCAGACTTACGCGAAAAGCGCGCACCGCGCCCTCGACGATGACGTACAGCCCACGCGCTTCTTCACCGGCAACGAACAGCACTTCATCTTTTTGAAACCGTCGCTCAAAGGCGCGCTCAGCCAGCGCGCGCAGCGTGTTCTCATCCAGTTCTTCGAAAAGCCTGGTGCGCTTGAGCGCGGCAATCTTATCGAGCGTCATGGGCAGACATCATCACGCCCTTCTGCGCCTTTATTCAAGCTCCCGGGCACCAACACATGAGTTTATGCGCGTCCGAGTGTGACATAAGTCATTTCCCGTCCGCAGGGTAGCGGAGATGATGACTCAAGCGAAGAGCAGACATCAAGAGCCTACGTCTTCATAGAGTCGTATTTTGAAAGGATGGATTGAATTGATGACTATCAGCAGCATGTTGAGTATTAATCAACCCCATATACCGGACTTCACGAATCCGCTCGGACTGTTGGTGCATTGCCACGAGCGGATAGAAGCGCAGTTGAGTGCGCTCGAACGTGCTGCCGAAATCCTGCGCGCAGGCGATCGCCGGTCACTGCCTCGGGTGTTTGCGGCGATAGACGGCGCGTGCGCGCACTTTGCTATTCCGGGTGTCAAGCACACAGAGGACGAAGAAGTTTCGCTATTCCCGCGTCTGCGCGAGCGAGGTGGAGCTGGCGGGCAAGATGCGCTCGCCGCGATGGCCGAGCTTGAGTCGCAGCACCGCACGGCCGAGCAGTTGCACGCAGAATTTGACCAGCTGGTCGGAAGTCTTCCTCGCGACGGCTCGGCTGACGCAAAGGAGTTGGACCGCTTCAATGAACTCGTGGCAGAACTCACGACACTTTATCGCCCGCACATACTTCTCGAAAACAACTTCGTCTTTCCGGTTGCGGCGGAGGTCTTGCCTGCCAGCGAGATTCAGGCGTTAGGCGAAGAGATGCGCGCCCGTCGGAAGGACATTTTGCAAAAGCTCGAGGCGTCGCGGTGAGCGACATCGTGGCGGATGGTTTAATGTATTAGCGACGTGCCATCATCGGAAAAATCACAAGGCGCGGAAGGACTGCTCGCCGAGGATCATGAGGCGCTGGACAAACTGTTGAGCGCGCTTCTGGCAGCGCTCGACAAACGGGACGCACCGACCGCGTTCGCGCGTCTCGATCTCTTCTGGGCGCGCCTGGCCATGCACATTCGCGGCGAACACTTGCATCTGTTTCCCGCCATACTCAGGGCTTTGGACGGTGACACTGGTAAGCGCGAAGACGAGACTCCTTCTACGGCAGCAGCGCATGAGGCAATCGCGCAACTCCGCTGTGACCATGATTTTTTCATGCACGAGTTGGCGGGCGCTATTAAGGTCATGCGCGATCGTCGAACTACCGCCGGAGGTGATAGTACGAGTAAGATCGAAAGCGTGCGGCAAATGATAGCGACACTCCGCAACCGCCTCGAAGCTCATAACAAGTTGGAAGAAGATATGGTTTATCGCTTGCCGGCGAAACTTCTCGAACCGGAGGAGCGGACCGCGCTCGAAGTGCAAATACGTGACGAGCTGAAGAATCTGCCACCGCGATTCGGTAATGAAGCGGGCGACGACTAATGCATTCTCAGAGGTGAATTGATAGTCGCTAGCCATCTCAAAGCTTCGAGCCGTGGTATTCGCATCAATCCCATTGCCCTGCCCGCGGAACATGGCGGGTGGGGCCTTTTGTTTGAGCCCATAGTACTCGGGCTGCTGTTGGCGCCATCGCCGGCGGGGCTATTCCTTTCTGTTGGCGCGATGGCAGCCTTTCTGGCGCGGCATCCTTTCAAGTTGGCCGTAGGCGATTGGCGCCGTAGACGACGATGGTCCCGCACAACTTTGGCGGAGGGCTTCGTCGTGCTTTATGTCTGTATTGCGGCACTCGGCTTTTTCGCCGCATTAAAGATTGCGGATCGAAGTTTTCTATTACCGCTCTTGATCGCTGCGCCGTTTGCGTCGGTTCAGTTGCTCTACGACTCGGTTGGCCGCAGTCGCACGTTGATGGCTGAATTGGCCGGATCGATTTCAATCGGCGCGGTGGCTACCGCTATTGCAATAGCCGGTGGTTGGCCGCGTCCTGCTGCGTTCGGACTGTGGGTCATCTTAGCGGCGCGCACAGTCCCGACGATTCTATATCTCCGCGCCAGGCTCAGGATCCTGCATCGCAAGTCAGCGTCGCCGCGCGTGGCGATCATCGTGCACCTGCTGGCGATACTAATAGTGTTTGGGCTTGCGCGTGCGGGAGTAGTGCCGTTTCTTGCAGTTGCCGCGTTGGTGATCCTGCTCCTGCGCGCCGTGATTGGTTTCTCAAAATCTGGCAAGCGAGTGACGCCGAAAAAGCTTGGGCTGCGCGAACTTGGCTTCGGTGTCATGACAGTGTTTGCCGTGGTCCTGGGCCACGTTGTCGGATGGTAAATGTTCCTGCGCGCTGAATCTCAATCTACCGCCCACGTGTTTAGCTGCTCCCTTGAGGTCGAGTATAAAACTTCATAAAGCTCCTCCCGGTGTATATTGAAGCTGTCGAGCGGGATGCTAAGGTCGAGCCCAATGTACTGTAGTTTTCCTTTACGCTCGCAGCGGAGACCCTTGACGGCCGACGTGCGCTGCACGCCGCTTAACGATCGAACTCAGTGGGCGCAACGTTCAAGTAGCGACGAAATGAAGTTGTCCTACTGCACCACAACATTACCCTCGATCTTCACGGCGGTGAGGCGCCGGTGCTCGGCGACGACGGAGTTCTGATTCAGGCCAACACCACCGCACTTGAGGTCCACACTCATACTACCGGAACCGGAGAGGGAAAGGACTGAGTGGAAGGTCGTTGTTAGATTCCCCAAGCCTTCGAGAGTGGGCAATTGATAACCCCCGTCATTATCAAAATCCCTAACGAATTGGCAAAAAAAGTTGCGGTTGTTGTTTTGGGCGAAAAAATTTGCGTTGTTGCGAAACTGGACGGTAGCGGAGAGCAGGTACGAACCCACGGGAACATCCAAATGGAGTATGGAAGCTTGTGTGCCATCGCTTGCCACGTCAACTGGAATGGCAGAAGTAGTCGTATACGTGGCATTCGCCGCCGTGGTCTGGACGCTGCCATCAGGAAACTTGAAGCCGCCTGACGTGCTTTGAATCCTACCGGCGACGCTCAACTTCTCAGCCGGACTCGCTATCCCGACGCCGACGTTACCATTGGGCAATACAACACTTGAAATTGCGGTCCCGGTTCCGCGATTCACTCGGAGCCAAAAAGTTTCAGCGGTCTCGGCATCATTTAAGCTGGTAAAGTTTAAGGCGTTTGGACCCGCGTAGTTTTGCCATCGTTTCTCGTCTGTACTGCCGCCGATGAAATTGAATGAGAAACGAGGGAAGATGCCTGGCGCGTTGCCTTCAACACGTACATCCTGACCAACCACATGCAATTTGTACGCAGGCGCGGTCGTGCCGATGCCGACATTTGTGTCTGCGGTTGCGCCGTTGACAGTATTGATACTGCCAAGCACGAGTGAATTGCTCTGTGTGACCTTCGCTCGGTAGCCGACGGCGGTGGCGTTCGTTATGCCCGTTGCCCCGTCCGATAAGGAACCGACGAAAGTGTTGTTGCTCTCGGTAGTGTTGCTTAATCCGGTAAGGTAGCCGAAGAAGGAGTTGCGGGAGCCCTGGGTGTTGTTGAATCCGGCGGACAAGCCGAAGAAGGAGTTCTGGAAGCCATCGGTGTTGCTCGTTCCGGCAGACGTGCCGAAGAAAGAGTTGCCTACGCCTATCTGGTTCGACGCGCCAGCGTCCACGCCCGCGAAGATATTGTCCGCCGTCCTGCTCAGTACACTGAACCCGCCGATGTTGTACTGCGTCGAGGTGTTGATATTACCCGCCACATCCAGCATCGCCGCCGGGTTGGTAATCCCGATGCCGACGTTGCCCTGCCCGTCGGCGTTTAACTGAATGGTGCTGCCTGAGAGGTAAAGGGGCTTGTTCAAGCCCGCACTTCTGTCGTAGGACTGAATATACCCAACGCCACCGCCATACGATACCTCGACACCAGCGCCGCTT
>JBGPWS010000421.1:0-2113 GCA_041492345.1 Pyrinomonadaceae bacterium | reverse complement strand
CGGACAGAACGCGATCGGGCCGGAGCTTTACGAGCAAATGGGTGCGATTCGCGCGCGCGAGACGATGGCCGCTGCTGAGATCCAGGGTTCAGAACCACACTTTCTCGGCCTGAAGGATTTTGGTTTTTCCAAATCGGCTGATGAGGCTTTCAAGTTTTGGGGACACGACGAAGCTCTGCGCCGAATGGTTTTGGAAATCAGGAAGCTCCGACCGGACGTAATCATCACGAATCACTCTGCTACGAGTAATGATCACGGTCATCATCAAGCGACCGCCCGGCTGGAGTTGGAAGCCTTTGATGCCGCCGCCGATCCGACACGCTTTCCTGAGCAACTGAAAGACGGCGTCGACGTCTGGCAGGTACAAAGACTCTTCGTGCGGGCACGAGGAAACGCCCAGGCGCAAGCCAATGCCGCGCCCGTAGTGACCATCGATCCCAACGAACGCGATCCCATTCGCGGCGTCGTCTATGCGGAAGAAGCTTTGCGCGCTCTGCAGAAACATGCCACGCAAGGACCCTGGCCAAAGACATTCGCAGAGTTCGCTGCGCGCTTTCGGGCGTTCAGCGGACAAAGCGCAGCGCCGGGCCAACTTCCGCTGACTCGCTACCTGCTCGTGCGCGAAGCGAAAGGCGTGGAAGCGCTACCGAAGGATTCGCACAATATTCTGGATGGGTTGCGCTTGCCTGATACCACCGCAAAACAACTTGCACCGCCGACGATCGATGGCAAGCCGTTAACGGAGTTCATCGATCAGCGAGGGCGCGTACTGGACGCACTCATGGACGTGAAAAAGACCCGACAAGCTTCGAGTGCTGCTCAACGAAATGATTCACCTCGAGTCGGTCGAATGATCTCTTTGATAGATCAAGCGCTGGGACTCGCCGCAAGTCTAACTGTTTCGCTCACGCCAGCCGATAGCATTCTTGCGCGTGGTTCTACGAACAAGTTTCTCGTGACCATTTCCAACAAAGGCGCGCTCAGCCCATGGGTGATAGCCACGCATTCGGATGCAGGCGACAGCAGTGTCGAGCGTTTCGTGGAGATCGTTGACAAAAAGCCCTATCAAATCGAACCCGGCAAAATCGATACGCTGAAGTTCACCTATCACCTGAGTGACGATGAGCCAATTACTGTTCCTCACTCAGCGCACCTGTATGACGGACGGCTGTTCACGCGTCTTGCCACTATGAGTGTGTACTTGAAGATAAATGACGTTGGCTTTTCACTGAACGCCACCACGTGGGTTGATGTCGCCCCGGCGGTTGACATCACGAACATTAGCCCATCACCCGCCATGAAGACTCCGCCCGACAGGAAAGCTAAACTTCAGGGCACTATGGATTGCATTCTGCGCGACTTCGATTACAGAGTAAGCTTGACCAATCATCAGGATGCAGCGTTTGCCGGCCAGCTAATCGTCGGTCCGGGGTTTGGCAGAAGGGCCGCTTACCACCCGGTGACGATAGCCGCACATGACAAAGTCGATCTCACCGTGTCGGTGCCCGGTTGTCCCCAGGCGGCTAGCCCCAAAACCGTCTCCGAGGATAAAGGAGAGCCGATCTCCTTCACCGTGGTTGGAAACGGAGCAACAAAGCCATTGTCCCGCCTCGAGGTGCCGATAGTTTTCGCCGACGCTCGTGTCGCCCCAAATCTGCGCATCGGTTACGTCCGCGGTTTTGATTACAGCTTGCCGAATGCGTTGACGGCGCTCGGCGTGGAATCGAAAGAACTAAGTGTTGACGAAGTGAAGACGGCCGACTTGCAGAAGTACACCTCGATCATCGTCGACAATCGCGTCTATGAATCACAGCCGGAATTGATCGCGGCCAATCAGAAGCTCCTGGATTATGCGAAAGATGGCGGGACGCTGATCGTTTTCTATCACAAGTCAAACGAGTGGAATCCAGACGAGCGGCGCAAACGGCCGCAGCTGGCTCCTTACAAACTAATCCTGGGCGATGAACGCATCACCGATGAAACCGCGCCGATAACCTTGATCGAGCCGCAGCATCCGCTGCTTAACTTTCCCAACAAGATGGGTCAGGAAGACTTCGCGAACTGGATTCAGGAGCGCGGGCTTTACTATCCGAAGGATTGGGACCCGCAGTAT
>JBGPWS010000112.1:0-12404 GCA_041492345.1 Pyrinomonadaceae bacterium | reverse complement strand
GCGCGCTCGACGCCAAAACAAAACCCGTATTCGTTAGCGATTAAGACTTCCATATCTCGGGCCAAATCTTAGCACAGTCGTCGTTATGAGGTCAGTACCGGGAGCGGTAGCGACCTGGTCTCAAAACTCTACACGCCCGAGATCGCCAGGACGAGACCCGGTCGCTACCGCTCCCGGTACTGACCTCAGAACGATGCGGCCCTCTTAACTCACCTCACCGGCTCCCGCAGCACCAGTTCCGCGGCCGTGCGGGCTGTGGTCGCAGCTGCCGAGTGGCTCTCGCGCAAGCCGGCGATCTGCAACAGGGCCTCGCCGGTGCGGGACAGCAGGCGGACCAGATCGCCTTCTTCGGCTCGCGTCTCATGAACCAGCTCGGCCCAGTCGGCCCCGCCGGCCCAATGCGCCGCGGCGGCCGCGGCTGAGAAGTTTATTTCCGGCGCGGCTTCAACGCCCTGCTTCCATTCCTCGGTCGATACATCGAAAGCAACCTCTTCAAACTGCACGAGCAAGCTCACAATCGCATCGTCAAGTTCCAGCTCACCATAGTCGCGATCTTCATCGGCGGCCAGCGCCGCGATCAAAGCCGCGGCCCGCGTCGGATCCAGCGCCGCGAACAACCCGCGTTGCAGCGCCTCTCCGACCAGCAGCGGACGATCGACGCGCAAGTCCGCCAGCCAACGACCGCGATCCGTTACGCGTTCGAGCCCGAAGTCGAGATAGCCGAAGTGATGGAGTACGCGCGCGCACCGCTCAAACGGTTCCCAAACTTCAGCTCGCAAACGCTCGATCTGTCGCTCCGCTCGTTCAATGGCCACAGCTTCCGTCTGCAACGACCACATCACTTCACTCGCTGCGCCCTTACTCTGCGAACCGGCCAGCGTATCGATCAGCTCGTTAATCAATTTGATCGAGTCTTCTTCTTCATTACGCGTGTCCCGCAGGCGAGGCTCAGGCAAGGCGAGCTGGTTGCCGCGCTGATGGATCTCATCAAATGCTTCCTCGACCCTCTCTGGTTTGGTTGAGAACACCGGCGCAAAGACTCGTCCGACGCGTTCCAGTGGAAACGAGGCCCAGCGCCCGTCTTCCTTGACGCCGGTGACACCATCCTTGCTGCGCGCGGTAACTAACGCGAGGCGTTTGCCGCTGCGACCGATCGCCGCCACGCGGCCAGGTTGGACAACCTTATCCAGCCAGCGCAAACGCGCCTCGCGGCGTGTCTGCGGCGCCGTTTCAAGCAGACGCGAACGCGCGCTCGCCATTCGCTCAAGTCCGCGAATCACTGAAACCGGCGCCTGTACGGACGCGAGCCGCAGTGTTTCGCGAATGCGAGTTGCGTTTTCACCGCACTCTGTTTCCAGCTTATGTATCTCTGGCAGCAGATTTCGGAAGGCAAAACTTTTTTCGGCGATTGCACGCACCTGGGCAAAACTTCCGAAGGCGTCGAGCAGATTCAACAGTGACGTATAGGTAGCGCGAAACTGGCTCTCGAGGTCATCGGGCGGAGCGCTCAGCAGCTCGGCAATGCTTTGCGGATTCTGATGAGGTCCAGGCGCCGCGATGACGAAACCCACGCGATCCTTCCCGCGTCGTCCCGCGCGCCCGGTCATTTGTTGTAACTCAGAAGCGGTTAGCGACTGCCAGCCCGTGGCGCTTCGTCTGTCGGCGCAGGTTACGACTACCGTGCGCGCCGGAAAGTCGACGCCGGCGGCGACCGTGGCGGTCGCGAAAATCGCATCGAGTAAACCGGCGCTCATCATCTTTTCGATCACCAGCTTCCAGGCGGGCATATGACCGGCGTGGTGCGATGCAATGCCGCCGCCAACGATCGCGTCCCAGTGACGATGTTTGCGAACCTCGGGATGCTGCTCGACAAAACTGAGCATGAACTCGCGGCGCGCTGCGCGGCGCTCGTCGGCCGCGGTGCGACGACTCAGCGCAGCTTCTGAGGCAGCTTCGTCGCAGCGCCGGCGAGTCGGCAGGAAAACGATCGCCGGCAGCAAATTGTAGGAGCCCAGTGCCGCGAGCAAAGTCGCGGGCGGCATTTCGGGCATGCGAAGTTTCATGATCGGTACACAACCGCGGTGCGTTGGGAAACCGGGTTAATCCCGGCTTGATTGGTTTCGTGCTAATTTCCGCTTGGACAAGCACGATCCACGAATTCACACGAAATGCCACGAACAAAAAATAGTTCCGCTTCGTGTGATTTCGTGGATCGTTTTACCTGGCACACGAGCCCTTCAAAGTGGTGACACTCGCTTGCTACCGCGAGACTTTCATACCAGTTTCGAATCATCATCTGCGTCTCCCTCTCCCCACTGGCCCGCGGTAACGATCCCGCTGATCTTGTTCGCTCAATCTCGCGATTTCGGAATTCAATTTGCCACTTTTGCCACTCTGGTTCAGCAACGGCACCAGACGTTTATCGGGCATCAGAAATGCTGCGCGCAAAGGAACCGGGCGCGTGCCCGGGCGCGTCACGACGCTGCAGCGGACGCCGCGCACTTCAGCAATCCAGGAAGCAAACTCTTTAGCATTTCCAATCGTGGCCGAAAGCAATAGCATGCGAATTCGCGGCGGTGTTAAAATGATCGCTTCTTCCCAGACGTGTCCGCGTTCTTCATCAGCGAGATAGTGTGCTTCATCAAACACCACCAGATCCGCGCTTACTTCTTCACCGCCGCGCAGCGAATCGAACAACTGGTTACGAAAGATTTCCGTCGTGCCCACGATCAGCGGCGCGTTGGAATTCTCTTTACGATCGCCGGTAAGTATGCCGACGCGCGCCGGCCCAAACTCTTCGCCGAACTCGGCATACTTGGAATTTGTCAGCGCCTTGAGCGGCGTCGTGTACCAGGCTCGCTTGCCCATCACCAACAGGCGGCGAATTTCTTCTCGGGCAATCCATGTCTTACCGCTTCCGGTCGGCGCAGTGACCAGGACATCTTCGAACTCGAGCGCCGTGAGGGCTTCCAATTGGAACGGATCGGGTTTAAGCGGCGCGGGCTTTGGAGCCCCGATGCCGGCGAGCAGTTCGCGCAGTTCGCGACCGTAACTTCCCGTCGCCGGCGGTAGAGCGCCGAATGACCGTCCGCCGGAGTGGTCAGGTGCATGGGCCGGCGATGCGTCGCGTGGTCTTGACGTGCTCGGGGCGCTCGTCCGATCGCGCGCGCCGCCTTTGCCACGCCTGCCATCCTTGCGATGACCGCCAGAGCGTCTCATACGGACATTGTATGGCAAGCCTTGCGCCGGAACATATCCAGCGGGTCCCTCGTTCGGGTAACGGGTGTTTCGGAGTACCGACTTCAGTCGGGTTTTTTTTCGTGCTTGCAAAAAGAGCCCAACTAAAGTTGGTGCTCTATATACCCGTAGTTCAGGAGCAGTGGTTTCGTTGACAGTATTTCGGATTCCCTACTCTAGCCAGGCTTTTGTTGGCAAAGAGGGAGCCCAACTGAAGTTGGAATTCTAAACACTGGTGACGAGCAGAACACTTCGGTTTCCGGCGCGCGGTTGCGGCTAACCAATGGGTGTCTTAGTATCTTCAGTAACGAATGATCAAATTAGAAAGGGTGAGTTTCGCAACGTAACGCGGGTTCGATGCGTCCAAGGGGGTTCGCTCTTTTATTTCAACAATGCTGGATTTTACTGAAACCGACGGACTTTTCGACAACTTTGAAGTCAATCGCGAACCATTCTGGCCGCGAATTTCCTGGTTGATTGCCGGTTCGGGCGCGTGGCACCTGGTCTTATTGGCGTGCATCATCCTGATCCCACCCGTGCGCAGCGCTTTTGGCTTGGCGGTGATGTTTTCGGGCGGCGGGTTCGTCGATCGACCTTACAACAAAACGGAAATCGGTGGTGAGGGCGACATCGTCGAAATCACGATGGAGAAGTTTCATTACCCTGAAGGTTACTTTGCGATGGATCAGCAGGGCATGCCGATCCAGCAGTTCCCGCCGGTGGCTCCATTCACACCGCCGGTTTTTTCGCCATCGCAGGTCGCAACGCCGCCGCCAACTCCGACTCCTTTTCCCATTGCAATTCCGTCGCCGGCGATCGCCGCGAACTCCCCCATTCCCAGCCCGCCGGCAAAAACGGCCGCAGAAAACAAAGCCGCCGAACAGAAGGCTGCTGAAAAGGCCCAGAAGGATCTGGACGAGGTTTCGAAAGAAACCGGCATCGAATTGCCCGAAGAAGGCGAGGTTAACAAGCAGCCATTCAAGGACCTCGCAGCGTATGCCACTGGCTTAAAGAACCAGGGCAAGCTCGACTTGGGAAAGCCTTTCGAAGTTGCGATCGACACTGAGCTTGATAAGGACGGTAAGCTTGTAAAGCCTACAGTAAGCAAGAAGGTTGGCGATGCCGTTCTGGTTGATCTCGGAGGCAGACTGGTTGCCGCCATGAACGACAGCGGGGTCTTGTTCTACTTGAAAAAGATAAACGAAGACAAGCCGGGTACAAAAGTAGTTTTCGCCATCAGGCAAGAGGGAAATGAAGTCGTGGCCACGGTTACTTCAGAAGTTGCCTCACCTGACAGTGCGCGCCAACTGGCAGCGGGTTTTCGGTTGCTATTGGCTGCCGGCGCGGAAACGCGAAAAGGAAAAGACGAGGAAATTCTTCTCCGCAACACAACTGTCTCTGCCGACGGAAAGAACATTGTTTTCAAACTCACCATGGCCCATAAAGAAGCAGCAGATATCGTCAAGAAGGGAATGACTGAGCCGTCGCCGGCAGCCTCTCCCTCTTAACGCTCAGAAGTTTTGCCTTCAGGTTGCGAAATGAATCATCGCCAGTGCAAGCAGATGCGAAGACGCTCTCTGATGGCGGTTGTATTGTTTAGTTTGGCGGTAATGGCTTGCGCTACTCGCCCACAACCTACCGCGCAATCGCCGGTCGCCAACACACCGAAAGAAGACAAATTGGAAATCAAACTGACCAGCGCGGCTTTCAAAGAAGGCGGGCCCATTCCACGTGCGTACACCTGCGATGGCGTTAACGTCTCGCCACCGCTGGAATGGAGTGGCGTGCCCAAAACGGCAAAGACGCTCGCGATCGTTTGCGACGATCCTGATGCGCCCGGAGGAACGTGGGTGCACTGGGTGCTTTACAATCTAGCGGCCGACAACATCGGATTGGTTGAGAACCTGCCGGCGACCGAGAAGCTGGCGGCCGGTGGGTTTCAGGGCACGAATGATTTTGGGAAGATTGCGTACGGTGGACCTTGTCCACCGTCAGGAATACATCATTACTATTTCAGGATTTATGCGCTCGACAGCGAGCTGCCGCTGAAAGCCGGCGCGACCAAAGCGGACCTGCTGAAAGCGATGGAAGGTCACATCGTTCTTCAGGGGCAGTTGATGGGAACGTATCGCCGGTAAAGACAGCTTGTGGCGCAGCCGGTCCTTCAGACGTACAAATCGTCAGCGCTATGCCACTCGTGCTCTACATTTCTCATAATCAGGGCGTGATCGAAATTAACAGAGCCCTCGGGAAATTTTTCTTTATCGGCGAAATAACTTGAATACACTCTTTCGACTTGAAGTGGTTCAACCCGCCATTCTCGAGTTTCCAATTTCAATCCATCCAATCGATCCGAATCACTCGTGACTGAATACCCTAATGATCCTGCTTCAAAGAAGGACGACGTTTGTGTCAAAGACTTGAAGATTGAATCCGGAGGCAACTCCCTTGCTGTCTCGCCTTCAATCTCAACTGCAACGGCTGAGTCGTCCGACTTCATTGAGAGTGTTATTTTTGAACCAGACTCAACAACCGCGAAAGCTGCTGAATGATGCTCCCCAGGGAATATGCGCCCGCCCAAAAGACGATTGAGTAGCGAGTCCGTGTCCCTACGCGAAATGAAAACGCCTTCGTGAGTTTCGCCGCCTTCATCCCACAGAACGGCCACACGGTGAGCACCGTTCTCGCTGCTAAGGCCCACGATTTCAGGCAACAGCTTGGGCCGGACATGTTCTAAGCGGATCAAACAAATGCCTGCGACCGCAAAGCCATCATGTAGCTTAGGTCTGAAACGCGATGGGAGTTGACGCTGCATGACGTGGGGCTCGACGCGAAAGTTAGCGAGGATGCGTCGGCGGATAACGCCTTGAATAGCTGGTAATCGCATTTCGCCGTCTTTTCCTGGTGTTATGGAAGCACACCTTCCGGCACCTGCCAGGGATGCAATTCAACTGCGAGTCTTCCGACCTTGATCATCGGATCTGTGTCGCACAGGGCCTGCGCTTCTTCCAGCGAATTCACGCGAAAGACAAAAATCCCACGCAGGTTGCCATCGTCGCCAAATGGTCCGGCCGCAATAAGTTTCTTCGTCTCAGCCAGACGATTAATATTCGCCATATGCGCTTTTTGTAGTTCCTGAACTTGCGGGGTATCTCCGTCACCTTCTTTGCGGTTTGGTCCCTTCTTCAGAAAAGCGAAGTAGAGAGTGTTCATCTTAAGCGGCAAGTTCCGTTTCTTGAAAATGTCTTCTGAAAACCACGGATGCATCTCGGCGACGAATAGACCGGCTTTGACCGCCGGGTCGGCGTCGACCCAGGTCTTTGCTTCCTCGGTCGAGGACGCTCGCAGGATGAATATGCCGGCTAGATCGGTATCGTCACCGAAAGGACCGGCAGCGACGGCCTTACCAGAATCGAGCAGGGCCAGGACGTTAACCAGGTGTTGATGGAGAATGTGCTGTGTCTCCGGCGTTTGGGCCCCGGTCCACTTCGGCCCTTTCTTGAGCAAAGCCATTTGGAACTGGACGAGCTTGGACTGCGGCTCTTTCGTTTGTTGCGCCACCATCAGTGGAGGGGCGATCAGAGAACAAGCGATAACAAGTGGCTGGATTAGATTCTTGATCGATTCAATTCTTGTCATAGTTAACTTTCCACGAGGTTTGACATAAGCCCGTCAGTCTCCTGAAAAACTCCCTCTCCCTTTGGGAGAGGGCTGGGGAGAGGGACTGAGTTGATGTGCCACCACGCTTCGGCTCCATACTCACGCCCTCTCCCTGACCCTCTTCCTAAAGGGAGAGGGAGCGAGAATCTTTCTGGTCGCGTGAATGGTGTCAATTGATCGTCGCCGTCTTCACGCAAGTGATCGCCGGCAAGCCCTCCGTAATGGTCGTCCACGAATCGCCGCCATTCTTCGAGGCGAATAACTTTCCGCTGCGCGTGCCGAAGTAAAGGCCGGTTGGATCATTCGCGTCAGCCTTCATGCTGTCGCGCAGAATGGTTTCGAACGCATCGTGTTGCGGCAAGCCTGCGGTTAGCGGATCCCACGATTCGCCCGCGTTCTTTGTACGGTAAACACGCAGCTTCGCTTCCGGAGTACAACGAAATTCGTCAGATTCAATGGGGATGATGTAGGCAGTGTTCGCGTCGTGCGGATCGATCTCCAAAGCAAAGCCGAAATCCGACGGCACGCCATTGGCGATGTCTGTCCACGAATCGGCGCCATCGTCGCTGCGATAAAGGCCCCAGTGATTCTGGAGGAACATTCGTTGCGGATTCGACGGATGACTCGCGATCTTGTGCACGCACTGGCCCCACTCGGGATACTGCTGGTCGGGCGGCAGGAACTGCGCGCGCACGCCTTTGTTGCGCGGCTGCCAGTTTTTGCCGCCGTCATCGGTGCGATAAACGCCACCGGTCGAGATCGCTATAAACAATCGCTGGTCATTGGATGGATCGGGAAGAATCGTGTGCAGGCACAGCCCGCCGCCACCTGGTTGCCACAGCGGGCGATGCGGATGATCGAACAACCCTCGTTCCAGCGACCACGTTTCACCCGCGTCAGTTGATTTGAATAGCGCGGCCGGTTCGACGCCGCAATAGAGCGTGTCGGGCTCGCCCGGATGGCCCGGCGCAATTTGCCAGATCTGCTTGAGCGAAACCTCGCTGCTTTCAGGAAACTTGATGTTGTAACTCTCCGGATCGCTCCAGGTCTTGCCAAAGTCGTTCGATGAACTGAGGAACGATCCCCAGAACGAACTGTTGACCGCCGCCCACAGACGCGTGCGCCCGTTGCGGCCATCATAGGCCAGGGCATAGACGCTGCGTCCGGGAAAGTATGGCCCGGCTTTGTCCCACTTGTCGCGCGCGCCATCAGAGCGAAACAGAAACGCACCTTTGATCGTGCCGACGAGCACGAGATTGTCACCCGGGTTGACCTTGATTTGATTTGGTGTTGGCATTAGGGCACTCCACTAATTAGTTCGACCACAATTAAGGTTGAAATCGAAACGGAGTTGAATTATACAGCGAGCTTTAGCAGGCACAAATGCTGAGAGAAAGGCGCCAACCGATGATCAAGCTGAAGCACTTTTCACCTGAGCTGTTCAAGTTCCTCCGCGAACTGAAACGCCACAACGATCGCGACTGGTTTCAAGAGAACAAGTGGCGTTACGAGGAATTCGTGCGTGACCCATTCCTACGCCTCATTGAGGACTTCGGTCCCCGCTTGCGCGCAATTAGCCCGCATTTCATTGCTGATCCGAAACCATCGGGCGGATCGCTCCTGCGCATCTATCGGGACATGCGCTTTCGCAAAGGCCAGGCACCTTACCAGACGATGGTGGCGGCGCGCTTTCCGCATCGAGCTTGGAAAGAAATTCACGCGCCCGGCCTTTATCTTCATTTGGAACCCAAGCGATGTTTTTTCGGAGCCGGTCTGTGGCATCCCAATCCCGACACGCGGGCGTTGGTGTGCGATGCGATCGTGCGCGACCCGGCGAAATGGAAGAGCGCGACGAGGGGTCGAGCCTTCAAGGCAGCGTGCGAACTCTCGGGCGACTCGATGAAGCGTCCGCCGTCAGGTTACGATCCGAATCATCAGTTTGCGGGCGACCTGATGCGCAAAGACTTCATGTCCGTTACCTATTTCACGGATAGTCAGGTTTGCGCTTTGGACTTTCTCGATCAGGTTACGAAAGCTGCTCGTGCCGCCGCGCCTCTGCTGGAATTCCTGACGCGCGCAATCGGTTTGCCATGGGCTGTGAACGAGAAACCAAAAACGCGCGAGGTGTTGCGAGTCGAAGCTCCGAGGCTGAGATAGCACGATGAATACTTACACCCGCCTCTACACCACCTCTGACGGCGAATCTCACTTCGAAGACGTTGAAATCGAACTGACGTTGACCGACTATGCGCCACCCGCGCCACCGTTGGGTCTTTCTTCATTCAGCCCCGCGACGGAGTTTGGTTTCATGAACGCACCGGCTGGTTGGTCGAGCGACTGGCACCCAAGTTCGACGCGCAACATATTCTTTGCGCTGTCCCGGTGAATGGGAAGTGACCGCCAGCGACGGCGAGACGCGCCGGTTTTCCGCCGGCAGCGTGCTGCGCGTCGAAGACACTATAGGCAAAGGACATTCATCGCGCGTGGTCAGCGAGATGGACTCGCTGGCGGCAATGGTGCAGTTGGGTGATTGATTCTGACTGAGCCGGCATGAGGTCAGTACCGTCCGCGTTAGCGGATGGGGCCAAACACTTCACTGTCACTTGACCGGTGAACCCACCTACTTACGCAGGTGGTACTGACCTCATTCCGACGAGACTCATATTTCATTCTCTTTGCTCTCTGCTTCGCTTCGTGCTAAAAGAGGCACGCAAAACCCATCTGGCTTTATCTGGAGGAAAACTGATGTCGCATCGCGCCGTGAGGGCGGAATTCTGCCGCCGGGCCCTGGTTCTGTCCGTCGCCGTTTTTGCCGTAGGCTTCCTGTGTGCCAGGTTTAACGGGAATTACATTTTCATTGAGGCGCGCGCTCAAACCTCGAATGGCGGCACCCGCTTGTTGCGTACTCCAACCGTGAACGCGACGCAGATCGCGTTTGCGTACGCGCAGAACATTTGGGTCGTACCGCGCGCGGGCGGCATGGCCCGGCGGGTCACCAGTTTTCAGGGCCAGACCTCCAATCCGCATTTTTCTCCCGATGGAAAATGGATCGCATTCAGCGGCGAGTACGCCGGCAATCTGGATGTTTACGTGGTGGCGGCCGATGGCGGTGAGCCAAAACGCCTGACGTGGCATCCGGGCGCTGACGCGGCCCAGGGATGGACGCCGGACGGCCGAGCGATCATGTTTTCAACGTCGCGGGCCACTTGGTCACCGAGCGGCGCGCCACGCTTCTGGACAGTTCCGGCTGAAGGCGGGGTGGAAGAGCCCATGCCGCTGCCGCGCGGTTATCAGGGCAAGATCTCTGCCGACGGATCCCGTATCGCTTACCGCATGAATAATTCATGGGACGACGAACGCCGTAACTATCGCGGCGGCCAGAACCGGCCCATCTGGATTGTCGATCTCAAGACCTATGACCTGGTGTCGCCGCCGTGGACCGACTCGAAAGACGTCGATCCGGTCTGGTCGGGCGAGTCGGTTTACTTCATTTCCGATCGCGATGGTGTGGCCAACGTCTGGGCCTTTGACACTAGAACAAAGAAGCTGGCACAGGTGACTAAGTTCACTGACTTTGATGTGAAGACTATGGATTCGGGCGGCGGCGCGGTTGTCTTTGAACAGGCCGGCTACATTCACGAGCTCGATCCAAAGAGCGGCAAAGAGCACGTCGTCAACATCACGGCCACGGGCGATTTCCCCTGGATGATGCCACGCTGGGAAGACGTGACCGGCCGCATGACGAACATGGGGATCTCGCCGACGGGCAAACGCGTAGCGGTCGAAGCGCGCGGCGAAATCTTCACTATCCCCGCCGAGAAAGGCGACGTGCGCAACCTGACCAACTCGAGCGGCTCAGCCGAGCGCGATCCGGCCTGGTCGCCCGATGGGAAATTCATTTCATACTTCAGCGACAAGTCAGGCGAGTATAGTCTCTACATCGAGGCGCAGGATGGCCTTACCCCGCCGCGCGAAATCGCCCTCGATCATCCGACGCATTACTACACTTCTTCGTGGTCGCCTGACTCGAAAAAAATTCTCTTCAGCGACACTAACCTGCATGTCTTGGTGTTGGACGTCGCGAGTGGTAAAGCGAAAGTTGTCGGGAACGATCCCTGGATGGTGCCGCAGCGCACCCTCAACCCCGTCTGGAGTCCCGATTCGAAGTGGGTGGCGTATTCCAGCCGTCTGCGTTCGATGTACCACGCGGTTTTTGTGAGCAATGCGGAAACCGGCGAGACAAAACAGGTGACTGATGGCCTGGCCGACGCGGTTTGGCCGGCATGGGACGCCGGCGGCAAGTATCTCTGGTTTCTAGCCTCGACCGATTTTGGTCTGCGATCGCAGTGGTTGGACATGACTTCTTACGATCATGATGAGAACTTTGGTTTGTACCTCGTGGTCCTGAAGAAGAGTGACTCCAGCCCGCTGCTTCCGGAAAGCGACGAAGATCGCGGAGTAGGCACCGGGCGTCGAACAGTACCAGGCGCTTGCGTTACAGACACGCCGGCAACGGCAACTGATGCAACGCCCGCGGAGCAACCGCAGACTCCGCGCGGCCCGCGCCAACCCGTAAACGTACAGATTGACTTTGACGGGTTGCGCCAGCGGATCATTTCGGTTCCTGGTGCCCCGGAGCGCCAGTACTCAGAGCTGCATTCAGGAGGGGACGGAACTGTCTATTACCTCGAAGCGCCGGCGCGCGGGCAAGGTGGCGGCGGCGCAGGTGGCGGCGCGGGTAGTGAATTGATCCGCTATCGGCTTTGCGATCGGCGCGCGGCTGCTTTCGCCAACGGCGTCTTGGCTTACGAAGTAAGCGCGGACGGTCGCAAGCTCGTTTATCGCGCGGCCGGTGGTGGTGGCGGTGGTGGACGCGGGCCGGGAGCGGCAGGCGGCGCCCCGCCAACTCCCTCTCTATTCATCGTTGACGCAGATCGAACGCCGCCTCCGCCGGGCCAGGGTCGCATCAACGTCAACCTGCGCATGTATCTCGATCCCAAAGAAGAGTTCAAACAGATATTCAATGAAGGTTGGCGTAACGAGCGCGATTATCTTTATGTGCCAAACCTGCACGGCACCGACTGGGCGAAGGACAAAGAGATGTATGGGGCGATGCTGCCCTACGTCAATCATCGCGCCGATCTGAACTATCTGCTGGATATGATGGGCGCTGAAATTGCGATCGGCCACTCGTATGTGCGCGGCGGTGACATGCCCGATGTGCCGTTATCGCCGGGGGGATTACTGGGGGCCGACTTCGCGATCGAAAATGGTCGCTATAAAGTCACGCGGATCTACGACAACGAAAGTTGGAATCCCGAGTTGCGCTCGCCGCTGGCTTCGCCTGGCGCGAACGTCAACGTCGGCGAGTACATACTCGCCATCAACGGCATTGAATTGAAGGCGCCCGACAACATCTATCGTTTGCTGGACGGGACAGCGAATCGACAGACTTCGCTTACCGTTAACGACAAACCGACTATGGATGGAGCGCACCACGTAACGGT
>JBGPWS010000013.1:0-25091 GCA_041492345.1 Pyrinomonadaceae bacterium | reverse complement strand
CCTTCGAAGAGCTTTACCAGCGCCACAACCGCCGCGTATATTCGCTATGCTTGCGCATGACGGGCAACGTGACTGAGGCGGAAGACCTGGCGCAGGAAGTTTTTATTCAGCTCTTTCGCAAGATAGGCAGCTTTCGCGGCGAGTCGGCTTTCACGACCTGGCTGCATCGTTTGACTGTCAACCAGGTCCTGATGCATTTTCGCAAACGGGGCGTGCGTCTGGAGCAGACTACAGAAGACGGCGAAGCGCCGATTCAGATCGTCAAGGGAACCGAGAACCCGAACGCGATGCCGGTAGTCGACCGCATCGCGCTGGACAAGGCAATTGTGCAATTGCCACCCGGGTATAAGATGGTTTTCACGCTGCACGATATCGAAGGACACGAGCACGAGGAGATTGCCAGGATGCTTGGCGTCTCTGTAGGTACGTCAAAGTCCCAATTACACAAGGCCAGAATGAAATTACGGGGACTTCTCAGGCAACAGAACAAGCCTAAGTAGCAACCAAGAAACGGCCTTTTGAAAAGTCGCGGACGGCCTGTCCGCGCTCCCAGGCGGGCCACTTTGACATTGCGGGCGAGAGACTTGCCCCGCTGGAAAGCAAAGAAGGAAGCAGTCTCCCCTTTATTGCTTTGAGACCGCGAGAGTCGCGCCGTCCGAGGCTTTGGTAGCATGATGCGCGACGCATCAGAGGTTAGAACAATGAACTGCGAGAAGTACCAGGATTTACTCAGCGATTTTGTTGATGGGTCGCTGGCTCCCGAAGATCACAAGAACGTCGAAACACACTTGAGCGTTTGTGTCGTCTGCGCCGAAGCGCGAAACGACGTGGGCGCCATTGTGGGGTTCTGTCTTGAACATCGGGGCGAGTACGACGCCGTGCCAAACGAACGGGCCCTTTGGTTGCGCATTAGCAATATGATTGAGGTAGATTCGGCGAGCGCGTCGCCGACCGCTATTCAGGCGAACGCAGGTTGGTGGTTTCGCTTAATGAACCGCAGCTGGCAACTGTCGTTTCCACAGCTTGCCGCGGCCGCCACTGTGATCATTGTCGTCGTTTCGATGTTTACCCTCGTCGGTTTGCGGGGTCTAGGCTTCACCGGCGGCGGTTCAGGAGTTCAGTCGGCTGGTTTTGTTCCCCCGCTTGGCGTCGTATCCGTGAAAGATCGCTATCGCCAGCAAGAGCAAGTGATTGCCTATTGGAACGAGCGGGTGGAACTGAACAAGGCTCGTTGGAATCCGCAGATGCGCGAGACGTTCGATAAGAACATGAGCGTGATTGATTCGGCGGTTAACGATTCAATGCGCCAATTGAGCCAGAATCCGCACGATGAAGTTTCCGAAGAGATTCTCAATGCTGCTTTGAACGACAAGGTCGAGTTGTTGAAGGAGTTTGCTTCGCTGTAAGACTGAAAAGGGCCGAGAGTGCTCTCGACCTGATGATCCGACACCGATGAACTTTTATTTGCCCACCAGAAACCGAGTAAGTTTCGCAGCCTTTTCGGCCCTCTTCCTCGTATTCGCTCTCGCCGGCAGCGCGTTCGCCCAACAGCGAGTGTCGCGGCAATATCCCGCGGGGAAGAACGTCCGCATTGAGTTGAAAAACCTCTCCGGCACCATCACAGTCGAAACCTGGCAGCGCGACGAGATTCGCATTACCGCCTCAATGGAAGCGCCCGCCGTGCATTTCAATCCACGGCAAACCGATACGGGTTTGGTAATCGACATCGTGGCCGATAATCGCGACCGTCGTGATGTAGGTGACGCGAACTTCAAGATTCAGGTGCCAGCGCGGTCGTCGGTTGATCTGGAAACGCGAAGTGGGCAGATTAGTGTCAGCAATATTCAGGGTGATCTGGTGCGCGCGCACGTCTGGACCTCGGGAGACATCACCCTGTCCGGCGTCAACGCCGCCCGCGTGTTTGCCTCAAACACCACCGGCAACATATTTTTTGATGGAGAATTCGCGTCGGGCGGGACCTACGAATTTAAGTCGGGGCAAGGCGTTATCACCCTACGCCTGCCGGCAAATTGCGGATTCCGTCTGGTGGCTACCGCGCCGGCCAAGAAAATCTCAATGGGCGAGTTCTGGAATAAGGGGATGCAACTTCTGGGCGAAGGTCGCCGGATCATCGGCGACGTCGGCGATGGCCGCGCCTCAGTTACCGTCACGAACTACCAGGGCCAAATAAACTTTTTGCGCCGCTAGACAACTCTTACCGATCTCCCGCACAATCTGTTCAGGTGAAAAGAAGAGCAATCTCAGTTCCCGCCGTCGCTTTACTATTACTTTCAACTTTTTACATCTGCGCGCCAGTAGCGGCGCAAAAAGACAAGAAGTCTACGCAACCCGGACCGCTGTTGACTCGCACCACGACGCGGCACGATAGCCGCCGCCTTGGATATGGGGGGGCAGTGACGATCGTAGGAGCTCCCGTGGGTTCAATCACGATCGAGGGATGGCAACGCAACGAAGTTGACGTCAGCGCGGAGATTGAACTGAGCGCGCCAAGCACCCAGGATCTCGATCGCCTGGCCGCCCTGAACAACTTTGCGATTGACGAAGATGCCAATCACATTCGCATCATTACGACAGGGACTCATGACCGGAAGTTTCTGAAACGGGCGGCGAAAGACTTCCCAAAATCCTTGATCGGTCTACCATGGAAGCTTGATTATCACATCAAGGTACCCGCGATGACCGATCTGGCAATCGACGCGGGTAACGGTCCGATAAGACTGTCGGGCGTCGAAGGCTCGCTGCGACTCAACGCGCTGCAAAGCGTAGCTGACCTCTCGCTGACTGGCAGCGACGTCTCAGTGATTATTCAAACAGGCACAGTGAACTTTACGATTCCGGCGCGCTCGTGGCATGGTCTTCGGGCCGAGATAAAGTTAGCGAGCGGCAATCTCAACGTTGAACTCATGCCGGGGTTTAGCGGCGATATCGATGCTGCAGTCCTGCGAACCGGTGAGGTCAAGAACACTTTTCCCGGCCTCGAGCCGCGCGAACGAAACAGTATTGCGCCACGTTCGGTTCGAGCGCGCGCCGGCAGCGGCGGCGCGATGCTTACATTCACGGTGGGTGATGGAACGATCCGGATAGGATCAGTAAGCAGTAAGCAGTGAGCAGTGAGCAGTGAGCAGCGAGCAGTAAGCAGCGAGCAGCGAGCAGTGAGCAGTAAGCAGTAAGCAGTAAGCAGTAAGCAGTGGGCAGTGAGCGGTGAGCGCAGCAGGAATCGGTTCGCCGAGAAACAATTCGTTCAGAGGTATTTCAGGAAAAATGTCCGCGGAAACTCAACTCGATGTTCTCGCCGTCTTCTCGCATCCTGACGATGCCGAGTTAACGATGGCTGGGACTTTAATGAAGCTGAAGTGGCTTGGCTATCGCACCGGTGTTCTCGATATGACCCGCGGCGAAATGGGCACCCGAGGCACTCCGGAAATTCGCGCGAAAGAATCGCTTGAAGCTGCGCGCGTAATGGGATTGGATGCTCGTCTCAATCTGGAGCAACCGGACGGTCACATCGCCATTAATGAAGAGACGCGGCAAGCAATGGTCCGAGTATTGAGAGCGTGCAGGCCAAGAGTGCTCTTCACTTCGCACTGGGACGATCCGCATCCCGATCATGCCACGACCTGCCGGATTGTGCGCGAAGCCGCCCGGCTGGCGACGATGCGTCGTTATGATGAAGAGGCCGGCATGGCAGCGATCAAGATGCCGGCGATCGCCCACGCGGTCTATTCGCGACTGACCATCCCATCTTTTGTCGTGGATGTTTCCGAGTTTGCCGCAGGGAAGATGAACGCGATTCGCGCGCACGCCTCGCAGTTCTATATCGCCCAGTCAATAGAACCGACTACGCGAATCAGCGAGCAGAGCTTTCTCAGACAGATTGAAGATCGGATGCGCTACTACGGTACGCTGATTGGCGTTGAGGCTGGTGAGGCTTTCTATGTGCGCGAGGCTTTGAACGTCGAAGATCCTATTGCCCTGCTAACGAGGCCGATGAATATTTATTCGTAAGTTGTCAGTGGTTAGTTGTCAGTAGTCAGTTGTTAGTGTTCCGATATTCATTATTGAGCAGACCGCCTGATCAAGTAATCACTGACCACTGACTACTAACAACTGACCCTTATTTTTTCTTTTCGTCCAGCACCGCCCGCGCAATTGCGATCACAGCGGCGGCTCGTGGTGCTTCCCGCTCGAACATGCGTGCCAGATCAACAGCACGAGTGTAGTCTTGCTTTGTGAGCGTGGTAAAAATACCTCCCACGTCGAACTCCGGGATGGGATGCTGATTAATTGCAGAGTACCCTTTGCTTGACACGCGGAATGTTAGTTCGCCATCTTCACCCGTGAAGCCTTCGGCTGAGTTTGCCGCTTTGATCGCCTCAGACATTGCATCCCAACCCTGCCCGTTGTCGAGTAAGAGCAGGACATTAACTATGGCGAAGAAAGCCCGCGGACGATCCGCCTCCAAACGATCGATGCGCCGCGCTTCGAGCAAGGCCTCATCGATAAGTTCGAGCGCTTTCTCTTTCTCTGAATCGGTTTTCGCGATCAGTTTAGCCGCCTGGCTTAGCACCCAGGCTTTTTGGACGTGCGTTAACTCGCCGGTTCGAGCAATCTCAAGCGCTCGTTCCCCGTTCTTCTTACCAATGGCCGCAATAGCCATCGAAGCGTCGATATATGCGCGTACACTGTGACGAAGGTCGCTGTCTTCAACCTTATCGACATAGTCGCGAGCGCGCAGATCGTCTTTCGAGGCTACCATCGAGGCAAGCTGGAAATACAACTGGTCGCGCTCCGCGGAAGTCTTGGCGTGATCGATCTGGTCGAGCAAGACCTGCTCGCGATTTGTGTCCCGCTTCTCAGGGCCGATCCCTCTTTCCAACCGGTCCTCATCGGCCTGGCGCGTGCTTTCGCTCACCATTGCGGAAAGAACGTTGAGCCGTGCGGCCATCGCCTCAGTCGTTTCCGGAGGAGCAGATTGTTCGAAGATTGGCATCAGGCGCCTGATGACCAGATACTCGCCTTCAATACCTGACGTTGTTTGGTCCTGGCCGGGCGGAGCCAGCGGCCGCAACAAGACACCCATAGCGGCGCGAAAGAAAGCCGCGCGTAGTTCCGGAGAGACGTTTGCGGGAACAATGCTCGACGCCATTTGTGCCGACGAAATTGCTGCGCCTCGAAACATGAGGTAAAGGTGAGGAGTGAATATGTAGGATGAAAGCAGTGAAATTGTGTTCGCGTCTGACTGCGAACTGACCGCGGCATATGCCAGCATCGCAGCATAGCGCTGATCGGCAGCGACTGGATCCTTTTCACGCAGACTGGATAGAAAGTCTATCGATTGCATGCTGACTGAACCGAGCGCCGGCTCAGCAAACTGCAGCGCACGTTCCGTATCGCCAAGTCCCAGTAGCTCCTCCGCCAGGCCCAATCGTTGCGCCCCTGATTCGTCTCTAAAGGGGTTTGATCGAGAGTTCTTGGCTTCGGTCGCCTGTTGTTCGTTTTGTGCCTTGAGCTTGCCCAAAAACTCTTCGCCCAAAACACGATCGCGGCTCGCCGCCAGCCGTAGTACTTCCTTGCGGATTGCCGGGGGTGACGCGACTGCGTATCCGCCGCCCGTCTTCGCTCGTGTTTGGCGAATGTCTTCCTGAAGACGTTGCTCTCCCTCTACGTCCGCAACCACGGCCGCGTCCCAGGCTTTGCGAAAGAGTGTTCGTGCTCGCTCGGCATCGGACTCCCAAAGTGCGTAGGCGATACGGGCCTGTGTTCGCGCGCGCAGGGCTTGGTCGGTAAAAGTACCGGCATCGGTTCCCAGCGAGACCAGAAGTGACTGGGCCTGCGCTCTACGTTCCCGGATGAGCCGCTCAGTTTCCGGGTCTTTCACTGGTTTAGTGTCAGCGGGGACCGGCTTGTTTGGCCCTGGCTTGCTTGTCTGGATTGACTGTGCGGCGGCGCTGACAGAGAGGATGAGCAGACAGACGATGAGTAGGTGAGTACGGTTCATTTCAAACTCCGTTTACGCAGGAATCATGACCAATTCAGAGTTCAAGCTTTAGCTTGCGCCTTTAATCAGCAACCGAAAGGTCGAACTCTAAACGAGCTGCCCTACTACTTCGCGTGACGGGGGGAATCGATCAATTCCGGTTGGGCTTGTCTTTGTTTTCCAGCACCGCGCGCGCAATTGCGATCACTGCACTGGCCCTGGGTGCTTCGCGTTCAAAGCCACGGGCCAACTCGACGGTCCGATTGTAGTCCTCTTTGGCGAGTTGGCCGAAGATGCCTGACACGTCAAAGTCCTCGGCCGAGGAGCTGCGCATGCTACTCATTCGTTTTGTCACCAGAGACATTCTGAGCACGCCATCCTCGCCGGTAAAACCTTCGCTGGAATTCGCGGCCTTGACGGCGTCGTAAGTCGCATCCCAGCTCTTGCCACGATCGCTGACAAGCAAAGCATTCGCCACCGCCATCAGCGCCCGCGCACGGTCGGGATCTGAGCCTTCAATGCGACGAGCCTCCGCGGCGGCATCCTCGATTACTGCTAATGCTTTTTCATGGTCAGTCTTGGCCAACAGCTTAGCTACGGAGGCCAGGGCCCAGGCCTTCTGCAAGTGCGTTAACTCACCGGTGCGGACCAACTCCAAAACCAGATCGGTGTCTTTCTTGTCTACCGCTCGCAGAGTCATCGCCATATCAACATACGCGCGGGTTTTCTGACGCAGCTCGCTATCGTCAATCTTGTCGATATAATCGCGTGCGCGCAACTCCCCATTGTCACCGACCATTCTGGCCAACTGAATGTAGAGGCCGTCACGCTCCTCTGATGTCTTGGCATGTTCGATTCGATCAAGGAGGGTCTTTTCCCGATCCTCGTTGGTCAGCCGCGGGCGTATTCCCTCTCGCATGGTGTCATCATCGCGGGTGCGCAAGTCTTCCGGAACGGCCGTGCCCAGCGCGTCCATCTGCGCGCGCAATGCGTCGGTCATTTCTCTGGGAGCGAATTGTTCGAACAAGGGCAGCAGGCGTTTGATCATTAAATACTTGCCCTGAAGACCCGACGAAGTTTGATCCTGTCCGGGAGGGGCCTGCGGTCGCAGCAATATTCCGGCGGCGCTACGAAAGAAAGCGGAGCGTAATTCGGCGGGGACTACAGGAACTTCGGAGCGTCCCGACGATTGCGTGGAGGAATTGCCACTACCGCTGAATGAAACGAACATGTGTGGAGTGAAAATATAAGACGACAACATAGAGACTGTGTTCGCGTCTGACTGTAGATTGCCACTGGCCATGGCCAGCATTGCGGCATATCTTCGATCCGCCGCCGCCGCATCCTTCTCGCGTAGGTAAGAAAGAAAATCAATTCCTTCCCGCGTAAGGGTTGTGAGCGCCGGATCGGCGAATTGGAGGGCGCGCGCAACATCAGTTGCGAGCAGTTGACGCGCCAAACTCAACCGCTGGGTTAGTCCTTCAGGCGTGTCGAACGGATTGGCCTTGCTCTTGTCAGCGGCTTCCGTGGCCTCCTGGTCCTTTTCAACTTTGAGTTTTGCCAGGAACTCTTCGCCCAGCGCCCGATCGCGTTTGGCTGCCAGGCGCAGCACCTCGCCGCGCACGTTGGGTGGACCGACCACAGCCGAGTTTCCGGTCTTGGCTTGTTGCTGTTTGATGTCCTCCTGCATTTTGCGCAGGCCTTCCTGATCGACAATCTCAGCGGCATCCCAGGCTCTGCGGAACAAGGTGCGCGCTCTTTCCTGATCCGCGTCCCAGAGGACATCCGCAATTCTGGCCTGCGTGCGCGCGCGCAATTTCTGGTCGTTATAACTGCCCGCGTCGGCGGCTAATGAAATCAAGAGTGATTGCGCCTGCGCGCGTCGTTCCCTCGCGATCCGCTCGGCTTCCGGATCGTCGGCGGGCTTGGCCTTGCTGACCACGTCCTTGGCCGGGGTCTTGGGATCGTTTGGTTGAGTAGCTGGTTGGGCGGTGGCGGTTGCGCAAAGAAGAAGCAGGATAGGGATCAGCAGGAGAGCACGGTTCATTTTCAACCTCCGGAGACTGGATACACTAAGCGCGTTAGCAACACGCGTGAGATCGGGGCGCGGTTCCAGAATCTGCCCTGGGGATTGGGAACGGACGAGCCTAAACCGCCACAACTTCCATTTCGGGATCAACTTCCTGCTTCAACATCCCCTCAATTGCCATCAGTGTGCCCGAGAGCGAACTCGGACAACTGCCACAGGCGCCCTGATAGCGAATCTTCAGTGTGTGCTCCTGAAGACTGATGACTTCGACGTAACCGCCGTCGCCCATCAGGGCAGGTCTTACCTTCTCGTCGAGGATATTGTTGATTTGTAACAAGCGCGGGTCGTCGCTGGTGACTGCGGCGATCGCGCCGCCAACGGCCGCGGCTCCGGGAGGCGGGGCTGTAGCTACAGACTCTGCGGCGCGGATCGGCACGGCCAACGTCGGCAATAGTTCGTCCCAATCGGCCGGGTCTTCCTTCTCGACGGTGATCATGTTGTCCATGTAAAAGACAGACACGACACTGCCGATGTCGAACAGCGATTTTGCCAGCGTATCGCTCTGGGCCTGATCGGCTGAACCGAATTGCCGGGCGACGCCATGGGTTACGGGCTCGCGCAAGATAAACTTCACTGCGTTTGGATTCGGTGTTTCCTGGATATCGCTAATTTTTGGCATTGCTCATAAACGCCGGTGACTTTCAGAAGGGGAAAGCGCCGACAATGATCCTTCCTGGTTTCACGAGCATTATAGCCCTTTGGCGCCAGAACCCTAACCTCGTGGCAGCGGGCCGAAGCGTTCGCGACGTCAATTCGCAAAAAACCTTGCAGCCAGCGGCCCCGCGGACTATACTCGCGGGCCTCACTTGCCCCCTTTTTCTCGAAGGAGAGACAAGTTGAGACGAGGCAGACGATTGCGAGGGTCGTCTGCCTCTCTTATTAGTGGGCAGTGAGCAGTTAGGCAAACAGACAGTGGGCAGTGGGCAGTGGGCAGTGAGCAGTGAGCAGTGAGCAGATCCGACAGCGAGATAGCGACGATGCTAATGTCTCGAGCTAATCAGCAATCTGTTTCATTCCTGCGGCTCACCGCCCACTGCCCACTGTCTGTTTGCCTACTGCTCACCGCCCACTGCCCACTGCCCACTGTCTGTTTGCCTACCGCTCACCGCCCACTGCATACTGCTCACTGACTCATGAACATCGGCATCACGGTCTATCCAACCTACGGCGGCAGCGGTATCGTCGGTTCTGAGCTGGGCAAGGAACTAGCGGCCCGCGGGCACACCGTGCACTTCATTTCTTCAGCTTTGCCCACGCGCCTGACAGAACTTAATGAACGCGTACGGTTTCACGAAGTTGAAATGATGTCGTACCCGCTGTTCGAACATCAGCCGTACACGCTGGCGCTGGCTACCAAGATGGCGACCGTGGCTGAGAACGAGAATCTTGATCTGCTGCACGTGCATTACGCCATTCCGCATTCGATCAGCGCGATCCTGGCGCGCGAATCGCTGAAACCGCACCGGCGCCTGCCGGTCATCACTACGCTGCACGGCACGGACATAACTCTGGTGGGCGCCGATCGATCCTATCTGCCGATAACGCGCTATGCTCTCGCGCAATCGGACGGGGTCACGGCCATCTCGAACTATCTAAAGCAGGCGACTATCGAGACTTTTCAATTCGACCGCATCCAGGTGATCCCAAACTTTGTCTGCCCGTCGGAATATCGACGCCGGCCAGATTGCGAGCTGCGTCAGACCCTTTCACCCGATGACGCGCCGATCATGGTGCACGTCTCGAACTTTCGTCCGGTGAAACGTCCGGTCGATTGCGTTGAGATCCTTGCACGGGTTCTAAAGAAGACTAAAGCCCGCCTCGTAATGGTCGGTGACGGCAGCGAACGCACAAATGCCATTCATCGCGCCCGTTGTCTTGGCGTCTATGATCGTTGCACGTTTGTTGGTAAGCAACCGCGAATCGTCGACTATCTTTGCGCGGCCGATGTTCTGTTGTTGCCGTCTGACCAGGAATCGTTTGGCCTCGCCGCGCTGGAGGCGATGGCCTGCGAAGTTCCAGTCGTCGCTTCACGCGTAGGCGGTCTTCCGGAAGTTGTTGACGATGGCGCGACTGGATTTCTCAGCGCCGTGGGTGATGTCGACAAGATGGCGGACGACGCGGTACGGCTGTTGACTGATGAAAAGCTGCGTCGCGAAATGGGCCAACGCGCGCGGGCCTCTGCTGTTTCGCGCTACAACACCGACCTGATCATTCCGCAGTACATAAATTTCTACGAACAAATCCTTGCCGGATAACGGCGCCTGGTGGTTGCTGGGGCAGCCTCAAAAGATCCAGCTTCTACGCTGATTTGTCAGACTATTGCTGGCTGGTTTTCGTCTTTTACTTTGACAGACATTTCATACTAAGCTGGCCCCAATCGTTGGTCCGGGAGGCTCCCTTGAAAAAACGCCACCTGCTTGCGGTCATATTAATCGCGCAACTTGGCTCTGGTGCTTTTGGCCAGCAGCCACGCACGCCGACTACCGCACCGCCGCCACCACCTCAACCACAACCCCAGCGGCCTGAACCGGAGGATGTCGTACGCATCACGACGAACCTCGTCCAGGTTGATGCAGTCATCACCGACAAAAACGGCAAGGTCGTCACCGACCTGAAGCCGGACGAACTCGAGATTTTTGAAGACGGACGAAAACAGAAGATCACTCACTTCTCGTATAACGTCGCCGAAGTTCCCGCACCCGAACGGTCTGCTATGCCTGTCGTTGTAGATAAAAACGCGCCGCCGGTTCCCCCGACTCGACTAAAGTCGGAAGACATTCGCCGAACGATCGCGATCGTGGTTGACGACCTCGGTCTTTCTTTCGAAAGCACCTACTACGTGCGGCGCGCGCTGAAGAGATTCGTGGATGAACAAATGCAGCCAGGAGATTTGGTTGCGATCATTCGCACGGGCAGCGGAATGGGTGCGTTGCAGCAATTCACGGCAGATAAGCGTCAACTTTATGCGGCGATCGAGCGCGTAAAGTGGAATTCTCTGGGTCGAGGCGGAGTCAGCGCCTTTGCCGCGATCCAACCCCCGACACCCGGTTCAAGCGGTGCGGAGATCGACGCGTTGACTGAAGAGCAAACCCAGGCTCGCGACGAAACGTTTTCAGTCGGCACGCTCGGGGCAATTAGTTATGTCGTGAGAGGATTGAAGGAGTTGCCGGGCCGCAAGTCGATTCTGCTGGTATCGGACGGCTTCAAGATTTCCAGTCTTGAAGACCCGACCCAGACAAACCAGTCCCTCTTGCCACGGGCCCCCCGCAATAACCTCGCGACTAACAAACTCAGTAGGCTGATCGAACAAGCCAATCGCGCTTCAGTTGTCATCTATACGATGAACGCAACTGGTCTACAGACAATGGGGCTAACTGCCGCTGACGATACCGGCGGCCGATCTTCGGGTGAGGTCGAGCAACAGTTGGGCAACCGGCGGAATACGGCCTATGAAAATCAGGAGGGACTCGATGTTCTGGCGCGCGAGACCGGCGGCATAGCAATCCACAACACGAACGATCTGAGCCGTGGCATCCGGCGGGTCCTGGAAGATCAGAAGGGCTTTTATCTGATCGGTTATCGGCCCGACAGTTCGACGTTTGACCCGCGGACCGGAAGGCGAAGCTTTCACAAGCTATCTTTGAAAGTAATCCGTCCGGGCAAGTTCAACGTTCGCATGCGAAATGGCTTCTATGGCGTCAGCGACGAAGACCGGCGCCCAGTGCAACGGACACTGGCGCAGCAGTTAGTAGGCGCGTTAACGTCGCCTTTTGGTGCGACGGGCGTGCACTTGCAACTCACCTCGCTCTTTGCCAATGACGCCAAGTTCGGTTCGTTCATGCGATCAGTATTGCATATCGACGGTCGTGATCTGACGTTCACGGAAGCGCCTGACAAGATGCACCAGTGTGTCTTCGACGTATTGGCCATGACATTCGGTGACAACGGAACTCTGGTTGACCAGCCGACCGGACGAACCTATACCCTTCAGTTCCCGGACGAACTATACAAACGCGTCCTTCGTGACGGCCTGGTTTATTACGTCACTGTCCCCATCAAGAAGCCGGGCGCGTACCAGTTGCGCCTGTCTTTACGCGATAGCGCGACAGAGCGTATCGGTTCAGCCAACCAGTTCATCGAAGTGCCCGATCTGAAGAAAGATCGTTTGGCGATTTCGGGAGTCGTCCTCAGGGGCACAAACGTGAGTAGCCGAAATGGGGGAACCAGCGCCAATGCAAATCCCGGCGAGAGCCAGGAGGGCGTCGAGCAGGGAAATGCTGAAGCGAGTCCGGCCGTGCGGCATTTTGCTCGCGGCATGTTCATGGACTACGTATTCGTTATTTACAATGCGCACGTTGACAAATCCAATACTCAACCACGAATGACGACCCAGGCGCGGCTGTTTCGCGGAAGTGCTCTCGTCTTTAACGGCAAAGAAAATCCGTACAATGACACCAGCCAGACGGATTTCAGGAGATTAATTGCGGGCGGCGAAATTCAGCTTGGCACCGATCTCGTTCCCGGAGAGTACACGCTGCAAATTGTCGTAAATGACCTGCTCGCCGATCAGAAGCACCGCACGGTAACTCAGTGGATGGATTTCGAGATTGTAAAGTGAAGGGCCCTTTTAGCATGAGGTCAGTACCGGGAGCGGTAGCGACCGGGTTAGTCGTCAAATGAGAATTGCTACCCGGTCGCTACCGCTCCCGGTACTGACCTCATCGCGTTGCGATCTCTCGTGCCCCGCTGGGATTCGTTACTTGCTGCAAAGCTTTTGCGCTATCAGTTCCGCAGCCACCTTATGTCCGGTCGCATTCCAATGCCCATTTCCTAAATCGCTCCCGAATCCATGTAGGAACACCTTGTTCTGATCGGCATAGACCTGCATGGGTTGGGCCAGATCCAGGAAATCGATCCGTTCCCGTTCCGCCAGGGCCTTAAGTCTCAGATTAGGATAGAAAATAGTTTCCGCGCCGACGTGTTGCAGAAACTTTTCGCGCACGACCGGATCAGGATAAACCTGAATCGCGTTGCTCAAAGTGACCAACAGAAACCTGGCCTTCTTTTGCGCGACATCGTCACGCATCTGTTTGATCAACCCTTCGGTGACGCTCCAAGCCTCTTTCCAATTTTCATCGCGCGGCTCGATGTAGATCATATTGTCGATGCCAATGTCTTCGGCATTACGAACCGTCGGAGCTGAACTATCAGCGGGTTTGGTTTGATTTTGCGCGGCGAGACGTCTTCGATTCCGCCAGTCCGTCAGACGCAGCTTAGCGACGAATTGCACGTAATGAACCAGTTGCACGATGCGCAATTCGTTGTGCAACCAGCGGCCAAATCGGTTAAGTCTTGAGTCGCGCTGGCGATAGGTGCGCGAGTCGCGAAACGATGCGTCATACGTCAGCTCGCCGTTGCGATAAAAGAAGTAGGGAACCTCCTCAGTCCGGCTCAGCGCGCGCGAGTTATCGTAGACGTCGTTATAGGTGGTAAAGGCCAGCACCACCAGATCGGGCGAATAGTCCCAGACTTTCTGCCGCAGGGTCATCAACTCCTGCGCGGTGCCATAACCTGAAACGCCAAAGTTAATCACCTCGACATTTTCCCCCGGGAAGGCATGGCATTCTTGTAGTTTTCGCTCCAGCAACGACCAGAAGGTTTGCTCCATCGGTACGTGCATGGCTTCCGAGAAAGAATCGCCGAGCACCGCGATCCGGACTGTGTCGGCCGGTTTGGCCTTTGCGTGTTCGCGATCGCGCCAGCCGTCGCTGTTGACGCGGACATACGATTCACCTTCGCGCTGATAGTGACCTTCAACGCCGGGCTGCAAGGCGAATCCGCGATAATAATCCGTTGTATAGAAAAGCGGATACGAGTAGCCGATGACGCGCAGAAAAATCTCGCTCATGCAAAGGCCGAACAGCAGCCCGAACGAGACGAGCAGTAGTTTCTTGTTAAGATTACGCGGACGTTTCATGCTGCGATCGAGGTCAAGTCAGTAGCCTTCCGGTAGACGACCCAGCACCACGTTGCCAGTCGATAGCGCCCCAAAAGACGATGCCATGGGCTCGCGCGCCACGCGGGTTGTTGAGTTTGCCGGTGAATAATCTGCAAGCCGCTCTTCTCTCCCAGAATCTCCAGACTATTGATCGAGAAAACGTAGTTGTGGTGTCCCAGCGCGAGATGCTTGTACGGTCTGCTCTTCAACTTGAATTGGGAAAGAATGTCCTTGATGCGCGAATCCAGGCTCTGATAGTTCGGCACAACTACGACAATGTATCCGCCTTCATGCAACAGTTCTTTGCATCTCTTCAGGGTCGAAAGGGGATTGCTGGTGTGCTCGAGGACGTGCAGCATCGTGATGACATCGTATTTCCGCGTGAACTGGATGTCTTCGATCGTGCCGTGGTGTATGGGGAAACCGGCTTTCTCAGGGACATTTTCGCTGACATGCTTTGATAAGTCGGTGCCTTCCACTTCATACCCTCTGGTGCGGGCCAGGTGAGGTAACAGCCCGCTTCCCGTGCCGACATCAAGCAAAGACTTGCCCTGCGTGTACCTGGCAATGAAGTCGAGATAGTCCTGAACCTGTCGATGAACTGACGGCTCGAACCGGTCGTAATCGAATTCCAGGTTGCAGCCCCAGCCGTCAAAGTATTCAGGATCGTCATAAAGCGCGATTGTGTCCGCCGTCGCCGAGATGGGCGTGGCCACATATTCACAATGATCGCATTTGTATATTTGTTTTCCGGTAAAGTCCGCCCCAATGCGACGCAGACTGCGCGCGCAGAGAAGACATCGAGTCTCGCTTTGTGTATTTCGGTTCATCTTGGCGGGAATGAACTTTGTACTATACCCGTCGCGGGAAGCTCAAGGAAGCGGCACCAGCCGATTAAGTTTGGAGTTCAACCGTTGAGGCTGCCGAAAGAGTGCTCTGGCAATGCGCGGTAAGAGCGGCTGGATGATGATGCGGCAGCAAGGCGATCCACGAACTTACACGAATCAACACGGAACACAACTTTGGTTCGAGCTAATTCGTGTGATTTCGTGGATCGTTTTTCTGCTTCCACCGATGTCATTGTGTTAGATTCTGTCGGCGGGAATTCCTTGATGAAGATTCTGCAAGTATGTTCGGCGCGACAGCTCGGCGGCGGTGAAAAACATCTCGCCGATCTGGCCAACGGTCTCGCGCTTTGCGGTCATGATGTTTTCGTCGCGGTGATTCCTTCGTCGCCGTTGTTGGCCGAACTCTCGGCGGTGCCCAAACAAAATATCGTGGAACTGCCGCTGCGAAATTCTTTGAGTGTCGCGAGTGCTTTGAAGCTGGCCCGCTTTGTTCGCCGGCATGAAATCGAGATTGTTCATGCGCACGTCGCGCGTGACTATCCGCTGGCGGCGCTGGCCACGCGGCGGGCCGGCGCGCGGCTCGTTCTTACTCGTCACGTTCTGTTTCCGCTTAGCAGAATTCACAAACTAACGCTTGGCCGGACAGCTCGGGTCATCGCCGTCTCTCAAGCAGTTGCTGAAGGACTTCGCGCGCAGGGGATCTTCGATCCGGACAAGATTGTTTGTATTCATAACGGAATTGACGTTGACCGGTTCGTAAAGGGAAGGGAAGACACTACTGGCCATGAACAGGGCGCAGATAAGAAACTGCGCGTTGGCATGATTGGACATCTGGCGCCCATCAAGGGACCGGAAGATTTCATCCGCGCGGCTGCTATCGTCTGCGGTCTTCGTGACGATGTTGAATTCATAATTGCCGGAGAAGACAAATCGCGTAGCGGCGAACATCGGCGCGGCCTTGAAAAGCTCATCGACGAACTTAATCTCAATAAACGCGTGCGGCTTATTGGTTGGGTTGGTGATGTAGCGCAACTGCTCCCTACATTCGATCTCTTCGTTTCGCCTTCGCGCTCAGAGCCCTTCGGTCTCTCAATTGTTGAAGCCATGGCCGCCGGCGTGCCCGTTATCGCCAGCATGTCCGAAGGCGCGCGAGAGATTATCGATGACAACCAGACTGGTCGACTGGTCCCGATCGGGGACGTGGGCACTCTGGCAAAAGCAATCGGCGAATTATTATCAGACCGGAGAGAATGCGATCGTCTTATTGGGAATGCTCAGCGTGTCGTTCGCGAACGCTTCTCGCTGGAACGAATGTTGGAAGCAACTGAGCAGGTTTATCACGACGTGCTTGAGATAAGACACGGCGGGAGTGCTTAGGTCATCAGGCGACGTTCGTGCGGCTCTGGTGTTGTTAGACCTGAGCCGCAAACAACTTGATTTCAGGTGCGTCCTCCGCTAAACGAACCATCTTCTCATACCGAAAACCCATTTTTTTGAGTAAGCGGATTGAGCTTTGATTATCTGGACTAACGACCGCCAGCACTCGTTTCGAACCGAGCTTCTCTCTCGCGTACGCCATGACTGCGGAAGCTGATTCGAAAGCATAACCCTGCGACCAAAACTCAGGGAGCAGCGCGTACCCGATGTCGACATCCTCGAGCACGTCCCGCTTCAGCAGGCCACAGATTCCCACCGGCAGGCCTGCTGACTTTGTCTCTACTATCCACAGTCCAAAGCCAAACTTTTCATAGCTGGCTATGGGCCCCTTCAGAATATACGCGCATGCATCATCGATTGTGCGTACGCCTCGGTCGCCGATGTTTTGAATAAAGGAAGGCTCGTTGAGCAGCCGCAGAATGAATTCGGCGTCATCAAGGGAAAGCATCCGCAGTTGCAATCTATCCGTTTCAAGAACCATAGCCAGTTTGGTCCAGCCCCTACCGCCGGCGTCTCTTTGCAGAGGCTTTGATCAGTCTCAACTTCTTCACGCGGTTTGGAGTAGGCGCGAGGGTCGAGTTCTCCAGTACCGAGTGCCTTAATGCTTTCTTCTCTTTGTCATACTCAGCGAGCAGAAAGACGATCTTCTCTCCGGTGAAAAACTCTTTCCTGGAAGGGGCTTCCGCCCCGTGGAAATATTCGATTACCTCGCCCTTCCGGAATTTGCCCTTGAATGGCTCAATCACTTCCGCCGCGATCTTCCAGTTATCATAGCCGGGAATCTTATTGACTATTTCGGCCTCGCGAATGCGCACATGAGCGACGACCCGGACTGATTTGAAATCACTTCTAAGGTAATTGAGCGGCGGCCATTCGTCATCCGT
Source organism: Pyrinomonadaceae bacterium (assembly GCA_041492345.1). Lineage (GTDB taxonomy): Bacteria > Acidobacteriota > Blastocatellia > Pyrinomonadales > Pyrinomonadaceae > UBA11740. The sequence continues at coordinate 7,837 of JBGPWS010000013.1, read as the reverse complement.
CTGAGCAGAAAGGCCGACCGGCAGTAGCAGGACAAGGATGGTTACTTTGATTATTGTTTTCATTATGTTGGATAGTCATCCCTCCTGATGGAGTACCAGGTGAGCGATTGCTTGTTTCCATCGGCTGAATTGTCGTGCGAGTCAGGGCCATGGTCAAGGCCACTGCGTGCTCGTTACTAAGGCCGAGGGTGAAGGTGACGCGTTATCTCAGGGGCCCGGAATCGTTCGCTTCTTGCTGGCACGCGCCTTTATCGATAACATCGGCGGGCAAGTTCAGGTTCTAAAGTTTTTCAGAGGACATGTGCGGGAAAAAAGGAGATTGTGATGCAAACACCGAGATCGATACTTGCAATCAGCTTAGGACTTTTGGTGGTCCTGGCTCTGGCTTGTAAGTTCAGCGCGTCGACAGCCAATATCAGCGGCTTGAAGATTGGAAAGGACAAGAGCGTCAGCACAGAAAGCAGTAGCTTTGGCCCGACCGATACCGTCTATGCGATCGCGCCGATTGCGAATGCGCCCGGGAAGGTTAAGGTAAAGGGGCGCCTGGTGGTGGAAGATGTTGCGGGCCAAAAAGCGGGGCCTGTCCCCGGACTCGAAGACACGGTCGAACTGCCTGGCAGCGGCACCGCGACTTTCAATTTCACGCCCCCGGCAGCGGGTTGGCCCGTTGGCAAATATAAGGTTGAAATCATCATGATGAATGAAGATGGCGAGCAGAAGGACCAGAAGGCCGCCAGTTTTACGGTTTCCTAACTTCAGTTCTCGTCTAAAGCGCGAAGGCCTGCGCCGGTGGTAAGGTCGCTACCGGCGCAGGGCCTTTTTTTTACTCACGCGCTCTCTCATCTGATCAAGTGCCGGTCATAGCCAGCCCTCACCAACTCCTCATAGGCCGACCAGATGTCGCGCGGTATCTCCTGTTGAATCTGAAAACCCTTCTCCGCATACAGCTTGATTCGCTGCAAATCTCCGACCATGATGCTAATAACGTCATCGCTGGAAAGTTCGCTGCTTGAATACGAATCCAGGTATTCATCGAAAACTACTTGGGGTGAAGTCACGAGAACCTGTTTTTCCGGCCATAGCTTTCTGAAGGTGGCAAAACTCCTGCGCTCCATATAAGGCTTCTGCACCAGAATGAACTTCTGCGGATCGATAGCTCTTTCAGCTAATATCTGCCTGGTAAACCGAATGTTTTCGCCGGTGTTCGTCGATCTGTTCTCGATGATTATGTTTTCACTCGGCACGCCCATCCCGATGGCGATCTCCGCGAACTGATCGGCTTCGGGTTCAGTCCAGATATTTTTGGTAATCGATCCCAAACCGCCGGAGAAGATCAGCAGTGACGCCAACTTTTGCAGGAATAACTCAGCACCTCTCTCCGCGACTTTTCTGTCGTGGCTACACAGCACCAGAATCGCATCGCCTTTCTCAAGCGGATGCTTCATCTGATGATAGTGCCAAATCTTTTCTGCTAACGCGTGTATGTGATTGTCCATCTGCCTAAGAGATGAAGTGGGCTGATGAGAAACATTCTATCGGGCTTGATCCTGTTGATGTCTTCCCCACAGATTCAGCACGCCGTTTCCTTTGCCCCTCGTGTAGCAACCAGCAGGCTTTCGATAACGGCAAAGTCAAGCTTCTCCGGCTTGGAAAAACGAATGCAACCCTTGCCGATGCTGGCGCCGGCAAGCGCCGCGCGATGTGCATTCACGACAGCTTGCTTGAGTACATAAAGCGAGATGTAGTTTTTCTGGCTGGCAAACGCAACTTCAACTGTACCGTTCTTTTTGTAGCTCGGCATTCCGTAATCCAGGCCTTCCTCATAACCAATTAAAGTTTGCAGGCAGAGATTCCGGAGCCTTTCAAGTGATGCACGGCGAACGTCAGGCACTTGCTGGAGATAAGTTGTGACGTTGGTTGCCGTGCTTTGCATAGGCGGCGCTCCTCAAGTCGATCCGGTGCAAATCTCACTGAGCTTCGGCGATCGTATACTCGAAGTCGTAGAGATGCTTCCCGTCGACGATGTTGATAGTCATCTTACCTGCCAGACCAACTAACTGACCCGTGCCAGAGTCCGGCACCACGGTAACGCTGAGTTGCGGGGCGCCGCGCGTCATCAAGCCGCTGTGCTGGAGTGCGAATGTACCGGTTCGACCATTCAGCGTTCCACTGACTACCTCCATCGCGACGTAACCGGCCGAGCCTTCGACAGCCGTGCGGGTGGCCAGCATCTGGCCTTTGCTGGTAGCTTCGAGAGCACCGTGGAACTGCTTATCGATCGACAAACGGCCTATGGCTGGGTCTCCGACTTTGTCATCCACTTGAGGATTCAACTTTACTTCAAACGCTCCGCTGGCATGAGTCGTCATGATTGCTTCCTTTTGGACTTTACTGGGAACTTGCGATTGCGTCTGTGTATATGCGCCAAATGCGAACGAGCCGAAGCCGATCGCCATACAGATAGCGGCAATGATACTCGCCCCTTTCGCGAGGTCGTTTATTCATACTTTCTCAATTCGGGTGTTGCTTCCGGCCTGAACTTACGGGAATTCTATCGCTTAATGATTTGGGCGGCATCTACCGAAAGCAAATCAAGACCGGCGGAACATATACCAATCATCGCCTAAGCTTTCCAAAACAGTATACGGTGGTGCTTTTTGTCTGGGATTCTTCCACCCGGGAGAGTATAGGAAGCCAGCTCTTGATCCACCCTCTTTATTGACGACTATTTCAACATCGCCATCGACGAAAACGCCTAGCTCGACGATGTGCAATTTCTTGACGGCTTGCTGCAGCTCCGGATCAATGGAGCCTGGTTCCTTAACGCTGCGTTCGGCGACTTGATTAGCCTTCTCGAAGGTATCGGAGAAGACGCGCAGCTTATCAAAGTCCGTGCGATTTTGAGAAAACCACTGCTTCAACTCGTGGTCAGTCGTTATCCTGGTTCCTTGATCTTGCGCGACGGCAAGGACGAAAAACCCGGCCGTGATTGAGCAGACGGCGAAGAGCTTGCGTGTGAGTTTCATTTCATCTCTCCTTTTTTGCGGTTCCATCTTAACTCAGCTTGTTCATGACACCCAACGAATTGCTATGAAACAACCTACACCCTTACCGGCAAGCTGAAGGGGCCGCTCACTCCTTTTATGCTCGCCGGCGTTGCCTTCCGTCTCGAATAGCTTCCACAAGACACTCCCCGCTCGACTGAACACTCGCGCGTTCGGAACTTCTGCGGTAACATATGCGTCTAAGAAACCCATGCCGGCAGAGCACAGCATTTCTGAGCAAAAATCGCGACGAACGCTGATCATTTTCGTGGCTGCTTTCGCGGCCGCGTTTATTGCCGCCTTCTTCTATCTCTTGCTGCGCAGCACCACGACGCCGAGTGCGCCATCAACTCTGGCGGGCGCGATCAGAGCGGGCTCGCCTGACTTTGAAAAGTACAGCAAGCTGATCGCGCGCGACGACCCGGAAGCCGACGAGGCCAAGCGCGCGTTGGGTGACACCGTCATGACGCTGCACACGACCGTGCGCAACTTTACCGGACGCACGATCACCGGACTGGAGATAAGGGCCGCCGTGGTGGATCACGATGGCAAACCAGTGAAAGAGAGAACGGTAGTAGTGATTCCCGGGCGTCAGCCTGAACTCGATCCGAATAAGACGATGAAGGTGTCAGTGATCCTCGAGGGCTTTACCGACAGCGACGACCGCGCCAACATCAAGATGGAAGTTACGGGATTTATCTTGAAGTAAGGATAATTTTCCATTTCTCATTCTCATTTCTGAGCTAAGCAAGCGATACACGAATTGACACGAAGCAATACTAAATAAATCCAGCAAATGGCAGATGAAAAATGTCAAATGAGAAATGGAAAATGGTTCTGCAAAACTTCTGCGCCACTACTCAAGAAACAATTCTTCCAGTGATTGCCGCACCGGCTGAACCGAAACCAGTTTCCCATTCTCTTTTCTCAGCGCCGCGATTACCGTGTCGATTTCTTTTTCGTCCGCCACCTCAATCCGCAAACCGCTCGCGGTACTCGTAACCGTAGCGCCGCCGCCAAGCTGCCGTCTCAAAGCCTCAGCGTCCGCCCCGGTAGCGATGATTTCAACCATGCCGGCTTCACCTGCCCGCAGTTCTTCCAGCGAGCCCGCCTGTGCCAATCGGCCCTGCTTAAGGATTGCCACGCTGTCGCAAAGCACCTCAATGTCCGAAAGAATATGCGAACACATGAAAACAGTTTTGCCCTGCGTGCGCAGTGAAGCGATCAGGTCGCGCACTTCACGCCGGCCGACGGGATCGAGTCCGCTCATCGGCTCGTCCAGGAAAACAATCTCGGGATCGTTTACCAGAGCCTGCGCCAGTCCGACGCGCTGTAGCATGCCTTTCGAAAACTTGCGCAGTTGCCGGTCCCAACCTTTCGTTTCCAGGTTCACGCGCGTGAGCAGTTCTTCTGTGCGGCGCTCCCGAGTGACGCGATCCAGGCCGAACAGTTCACCGCAGTAATTCAGAAACTCTCTTGCCGTTAGATAATCGTAAAAGTAAGGGTTCTCAGGCAGGTAACCGATGCGCGCGTGCATCGCTACGTCGTCGATATCGCGATTGAGGATGCGGGCCGTGCCGGCCGTGGGATAGATCAGACGCATCAAGAGTTTCAGCGTCGTGGTTTTGCCGGCGCCGTTAGCGCCGAGAAAGCCAAAGATCTGTCCGCTCTCAACGGTGAGCGACAAGCCGTCGAGCGCGCGCGTCTTGCGCTTGCGCCAGAATCCGGTTTCGTAGTCCTTCGTCAGGTTGTCGATTTCGATTGCTATGCTCATAGATTTTGGAGTGCGGTGACTTGTCACCGCTTTTCATTGCCGCAGCTTCACGCGATAAATCACATATATGCCGACGCGTTCACCGCTGTCACGCTCGTACCATCGATCGAAATTTGCGTAATTCGGTTCTGCCTGCATCGGAGCGACAATGAAAGAAACGAGAGGCCGGGCAGCGCGCTCTCGAGAGAATGTTTTGATGAAATCTGAATATCGCCGGACCTCAGCGCGCATATCATCAGTAGTAATCGGTTTGGCATCCGGCGTCAGGGTCGTGATCACGCGCTCTACACCAAACAGCGCCGACAGAGTATTGAAGCGGCCCTCGAGCATCGCCTGGGCCAGCTCTTTTTCATCCGCGCCGGAGTAATAAAGATAGTAGTAGTAAAGCTCTCTGCTTTGATCCAGACTGGCGACCCCAGCGGCCGGCGTGTGGTGCGCCCACAGCACACCCTGGGGCGCCGCGGTCGGAATGTTCCCCGCAACCGACAAATTGGTTGAATACACAATCGGATAAGAACCATCGGCGCGGGCGCGTTCATAGGTGCCGTCGGTGCGGGCGATCTCGGCCAGGCGCGTAATGACCGGCATTGAATCGTCGCGGATGCGTCCGTAGGCGGCATTCCTCCTGGTTGATCCGGCCAGTTCAACCACGCCCCAGGCCAAAGCGATAAAGCACGCGTAAGCCAAAGGCCGGCGAGGAATTCGCCAATCGGTTGCTTTAGTTCCACGGATGATCGCGGAGGCCGCGAGCACGCCGGCGACCAGCACCACATAGTTGGCGATGAAGACCTGGTAATGGATCGGTTGCAGCGAACGACCGGTGACGACCTGTTGGTTAAAGACGGCTATGGGCATCAGCGCTAACGAAGCAGCAAACAGGACCAGCGGATCGTTGACGTCGATCACTTTGCGCCAGGCAGCAATCCCGAGCGCAGCGAGCACCGCAAAGGCGATGACCTCAGGAGCGTAGAACAAATCAGGAGCGTGCGAGCGCGAAAGCAATTGCGTACTGTCCATGCTGGACGAGCGATGCGAAAGCAAAACAAAGAAAGCTGCGATTCCCGTTAGCGCCAGAACCAGGATAATGCCAAACCGCAAACAGAGTCGGCGCCAGTCTGGCATGCGCGCAATCATCCAGATCAGAGCCAGGCAAGCCAACCAGGCCAGCGCTGCCGTCCACAGATAGAAATAAGAAAAGACGAGCACGACGAAAATCAATCCGGCAGCTATTGCTGATCGAATCTCTTTCTTTGGATCGCTCAGCGGCAGCGAACGCCACGCAAAACCGAAGAACACGAACAACAAGGGAAAGGCTACCGACGGCTGATAACGGCGCAGGTAAGGAAAAAAGTCGTAAACGTTCTGGCCTAATAACATCACGCGCGCTTCGCCCTGGCCGGCGGCGAGCGTGCCCAGGCAAAGAGTAATCAGCACTCCGGCGGCGGCCAGAGCATCGTCGCCGGTAGTCGATCGCACGAGCCAAAAGATCGCGAGCGATGCAGCAATCGCGCAAATGACAATTAGAAAGATGAACGCTGTCGAGGCAGAGAGGTGAAACCAGCGGGCCAGTGCAGCCACCGCATAAGAAGGGACCACCTGAATGGAAAAAAGCGATTCAGGCAAAGGCTTTCCCGCGACATCATCCCTGCCCACGAAGGGATCGTTGCGCCGCGGGCGCCCGTCGATTAACGCATTGATGTATGCCGAATAAGCAATCTCGTCACCCTGAACCAGAACATATGAACCGTGCCACTCTTTGCCGCGCGCCAGCCAGAGATTGACCTGCGGATAGATGGCAAGTAGCGTGATCGCCAGCGTAGCGAATGCCAGCCACTTCCAGCTTGAGTTTGCGGTGGTTTTCTCCCGGTTCATGTTTCGTTCGAACTAGTGGTCCTCTTTCTCTAACTCCTCCAGCTTCTTTCTCATCTCTTCCACGCGTTTCAGATCGCGATCCATTTGCAAAGCGCGGGTGTATTGCGCGATAGCTTCCGGCTTGCGGTCCATCGCTGCGTAACTGGCCGCGAGTTCATAACGCGCAGCGACGTCGCTCGGGTCCGCTGACAGCAACGCTTCGAATCCGCGAATAGCCGGTTCGTGCTCACCCAACGCGGATAAGGTGCGCGCCAGATTAAAGCGCGCCGAAACCGACGAGGGATCGCGGGCCAAGACTTCTGAGAATTCCAGCCGGGCGTTATTGAACTGTTTGCGCTCAAAGAGAAATGCCCCCAGGTTGTTGTGTGCTTCGATCAGAGTTGGATCTAGCTTCAGGGCTTCCTTCACGATCGCAATCGCGCCAAGTGAATCGCCGGCCGCATCGTGCGCCAGGCCCAGGTTGTTGAGTATCGTCGGCTCATGAGGGTTCAGCCGCCTCGCTTCAACCAGTTCATCGACCGCCGCCTGGCTCTGTTTGAGATTAAGATAAGCCAAACCGAGGTTGTAATGAGTGGACCATGAATCCGGCGAGTAGTAGACCGCCCGCCGCCAGAGCGATACCGAATCGTGCCAGACGTGATTCTGCGCGAACGTCCCGGCGCCGAAAGCGACAATGATTATTATCGCTAGCGCAGTGGCCAACTGTTTTTGCGTGTGTGACAACCGGAGGAGCAAAATCGCAAGCAGATAACAGAAGCCGATGGACGGCAAATACAGGTAGCGATCCTGGATGATGTACTCGTAGTGAAATACTTTCAGGTTAAGCACCGGCAATAATGGCGCGACGATCAGGGCCAGTGCGGTCCACACCTGACCGGTCAGGTTTTTGCGATAAGTCCAAAGCAAAATCGCCAGCGCCGCGATTAGCGCGAGGGGCAAAAGGAACCTCGGATCAGTGGCGCTGGTGACGAATGAAGTGCCATAGATCAGGCTCAAATAAAACGGCGCTACGAGATGCTTCAAATAACTAACGAAGACATAGGGCACGGTCATCCAGATCGCTGAGTCGGGCACCTGGGCCATGAACGGATGCTTCCAACTGATGCGGCCAAGCACGGAGAATCGGATTGCGAGATAGGCGCCGGCT
>JBGPWS010000141.1:0-10549 GCA_041492345.1 Pyrinomonadaceae bacterium | reverse complement strand
TTCGGGACGCACCGGCGCAATCCAGCCCAACAACTCATCGCCGTATTTTTCGTCCTCGTGAGAGAACTCCTGCCATGACCAGCCGAAATTCTCAGCCGTCGCCTGCTTTCCTTCTCCAATCAATGCCAGGTCCGCGAAGCGAGGAACCCCACGACGAACGGCGACGCTGCGGAGACACTCAGTGCACTCCAGTTCGCCCGACATGATTTCGATCCCATCTTCTTCCTGAACTGAGCGCAGACGAATCGAGGCCCCACACGACGGGCAGGCAAGATAATCTAAGAGTCTTTTCTTCATAGAGCAGTCAGCGATCAGCTCTCAGCCGCTTCCGGTTTGGCTGAGCGATGAAACCTTCAGGCTGACAAGCAGTTCCTTTAGTCGCCACCCAGCGAGACCTGCAAAGATAGTCAACAACGCTTGCATGGGAAGTCCATAGCGTATATGCGTGTGCATCATCGAGCCAACCACCAGATAATAGAGCACCGTCGCCATCACCAGGCCGGTCGTGCGCCAATCCGAGCGGAAAGCCAGGATCACGCCGACCAGCATCAACGGCAGGAGAATGTAGCGCAAGACGCTCTGCATCATTCCCAGACCTTTGACGAGCACCGCCAACACTCCGCCTTGCCATTCCGGCGGCAAACATTTTTTTGCCGTGACGTTGATGCCTGCGCTTCCATAAATGCCCGAAGGCTCTCCGGCATACTTCATGACCGCGGCCATCCTGTAAGCGACCGTGCCGGCGTACCAGAAGGGATGCCGCGCGATGATCGCTAAAGCCTTGCTCGAGCGCTCGCGGTCACGTCGAATGCCGTCCGGGTAATAAAGATCAAATGGTGCATCGGGCGGAACATTCAGTGCTGCGCGTTCCTGCTCAACCAGATCGCGATCATTAGGCGCCGCGCCGAACTCTTTCGCGCCTCGCTCCGTCTCTCCGATGCCTTCCCACAGATTAGTTCCGGCGCCCAGGCCGGTCGGCACGAACGCATGAAACGCGATGACGTTTCGCACCACGACCGGCGCAATCACCAACATGGCCGCGAGCGCTACGCCGGCGCTCAAGAGAACGCGCCGCCGCCAATTGGCGTGAACAAACAAGAGCAGCGCGAGCGCCCAGAAGAACACCAGCAACATTGCATTGGCCCGCAGCCAGCACGATGCTCCGAGCAGCGCGCCGGCGCCTAAAGCCCAGCCAACGCTCCGTCGTTTTGCGGCCAGGAGCAGCATCCACGCCGCCCCTACGACGATCCAGGCCGTGGGCGCATCAGCCAACGGCGCCGCGCCCGATAGCGCCAGCAAAGGCCAGAGCGCGGCAATCCCCCCGGCCCCCAATCCGGTGCGCCACCCAAAAGCCGTCACTCCCGCGCCGACGATCAAAAGCACCGAGAAAGCGTCGAGCACCCACTGCACATTCTGGACCGCAGCCGGAGACCTTCTGCCGGTCAAGGTGTAGACAAAGGCCAGCCACAGCGGATAACCCGGCGGGTAGATCGCCGCGTCCGTGTGTGATGGATCGTCAATCCAGAAAATGGATGCGCGACCATCAAGCCAATCCTGCGCCTGACGATCAAAGGCTGCATAGATGCCGCTGGGAAACCAGCCCGGTTCGTTGAGATGCGCGCGCAGAAAATTCGCGGTCAGGGCACGCACGGTGAACGCGAGCGCCAGGATGAAGAAGATTATCAGCAAGCGCCGTCGTGTTTGTGATGGAAAACTAGTCAAGGATATTGATCGTCTCACCGTTTCGGGCCCAGCCCGCCAAACGGCACGAATTTGGAGTGCGGTGGCAAGCGCAGCGCGACACCGCTTTGGAGTGCGCTGACTTGTCAGCGCTTTGGAACGCGGCGACTTGTCGCCGCCGACTACCTCGGTCAGTGGCAACCTTGTCCCAAGTTGACCTGCGCTGACAAGTCAGCGCAATTGAAAGCGGCGACAAGCGGGGTCCCCGGCGCGGCAGCCGCGCTGGGGTGCTCGTGTCGCCGCACTCCATAAACTGCGCCCCCTCACTTCCGAGCAGAGACGATCACGTTCCCGCCGACGCTGCGGCGCAGTCGGCGAAACATCCCTTCCGGAATAATGCGTCCGAGTATGAAAAGCTCAGGGCGAGTAAGTTGTTCGACCTGGATCTTGACTACACGAAACATCGAAAACAGTTTGCGGGCCTCGCGGCGGCTGTAAACTTTCACCAGTGGACGTCCGCCACCCTCATTGACCTCGACATAGCGGCTCATGATCTCTTCAGGCGAATCTCCGCGCAAAAGTTGGCCGTGTAGCAGCCCGTAACGAAAAATGATCTGTCCCCAATAGTAGGCTGAACCCCGATGATACAGCATCACCCGCGCCTCACCGCCGGGGCGCAGAACCCGATAGACCTCGCGCACGGCGCCCGCGGTGTCGGGCGTGTGATGCAGCACGCCGTTGGAATAAACGACGTCGAAACTCTCGTCTGCGAACGGCAGGCTTTCACCGTCCGTGATCGCAAAGTCGCCACGCGCGCCGTAAACTGCAAAATGTTGCCGCGAGATCTCTATCGAGCGCGCGGTTAGATCAATCCCTGTTACTTCGGCTCCGCCGCGGGCAAATTGCAAAAGGTCCGTGCCCATGCCACAGCCGATCTCGAGCAGCCGGGCGAGGGCGAAATCATTGAAGCCCATCACCTCTGGCATCCACGGCGCGTACTCGGAATAACGATGGCGCTCAACCGCGTCAAAGAACTCGCGCGTGCCAAACTCGTGCTCGCGACCATAGACGGCGCCGGCTGGATCGTGGCTCCACTGCTCTCGGGCCCTCTCTTTTGGCTCGCCAGCTTCTCCCCGGTTTTCAGTTGCAGGTTTCAAGAGTCGAATCCAGAATAAAACGAGTCAACGATCTCGCGTCAGCGAGCGGCAGAATGTAGCCCCGGGCGTAAGCCCGGGCGATCCCCCTCTCCCCTTGGGACAGGGGCTAGGGGAGAGGCCTTGGCGCGTTGGACGAAGCCCTTAAGCCCTCTCCCCAACCCTCTCCCAAGGGGAGAGGGAGACATACGCGTCCAGCACACGCTCTGCGTTCCGTTTCCATGTGTGCCGCCCGATGGCCGCTTCGCGCGCCGCCGCACCTAAGCGCTGGCGTAATTCCGGCGAACGACTCAACTGCAAAATCGCGTCGGCCAACTCGCGCGCATTGCCGGGCTCAGTCAACAGCGCGGTCTCTTGATCTTCGAGCACCTCACCGATCTGCCCCAGGCGACTCGCTACTATGCCCTTGCCCATCGCCATGTACTCGAACAATTTCGTGGGCGAGCCGAAAAACTCGCTGCCGTCTTCCAGCGGCACGTGCGGTGACAGAAGAATATCGCACGCATCCAGCAAAGCCGGAACGCGTTCGTGCTCTACATGGCCGGTGAAAATCACCTGACGCTCTTTCCCCGCAGCTTGGATGATCCGTTCCACTTCTTCGCGAAACATGCCGGAGCCGACGAGCAGAAAGCGAACACCACAATCGACCGGCATCAGCGTGATTGCTTCGGCCAGCGTCAGCACGCCATGCCATGGCCCAAAGGTACCGACGAAACCAGCGAGCGTTTCAGCTTCCGCAACACCAAGTTCGCGCCGAACCGCGACATCACCAATGCCGGGACGAAACTTCTCCGGGTCAACTCCGTTGGGATTCACCACGATCTTGTCAGGCGCTACGCCGGCCTTTACGAGATTATTCCGTTCGACTTCGGCGACGACGAAAACACGCGTGGCGGCGGCGAGATTGAGGCGCTCGCATCGTTCGAGCAAATCAGCCAGGCGAATGCGCCCCCAGTGTCTCGCCATCCAGACTTCCGAACCGTTGTATTCCAGAAACAGCGGCCGGCGTGTACGCAGGCTAGCCTCGACTCCGGTCCAATTGAAACGACTGTAGCGTTGATAAATAAAGTCGGGTGGCTGCCTGGCAGTCTCAGCGCACGCCTGGTCCGTAAAAAGTAAGCCATTGCGCAAGTCAAAAGCCGGGCGGGTCAAACCTAACGAGTCAGGCTCGATTAACTTGATCAAAACTTTCGCTTCATCGAGGCCGGCGATACGGTCGTTGCTTATGATTGAAACGTGCGCGCCCAGCTCAACTGCGGCGTTGATGAAACCTAATGTATGAGTTGTTGCTCCGCCGGACTGTGTCCCCGCCGCCGGCGTAGTACGAAGATAGGTGATGTGGGGCGCATGTGGGTGGTCTTCGGCCCGAACGCTCTTTTGATTTGCAGTCTCGATCGCGTGTTCGAGTTTGGCCAACTCGCGGTACGCCCGCCTCACCACCGCCCAACTCACCAACCCTTCGTGCGCGAACCGAAAAGGCGCGCGTAGCAACACACCACTTCTTACTTCCTCACGCAGGTCCCCGTGTGCGTCGAATAAAAGTAGATCGCGCGCGCCACCCATCGCGCCGAACAAGAGCAAAACATTTTGCCCCTGTTGCCACGCCAGCCGCTCAGTGGCGACCGCAAAAATATCCGGACGGAGCGAACGCAGTGCCCCGACGCGACGAAGCGGCGTGTAGCTTTCAAGTTGGTTGCGAGAGATCCTCTCGATGCCGGCGCCGGGATAGCTCTTCTGCAACCATTCGCGGGCCTGATCCGGATCACCGCTAAGCACAAGCAAAACTATCTTCATAAGGGTTTCACTCGTGGGCGTTGGTCGAAGGGGGGGTTGGAGACGCGAGACGGGCCTGCACCAGCAAGTTCCTTAGCTCGCGATTTCGCAAGAGAAATATCTCGACTGGACGGCGACCGGTTTTCAGGCAAAAGTACACCGCCACTAACACAAAAATTAATGTGTAACTGATAGTCGACGTGACCGCTGCGCCGCGCGCGCCAAACACGGGCACCAGTGCCAGATTGAGCCCGACGCCAACCGCCAGCGTGATCAGCCAGAACACCGTAATCGCGGCGGGCAAACCCGTTCCGGTGAAATGCTGCACTAACACTGACTCAATGCCGATGAGACAAACGCCTGGCAACAGAATCAGTAACTGGATGGTGGCGTCCGCGAAGCGCGCGCCGTAGACGAGCGGCAGCAGGAACGAGCCGGCCGCGGCCGCGGCGCACATAATCAGCATTACGAACGATACATGCCGGGTAACCTGGATTGCGAACTCCCCGCGCGGATCCTGGTAGAAAGCCACGCGTGGGAACAGCAGCATGGCGATCACACCCGGCACCATGGTCAGCAAATTTGCGACCTGCGACGCGACTGCGTACACCCCGGCCTCGGCTGCACCGCGAAAGTGATTCACAATCAGGAGATCAACGCGAAAGATCAGTATCGCTGCCATCAACGGAATGCAAAACCTGAGGCCGTAACTAATTGTGTCTTTCAATAGCGTGCCGTCCGGGCGAAACGCGGCCCGCTTCTTCTGTCGGGCCACCAAACGGCCAATCGCCCAAAGCATCCCCGCGCTCAGCACTACCGTCGCCGCAGTATTGAAAGAGACGAGCACCTTAAGGTTCGAACGCAATACCACGAGCACCACAATCGCATTGAACAAAGCAAAAGCGGGCGCCAACGCATCCAGCAGATTAAGCTGGCGGATTCGATCCATCGCCAGCAGCACGTTGAGACCAAGTGATAGCAGAAACTGAAATGGGATCGAGAGTGCCGCGATCACGATCAGGTCGGCGGTAACGCTGCCGAACAGCGCTGGATCGATCTTAGCGAGTGCCACCACTGCCACGGAGACCAGGGCCCCGCCGGACAGAGCAAAGACAATCGCGTTGGCCCACACCGGCGCGAGCGTTTTGCGATCCTTAGCGATGAAGTAAGTATTGGCTGACGTAAGGCCGAGGCTGCCGATCGACAGGGCGAGCACTATCGTGGTGTTCAGCACCGCCAATGACCCGAGGCCTTCCGGGCCCAGCCAGCGCGCGACAATAACGCTGGACCCGACGCCGCCCAGGAGCATTAACAGTCGCGTCACGATCGTCAGCGCCGCTCCCGACCCAAAACTACCGAAAGCTCCCGCCTCAACCGGCGTTAACGCCGCGGCACTGCAAGTCCGTAAGTTCTTGTTCTCTGACAAACTTTTCTGACCTTAGATGAAGCGCTCTCCGAGCCTGCAAAGCGTGCGGCATATTGTTAGCCCCGGGCGTAAGCCCGGGGAAGAAGCAACGAAAAGAGTCCGAGCCCCGCAAGGGGCGAAAGAAATTTCAAGAAGCACGTTGGTTCTCAAGCCAATTTCTGTCGCCCGCTGAAGCGGGCTTGATGTCGGGAGTGGCGTGCGAACCCCGGGCTTACGCCCAGGGACTACTAACATGCCGCCCGCTATCGCGGGCTCATTGAGCCCTTTACTTTTTGGTTGCAACCCCGGTCGCGCTGCGTATTATTTTCAGCGCGCGATCCAGCGCTCGTACCACAGACTCAGATTGAGCAAGCACCACAGATTCGCGCTCCAATCGCGCGTCTCCCGGGCGTGTTCGTCGGCCATGCGCTGGATAAACGAATAGTCAAAAAAGTTCCGCTCGCGCAGCGACGAATTCATCAGTTGCTCGACCAGCCCGGCGCCTCCAGGTCCGCGAAACCACTCATTTATTGGCGCGCCAAACCCGCGCTTGGGTTTATACAAGACGTCCTTCGGCAGCACTGATTCCAGGGCACGTTTCAAAATGTGCTTGCCCGTTTTGCCTTTAACTTTTAGTTCACGCGGCAGGCCCATCGCGTATTCGATCAGATGATGATCGAGAAAGGGAACGCGCGCTTCGACCGACGTGGCCATGGTGATCTTGTCCACGCGCATCAGTAACAGCTCAGGCAAACGAAGTTTCAATTCCAGGTAGGTCATGCGCGCGGCGAAGTCCGAATGCGGACGTGCCGCAGCGATCGTTTCCTGATACTGGCGTACGACGTCATAGGTGGACAGCCCGTTGTATCGCCCGCGCATTTCCAGGCTTAGCACACTCGACTTGATCGTCTCGTCAAAAACAACGGCGCCGCCCCAAAACAACGATTCGTTTGCTCCCAAACGCCGGACTAGTTCGCCGGCCATTCGTTTCTTCAGGACTTTCTTAACCAACGGTTTGGCTAAGGCTGAGGCCGCACGGCGAGCGGACAGGGGCGCGCGCTCAGCATGGCGCCAGAACCTTTCCTGGATCTGTAAATAAGTTCTGAACCAATCATAGCCGCCAAAAATTTCATCTGAACCTTCGCCCACCTGCACCACGATCGTCCCCGTATCGCGCGCCAGTTTCGAAACATAATAAAGCGGCACACAAACCGGGTCGGCGATCGGCTCGTCCTGATGGAAGACCAGTTCGGGAAGGAACTTCTGCATCTCTTCACGGCCGATCATTACCTCGTGGTGATTTGTGCCAAAGCGTTTAGAGATTTCTCGCGCTGACTCAAGCTCGTTCAGTTCTTCGCTGTCGTGAAAGCCGACGGTGAAAGTTCGCACCGGCTGTGACATCAACTCCGACATCAGCGCCACATTCGCCGACGAATCGACGCCGCCCGAAAGAAATACGCCGAACGGCACGTCGGCCATCATGCGTTTCTTGATCGAACCCCGCAGCAGCTCCAGAATATTCTTCTGATGTTCCGGTTCACTCCGTACTACCGGTGACACGGGAGGCAGCGCGTCCCAATATTGTGTCATGCACACTCCACCACCGCGATTGATGACCAGCATGTGGCCGGCGGGAAGTTTTTGAACTCCGCGAAAGAGAGTTTGCGGCGCCGGCGTAGTTACGAAAGTGAGATAGTGATAAAGCGCTTCTTCGTTTACCTCGGGGGTAACGGACGGATGTTCGAGAATCGCTTTGATCTCTGAAGCGAAGATGAACCGCCCGTTCTGTTGATGAAAGTAGAGCGGCTTGACGCCCGCGCGATCTCGCGCCAGCACAAGCTGTTCGCGATCCGCATCCCACAGGGCGATCGCATAGTCGCCCTCGATCTCCTCAACAAAGTCGAGACCGCGTTCTTCGTACAGATGCAGGATCGTTTCCGAATCCGTGCGCGATGCGTAAACGTGGCCGCGCTGCTCCAGCCCTTCACGAAGTGATGCGTGGTTATAAATCTCGCCGTTGAAAACCAGCCAGATGCGATCGGTGCAACCATGCATCGGCTGGTTTCCGGCTTCCGACAAATCGATGATCGACAAACGTCGAAAGCCTAGACCGCCGCGGCCTTCGTCAAAGACAAGCGCGCCCGCGTCGTCCGGCCCACGATGCGTCATGACGTCGCGCATGCGCTCTACCAGGGCGCGTTCGACATTTCCGCGCGTCGCGCCGTATTCCCAAACTCCGCAGATGCCGCACATTCAGTTATTTCCGATTGCCAATTGCCTGTCCGACAAACTTCAGTTTGTCGTTGATCTTACTCCCTCTCCCTTTGGGAGAAGGCCGGGGAGAGGGCTTGCAGGCGTCAAGCTTCGCACCCTCCCCTAACCCCTCCCACAGGGAGGGGAAGAAACCAAGCACGCTTCAACCAACTTGATCAGCATTCCCAGAATTTGTCGGACGGCTCAATCGCAGGCGTTCGCTCTCGTCTTCCTTTGCGCCAACGGGAACCAGCACGAATTGCGTCGTAAAAGGCACCGAAGCAGAAACGGCCCAGCAAACCGATGCTGACGGCGCTTTGGCTGCGTAATCTCGAGATGAAAAGCGCGATTCCAGGATCGGCTCGGCAGCCAGCCCGCTGGCGACGATCAGTAATCGCGTGCCATTCATCTTATCGCAGACCTCGATGCTTCCGTCAGGGCGTACCGTGGTTTCGAGTCCGGGAGCAAAATGAAAGCGAAAAGCAAGATCGTGCGCTCCTGCGCCGGTGAATTTGTCTTCAACCAGCCAATAGCGTTCGCGCTTATCGAACCGGAGTCTCCGACGGTGCGTTACGGGTTGCGGCAATCTCTGGTAACCGGGATGTTCCGCGACCACCGAATCTGTTTCGAGATCGCTCTCCCAACTGATCACGCGCGGTTCAGCTTCGTTACCTATAATGAACGGCACTTGTTCGTCAGTTGTATTCTGTTCGACTCCATCGACCTCGACTGTGGAGTGATACGCGGTCGAACGAAATAAATGTCGTTCGTGCAGGTCAGCGGTGTAGACATAAGAACCAGGATCGACGATGAACGCCGTCCCGCAAGCTGAGACTTCGATGCTGAGCGCATCGTTGTGACCGTGCGAGCCACGCCCGTTGACCCCGCTGCCACTCGCGTTGAAAAGTAGATAGAGATCGTCCTGTCGCAGAATGTAAGTCCCGGCATCAGGGAACGCTTGCGACTGCGCCGGTTCGCCCACCGGCAGTGATTGATAATCACGCACGCCCCGCTCTCCCAAAATCCAGAGCAGTTCTTCTGGCGCGCGCGAACCGGTGATCTTGAAACGCGGCTCCTGGAAAATTGCTGCGCCCAGCGCCACTGCGTAAGCGTGGTCGTCGCCCGCGCGTCGCACAATCGGCAGCACTTGTCCGCTGTCTGAATCTCCGATCAAAGGCGCGCGGCCAACAGGCCGCAGGTACGCGCGCACGTATCCAATCATCCCGCCCAGCTTGTGCCAGTATTTTTCATCGATTGCGATGCCGTTGAGGTGACAGAGCACGAACGAGTAGAGAAACAGCTCGAGCTTTAAACGATGATAGCCGGTCGAAGCTTCATAGTCCGCTCCGTCGGGCAGGAGCTGCTTGTCCATCTCACTGAGCAGCTCCTGCAAGCCAAATTCGCGCCATTCAGCCGCCGCTTCCAACTCAGGCAGCATCAGTCCCAGCCACAACAACCCGGCCACGTCGGCCAGATAATGATTACTGGTCGCGATGTGTGAAAACTCCAAATTGCGGCGAATGTGAGCGCCATGCTGATCGAACATCCTGAGAAGTTCGGCCAACTCGGCGTCATTCATTTGCGGCGCGCGCAGAAATAACTCGAACGCGGCGAGCAGGTTCATCGCGCGCAGCGCGACTTCCATCGCGCAATTCCAATTCACGCCGCGCCCGACTGGGTTTTGCTCCCGCCAGGTGGCGAGTTGCCGAAAGAATTCGGTGCTGAATCTTTGATTATCAGTAACCGCGTAGGCGCGCCCGAGCGTAATCAGCTGCGCCATCCGGTTCAACTCCCAAACCACGCGCACGTCCGAGCCGTCGTTGCGCGTAAGATTGATGTCCGCATGATGAGCGAGTGGCCAGTCAAAGCCGGACAGCGGATCGAGATTCCAATCAATCTCTCCCACGCCGAAACACTTTTCGCCCAAACCAAGCAGCGTCCAGCAATGCTCGTTAGCAATGCGCTTCGCCTGGTTAATCAGTTCCGTGGTCTCGTCGGGAAAAAGCTCTTGCTGTCGGGCCGCGGTCTTTTGTGCTCCGGCCGCGAAGCCTGGAAAGAATTCCGGACTGTTTCGGGAACGAAAATACGCCAGCAACTCGGATGCTGACAGGCGAGAAAATTCCGCGCTCAGCCGGACGGGTTGGCGATCGAGCTGCGAAAGGTCGGCGCGCTCTCGACGTCGCTCAAGCGAAGTGCGAATTCGCCGCAGCGTCTCGAGCGCGGCAGTGCGCACACTGACCTCGCCGCGGAGCATGCGCCTTATCTTTGTGAACGTGATCATTTG
>JBGPWS010000201.1:0-8571 GCA_041492345.1 Pyrinomonadaceae bacterium | reverse complement strand
CGACCGTGGATCATATCGAAGAGATCAACCTCGACGTTGCGGGCTCTCACTCGTCTTTTCGAATTGAAAGCTGAGTGGCACAGCTTCAAAGTTTTTTCTCCCTCTCCCTCTGGGAGAGGGCAGGGGAGAGGGCTTGTCCGCGTCAAGCTTTGCACCCTCCCCTAACCCCTCCCAAAGGGAAGTGAAGAAACCCTGGCACGCTTCAACTAACTTGATGAGACTTTGCTTCAGTCTGTGTTCGAAGTGTTCATGGTAATCAACGATCACAGACTATAGACTTCATGCTACAACTGAAACTGTGAGCCACTCGATCGCGTAACAAACACAGCATGGAAGACACCAACCCTACACTGGTCCTCGATCACGTCTCGAAAAGCTTCGGCGATTTTGCTGCCGTCAGTGATCTTAGCCTGCAAGTTCGGCCCGGTCGCGTCTTTGGCCTCATCGGCCCGAACGGCGCCGGCAAGACCACGACGATTCGCATGATCGTCAACATCACGGTTCCTGATTCGGGCCGGGTCGAACTGTTCGGCCAACCGATGAGTACCGCGCTGCAGGACCGCATCGGCTATTTGCCGGAAGAGCGCGGGCTTTACAAAAGAATGAAGATTGGCGAGCAGCTACGCTTCTTCGCCGAGCTGAAAGATCTGCGCGGCGCCGAAGCGGACAAGCGGATCGACGCCTGGCTGAGAAAACTCGACCTTTTCGATTGGAAAGAGAAACGTACGAAAGAGCTTTCAAAGGGAATGCAGCAGAAAGTCCAGTTCATCACCGCGGTGATCCACGATCCCGATCTGGTGATTCTCGATGAACCGTTTTCAGGTCTGGATCCGGTTAACGTCGAGTTGATGAAAGAAACCATCCTGGAACAGAAGGCGGCGGGCAAGACGATTATTCTGTCGACTCATCAGATGGAGATTGCCGAAAAGCTTTGTGACGACGTCTGCATGATCAATAAGGCGCGAAAAGTGCTGGACGGAAAGCTGCGTGAAATCAGACGGAGCTTCTCGCGCAACGCCGTGGCGCTGCAATTCGAAGGCGGCGACGGTTTGCTCAACGATCCCGAGCTGGTCGCGAACATCCGTCAGAACGGTGAAGACACCGAGGTGTTGTTAGTTCCCGGCGCGAATCCGCAGCAACTGCTCAGGCGTCTGGTCGACTCAGGCGCCGCAGTCACCAGGTTCGAGTTAGTCGAGCCGAGTCTGCACGACATCTTTATCGAGAAAGTCAGAGAAGTCGCATGAGAAAATTCCTCGCCGTCGTCAAACGCGAATACGTCCAGCGCGTACGAACCAAGTTTTTTGTCATCGCCACCATTCTGGGTCCGGTGCTGATGGCCGCGTTTACCATCGTGCCGGCCTTGATGTTCAGTATCAAAGCCGGAGGGCCGACCCGTCTGGCGATCGTGGATCAGACCGGCAAGATGTATGAGCGCGTGGCGAAGGAACTCGTGAGCGGTAAGGATCGGCGCGGTAACAGCGCGACCCCGCAAAGTCCCGTGCGGCCCCCGGTCGGAAGCGACCCAAAGGAGCAAATCAACCAGGCCGGTAAGTTGATTAAGGCAAACTTCGTGGTCGAAGAGGTGCGCCTCGACAATCGTTCCCTTGATGAAGCCAGAAGGGATCTGGAGGCGAGAGTACAGAACCGAGAACTCGACGGCTATGTCGTGTTGCCGCCTAACCTGCTTAAGGATGGGCAGCCGGAGTTCCGCGCGCGCAATACTGCGGATCTTTTCACTAAGGATACAGTTGAGAGTTCCATCAGCCGGGCCGTCCGGGGTCAGCGACTGGTCGAAGCCGGAATCGACGAGAAGGCTGTGGCGAAGGCGTCAGAGCCGGTGGATCTGAAGACGATTGAAGCCGGCGGCAAAGAGAGCAAAGGCGAAGCCAGCTTCTTCTTTGTTTTTGGCGTAGGTCTGCTGATCTACATGAGTGTCCTGCTCTACGGTCAGTTCGTGCTGGGAGCGGTGATCGAGGAAAAGGAAACGCGCATAGCCGAGATTCTATTTTCGTCAATGCGATCGTTTCCGCTGATGATGGGTAAACTCATCGGTGTTTCCCTGGTTGCCCTGACTCAACTGGGAATTTGGGCGGCGGCTTTTTTGATATTCTCTCTCTGGGCGGCCGGCGGATCTTCGATCACTCTGCCACACATCCCGCCGATGCTGTTTGTGTATTTCGCCGTCTACTTTTTGATGGGCTATTTTATTTATTCGACCGTCTACGCCGTGGTCGGCTCGATGGTGACCACCACGCAGGAGGGCGGGCAACTCGCCTTGCCGGTAGTGTTGATGCTGGTCGCGGGTTTTTACCTCTCGTTCAATATCATTCGCAGCCCCAATTCATCGCTGGCATTCTGGGCTTCGATGTTTCCGTTCTTTGCGCCGATTACCATGCTGGTGCGTATCGTTACCGAAACACCGCCGCTGTGGCAGATTCTGCTGTCGCTCGGGATCGGAGTCGCTACCATCGTGGGATTGGTTTGGCTGGCGTCACGCATTTATCGCGTTGGCATGCTGATGTACGGAAAGAAGGCCACGATTCCTGAGGTCTGGCGCTGGGTAAGACAGGCCTGAGGCATTTTCGATTTTGGATTTGTGATTTTTGATTGGCGTGGCTGAGAAGAGGAGAGCAATGAAGAAAACGTTTCGTCTTCGTGTTACAAAATCGCAAATCGCAAATCGCAAATCAAAAATTCACTGATGCCAATCGAGATTGAAAAGAAGTACCGGCTGACAAAAAAACATCGCGAAGCAATCGTCCGACGTTTGCGCAAGCTGGGAGCGTCCGCGGGCGAACTCGAATTTGAAGAGAACACTCTTTATCGTGGAGGGCGGCTCGACCTCGGAGGCTGTGCGCTGCGGCTGCGTCGCGTTAACGGCCGCGCGCTACTGACTTTCAAACAACGCATTCCAACCAAGTCCTCAATCAAGCATCAGCGGGAAGAAGAGACGGAGGTTGCTGACGCCGATGCGTTGGCCGCGATTCTGCGATCACTCGAGTTTCGGCCGGCTTTGGTTTACGAAAAGCGCCGCACGCGCTGGAACATCGGCAAAGCTGAAGTTGCCCTCGACGAGCTGCCGTTCGGATTGTTCATGGAGATTGAAGGAACTGAGAAGGAAATCGCGCGAGTTGAGAAGATGTTGGAGGCTGAGACTCTGCCGGCCGTAATGGAAACCTATCCGTTGCTCACGGCAAAGCTGGGCAAGAAACGAGGCGGAGTCATCGAAGCGCGGTTCGCGCGCTCGGTACGAGATCGGGCGCGACAGCAAGCAGTTCAAACCTTGTCGTGAGTCTGTTCGGAAAAGGCCAGGACAATTTCAGTAGTTACGATCGTGGACGTCAACTCGCTGGATTGAAAACACCACGCGCATCGTCTCGGGCCGGCGATCGAGCGCGGCGGGGACAAACGCAGCATTCTTCCGGAGTGCTTTCTCAAAGTCTTCCAGCATTCGACGATCGCGCGGCGCCTGCATCACGTCGGCCAGCGAGGCCGAGCCATTAGTGAAAACATCAGCGACCACCATCATGTTGTCATCACCCTCGCGACCGTTCCCACGCAAACGGGTCGGCTCAGAGGTAAGCGTTGCCAGCGCGCCGCCGGGATTCAGGCTCGGCGACTCGGCATTAAATGGATTTCGCAACGCGGCATAGTTCTCGGGTGAAATCGGTTTGTTGATGTCGTAACCCGGGCGAAAAAAATCGGCGGGTTCGATCGTGACCGGCATCTGGTCGAACGCCAGGGCCGCTTCGTGCAGCGCGATCATGTGCGGACGAAGGGCAGCGAACACGCACGCGAAAATGATCACTGAGGCGAGGGAACTGAAGGCATAACGCATCATCACCGGTTGCAGCCACGCGGAAACCACGTCGCCGACGGTCGTTTCATGACGCACCCTTTGCATGGCCGCTTCGACACTCAAAGCCTGATTTATCGACGGGACCAAATCGACGGGCGGCGCAGGTCGCGAAAGCATGGCCAGGCCACTGCGGATTGATCGCATTTCGGCGAGCCGGGCGCGACAAACCGGACAAACTTCCAAATGCCGGTAGCAGGCAACCCGCGCGTCCGGCGTTAAGCCGTCATCAACGTAAAGCGAAAGCGATGGTTGGATCTCTTCACACGACATAAGTCATTGCCAATTTCCGATTGCCGATTTCCAATCTTGTCTTCTTACCCAAGCCGATCTGGCAATTGATTCAATCAATTGGCAATCGGAAATCGGAAATCGAAAATCCTTCAGCGAATGGCTGGCCGACCCCGGCTGCTCCCCTCAAATTCGGGAAAGCAACGCCGACCTGGAAACCATGGCGTGCTCATCATCAGAGCCGGAACGAAATCTACGGGTTGTTGCTGGCCACGTTTTCAAATCATTCCGTCGCTGGTTGAATCGCCTTTTCACCCGTTCCCAAACCGTCACTTCGACCCAATTGGCACCGAGTTCACGTGAAGCCGGGGCGGGCCAACCATTCGTCATTACAAAGATCCTTCAAGCTTGCGGCGCAGTTCCAATCTGCCTCGCGAAATCCGTGACTTCACCGTTCCGATGCTGATCTGAAGCGTGTCTGCAATCTCTTCGTAACTAAATCCTTCCACGTCGCGCAGAATCACGGCTTCTCTATAGGACCGCCGCAATCCCAGCAGGGCCTCGCGCAGTTGGCCTTCTCGCTCTCGCGCGAGCGTCTCTTGTTCGGGATCGATCGCATCGTCGTTTCGCAGCGTCGCGGCCAGGGGTTGTTCGTGGCGGTCGTCAGTGGCGTCCAGAGAAACAGTGACATCACGTTTGCGACGACGCCACCACCGCCAGCGATTGCGTGCCTGGTTGACGGCGATCCGATACATCCAGGTTTTCAAATTCGCATCGCCGCGAAAGCGACTAATGCTTTGAAAAGCCCGCAGGAAAGTTTCCTGCGTCAAATCACGAGCTTCCTCCGGGTCGGCTGTCAATCGATAGAGCAACGCGTAAACATCACCAGAGTGCTCAGCGACCAGCCGCTCAAACGCTGCCGCCTCTCCCCGCCGCAATCTTTCAAGGAACTGGTCTTCGGCGGTCGATCGGACCCCGACCATAGTTGCCGAAGCAACTTCTTCCAAGTCCGCATGCCCGCGGAGTGCGATTTGCTCTCCGTAGCTCACCTGGGACCCCCGTGGACGGGAAGCTTCAAATTCGTCGTCCGCTGTGGCTTCCCGGACAGACGCTCAGTTAGACACCGGCTAACTTTGTTTGGTTCCCGCCTGCTCATCTCGGCTTTCATCACATCTGCACCGTTTGTTGGATGACGATCGGGCCGGTTAGCGTTGTGATCGCGGCAGCCTCCTTGACAACGTTCCGAGCGGTCGCTAAATTCGCTGTTTCCGCGATCATACACCAAAATGAACGCCCGTGGCTGTGTGTTCTTGCAAGAGGAAGACAGTTGGCAAAATATAAGAAGAAGCGAGTTCGGGAACTGAAGCACGACCGGTTTCGCGATACCACGATGCTGCTCGCGGACAAGCTCGCCGATCGGGTCGCAGGTCGCGGTCGACAGATTTTATACGGCCTGTTGGCCCTGATAGTTGTGGTGGCGGCCGGGTATGGAGTGAAACGCTGGCGCGATAAGCATTCCGATGAAGCGGAAGCGGCGATGGGCAGGGCAATCACGATAAATGGCGCCGAAATATCTCCGGCGCCGGTCCCAGGCTCGAAGGACCCGGTCTTTAGCACTCAGCAGGAGCGCTCACAGCGGGCCATCGAAGAATTTGAAAAAATCGCCGCCAAGTACGGCGAGCCTTATCGCTCGGAGGCGCGCTACTTCATAGCCACGAACTTGCTGGTTACAGATCGCGCCAAGGGCGAGACCGAGTTGCAGGCCTTGAGCCAGGGCAGCGGAGAAATAGCCACCCTGGCAGAATTTGCGTTGGCGCAGGCAAAGGAAGCCGATGGCAACCTCGACGAGGCGGCCAGGCTTTACGGTGAGATTGCCAAACAGGGCTCCGCCATCGTGACACCGGAAACCGCGAACCTTCGTTTAGCTTCTGTGTACGACAAACAGGGCAAGAAGAAGGAAGCGGCGGATCTGCTCTTTAGCATTGTGGACACAGCCCGCAAGGCCAAGGACAAGGTTGGAAAACCGGTGCCGGAGTCGTCAGCATCGCGTGAGGCCGGACAGAAATTGCTGAAGATCGATCCGGCGCGTCATGCCCAGCTAACGCCCCCGCCCGCGGCGACCGGTCTCCCGTTTTGAGAATTCAAAATCTCAAATCTGGAACCCATGGATTCTCTGCTGCCGGCATACATCAATCGACCTGGCCGCAAAGCGCTCCAACAATCAGATTTGAAACTTGATATCTCAGAAATCTCAGATTTGAAATCCGGGAAATGGACGGTCTGACTCATTCGCTGGTTGGCTTGGCTTCAGCCAAAGCTGGCCTGGAACGTCTGTCGCCTTACACAACCGCCGCCTGCATCCTCTCCGCGAACGCCCCTGACATCGATTTCGTTTCATTCTTCTTCGGCGGCCGCTGGACTCTCCTGCATCATCATCGTGGAATAACGCATTCGATAATCGGCACGCTCATCCTCGGTTTGTTGATTCCGTCAGTTCTTTACGGGATCGAGCGGGCGATTGCGAAGTGGCGCAAACGACCACCGCGGATTCAATACCGCGGTTTGATGTTGGCGTCACTGATTGCCGCAGCGACCCACCCGTTAATGGATTGGACCAATAATTATGGAGTGCGGCCACTACTGCCATGGGATGGCAGATGGTTCTATGGCGACCTGGTTTTCATTGTGGATCCCTACCTGCTCCTGGGCCTGGGCGGCGCTGCCTTCCTGCTTACCAGCAACCGTCGCTGGAAGATTGTTGTCTGGTCGCTGCTGGCCATGGTCATCACGATCATCGTGCTCCGGGTGGCTCCGCGGCGATCTGTGTACGGCGGTGGTCTCGCCGTCGCGCGAACGATTTGGATCGCGGGTGTACTGGCGCTGGTTCTTGCGCGTTCGCTGGGACTTCAGAAACGTCTGGGCAAATCAATCGCGGTGGGCGCGTTGGCCTTCGTCGTTCTTTACTGGGGCGCGCTGGCGTGGGCGCATCACGCGGCGTATCGTAACGCGGTAATCGCGGCGAATGAATTGGCCGCGCAACGGGGCGAACTCTTCATACGTGTCGCGGCAATGCCGACGGCCGCCAATCCGCTTCGGTGGCTGTGCGTCGCCGAAACCGATCGCGCGATGTATCGATTTTTTGTTGGTGTAGGGGACCAGGTATGGGTGGCGAATTTGCCAAACTCAATCGGAGAGGAAAACCGATCCAGCGCCAAGACAGGTGTTGAACGTTACGAAAAGCCAACGGGCCAAAGCGAGCGGCCGGTATCAGTGGCGTCCCGAGATCTCCGCGCACAAATCCTGCTGGGCTTTGCGAGGTTTCCAATTGCCCGGGTCGAAAGTGACAACTGCATCGAGCGAACGCTCGTCCAATTCGCCGATTTACGTTACACTGAACCCGGCGCATCGCGAGGAGGTTTCTCGCTGAATGTTCCGGTCGAATGTTCCGCGCCTTAGATTGTGGCTCGGGTCTCAGGAAAACGCTTTGAGTGACTCAACCCAAAATCAACTGCGCGAAGTACTGGTCGAAACAGCTCGTGGACACGTCGCTCCGGCGAAGCTCAAGAAACTGGCTGGTATTCGCATCTCGCCTGGTGGGTATTTCGCGGTGGCGGCCCTTTTGACCTTTGCCGCGCTCTGGTGCCTGCGCACTCATCGCGATCTCACCGCGCTGGTTCTCATCGCCGGCACCTGGACAATCATTCCATTGCTCGTGCTCACCAACCGGCTGAGTTTTGACGGGCAGACCATTTCACGAACGGGCCTGGCTGCGTTGCTCATCAGGCTGGTGCGCGGGCGCGCCCAAAACATCGCAGTTGACGATGTCGAGCGAGTTGAAGTTGCCACTCTGCGCACGCTCCGGCGCGGCGGCAAGGTACGTTATCGCTATCGTGTCGAAATCGCCGGGAAAGGTTTGTCGTTTGTCCTGGCGTCGGGCGGTGAAGAGTTTCGTCGGATGGTCCGCGTGCTGTTGCCCCGGATCGGCGATTACAAGCTTGACGCGCGCGCGGGCGAACTTCGCGATCACCTGGGGGATGTAAAAATCGTTCGCAGTGACGCGGCAAAGTTAGGGATTGCCTCGACCTCGGTGCTGGAAGAAACCAGCGACGCGAAGAGAGTCGATAAATATCGGGCGGCAATCTCTGCTGGTCAAACATCGGCAGCCGCTGGCCAGACCTCGCAGGAAGATGCCGAGCGCGCGAACTTGCTGCGCAAGTCAGCAAACGATTTGCGCATCGCGGGTTGTTTGCATCAATCGGGAGAAG
The DNA here is from genome assembly GCA_041492345.1 of Pyrinomonadaceae bacterium. Taxonomy (GTDB): domain Bacteria; phylum Acidobacteriota; class Blastocatellia; order Pyrinomonadales; family Pyrinomonadaceae; genus UBA11740. The sequence continues at coordinate 219 of JBGPWS010000201.1, read as the reverse complement.
CCTTTCGCCGCGCATTGTTGATTTCGCCTCGGAACCCCTGGCTCATTTACGAATACGCGCGACTACTGAAGTCGCAGGCCAGTGCATTTGGCGATGCGCGCTTGTTGGGACGTGCCTGCGCAGCACTCCGACTGGCAGCCACGCGTGGCCCGAATGATGCGAGTTTGCTGGCGCGGATCGGCGAGTCTTTCCTCGAGTACGGCGATCCGTTTCGCGCTG
>JBGPWS010000043.1:0-18144 GCA_041492345.1 Pyrinomonadaceae bacterium | reverse complement strand
GTCGATCACTTACGCGAATATCCCTGGGGAGTCATGTCGAGGGGAAACAATGTTTATTTATCAAACAATGCGATGCTTTGTAAAGCGTCCTATATATGTCCCGGCCATGGTGTTGCTAACAGCGGGGGCGGTCTTACCCCCGAGCGACGTCAGAAGCAATGATGGCCTGCAATATGAGGAGGGGTGTGCACCTTCTCCACACTCTTCTTTCCATCACGTGCGCTATATATTGCTTATGTACTATATGCTCCCTTTGACATATAGCACCGGGAAGCGTAAGGTTGGGTTGAACCGAGACCAGCTAACTCCATTCTCAGCCCCTTTGGGATCTTCCAGATCGTCTGAAATCTAACAGCTCAACTACCAAAAAGGCACAGGGGTTTACCTTCGCTTATTAAGGAATGGCCTGGCATGTTCCATTTCTCAGGACTCTTGGTAGACAACCAAATAAGGAGATCGAAAATAAGTTATGACGACGAATATCCAACCACTGCACGACCGCGTGATCGTGAAACGCATTGATGAAGGCGAGCAAGTTCGCGGCGGCATCATCATTCCCGACACGGCGAAAGAGAAACCGCAAGAGGGTGAAGTGATCGCCGCAGGCCTTGGCAAATACAAGGAAGACGGGTCGCGCCAGGCATTGGATGTCAAGGCAGGCGACCGCGTCTTGTTCGGCAAGTACAGCAGCTCAGAGATCAAGGTCAACGGTGAAGAGCTGTTGATTATGCGCGAGGACGAGATTCTCGGAGTCATCACGCGCGCCGGTGCGGCTGCCGGTTCGGGCAAAAAGAGCAAATAGGTTCTGCTGCAGCGGCAAACTGTTAGTTTGCGAGCGGAGCCCAGGCTGGCAGTCAAGACCAACGTTTTCATTTCACGACCCGCAAACCAACAGTTTGCGTTACAACTTTGATTAGGAGAAGAAACAAAGATTATGGCAAAGCAAATAGTTCATGGCGAAGAGTCACGCGCGGCAATTTTGCGCGGCGTCAATCAACTCGCCGACGCAGTGAAAATCACGCTGGGACCAAGGGGGCGCAACGTCGTTCTCGATAAGAAATATGGCAGCCCGACGATCACGAAAGACGGAGTGACAGTTGCGAAAGAGATAGAACTCAAAGATCCAGTGGAGAATATGGGCGCGCAAATGGTGCGTGAAGTGGCGTCGAAGACCAGCGACGTCGCGGGCGACGGCACGACTACGGCGACCGTGCTGGCACAGGCCATTTTCCGCGAGGGCGTGAAAACCGTCGCAGCGGGTGCGAACCCGATGGCTTTGAAGCGTGGCATCGATAAAGCAGTCGAGCGTGCTACTCGAGAGATCAAGAAAATGTCGAAGCCGGTCACCGGAGATATGATTGCGCAAGTCGGCACGATCTCGGCAAATGGCGACCACACCATCGGCGAGTTGATTGCCGAGGCGATGCAGAAGGTCGGCAAAGATGGCGTCATCACCGTCGAAGAATCGAAGACGATGGAGACGGCTTTAGAGGTTGTCGAAGGGATGCAGTTTGATCGCGGCTACCTTTCGCCCTACTTCGTTACCGACGCGGAAAGCATGGAAGCCGTGCTTGAGAATCCGGCCATTCTCATCAGCGAGAAAAAGATTTCTTCGCTGCGAGACATGCTGCCCATTCTTGAACAGGCGGCAAAGATCGGTAAATCAATTTTGATTATTGCGGAAGATGTTGAAGGCGAAGCATTGGCGACCCTCGTGGTCAACAAACTGCGTGGCACGATCACCGTTGCCGCGGTGAAAGCGCCAGGCTTCGGTGATCGTCGTAAGGCAATGCTGGAAGACATTGCGGTCCTTACCGGCGGTAAGGTCATCAGCGAAGACCTCGGCATCAAGCTTGAGAACGTTAAGCTCGAAGACCTGGGCAGCGCCAGGAAAGTAACGCTCGACAAGGAAACCACGACGATCATCGATGGCGGTGGCAACACCAAAGACTTGCAAGGTCGCGTGAAAACTCTGAAAACTCAGATCGAAGACTCTTCGTCTGACTATGACCGCGAGAAGTTACAGGAACGGTTGGCGAAACTTGTCGGCGGCGTCGCGATAATTCGCGTCGGGGCAGCTACGGAAACGGAACTCAAAGAGAAGAAGGCGCGCGTTGAAGACGCGATGCACGCGACCCGGGCGGCGGTTGAAGAAGGCATTGTGCCGGGCGGTGGCGTGGTTCTGATTCGCGCTGCGAAGGCACTCGAAAAGTTTAAGCTGTTCGAGACGGACAAAGACGGCGACGTGATCGGCGATGAAGACGAGCAGATTGGCGTCAACATCGTTAAGCGCGCACTGGAAGAGCCCCTGCGTCAGATCGTCGCTAACGCGGGCAAAGAAGGCGCCGTGATTGTCGAGAAGGTTCGCTCTGAAAAGAACCCGAACGTCGGCTACAACGCAGCGACAGAGACGTTCGAAGACCTTGTGGCGGCGGGCGTTATTGATCCTGCCAAAGTCACACGGTGCGCGCTGCAAAATGCCGCATCAATCGCGGGCTTAATGCTAACAACTGAAGCCCTCATTTCTGAGCTACAGGAAGACGACAAGCCACGGGCAATGCCCGGCGGCATGGATATGTAATTCCTTGGCAAACTGGGAAGCCCCATGTTCCACGTGGGGCTTCTGTTAACTCGCCAAAGGAGAAGTCTTCCGGGTGAGAAACCCCATAGGGGGAAAGGGTAAGAAACTTATGTCTATGAAACTTTATGTCGGTAATCTCTCGTTTGACACGTCGAGCAATGAATTACAATCATTGTTCGCGCAAACGGGCACAGTCGAAAGCGTATCCCTGATTGAAGATCGCGAAACCGGTCGCTCACGCGGCTTTGGCTTCATCGAGATGTCAACCAAGGAAGAAGGCGCTGCGGCTATCCAGAAATTCAACGGCCAGGAAGTAGGCGGGCGCGCGTTGAAAGTCAACGAAGCCAAGCCACGCGAAAATCGCTATTAGTGGTGGCTGAAGTTAGATGGTAATGAGCTTGGGCTGCCCGCGGGCCCACCTCATTCAAGCATTCAAAACCCTCAATTAAGACCACGCGAACAGATGCGTTATATGATGGACCACAGGACGGCCGTCTCCAGCCGGGGAGCCAAGGTCCGCTGGCTCCGGGCCCATCGCGTGTTGTGGGAGGGCTTCTTACCCGACGACCGCCAGAACTGGCGCGACATAGTAAAGCTGATGAAAGCAGACGGCTTAATTGCGCTCAGCACGTATCCGCTCGACGTTAACCTTCCCAGCTTGATTGCCGACGCTCACAGTTATTAATCCCACTGACGCTTCTCGCCGACCGCTCTTGTAAAACCTACCGCTCTTGTAAAACCTGCTGAGGGAATTTGCCGCCGGTTTGCGCATTAGTTTATGTAAGGCACGAAAGTTTATGTAAGGCACGAATTACACAACTCGCCAGCGGTTGCGTGAAAGCCGGTTACTTGGCGCCGATTGGTTACTTGGCATTTTTCACGAGGGCCTCAACGCTGTTGATTTTACAGCGTGCCAGGGAGCGGTGCCTTTTTCGTAGGAGGACAAGATGAAAAAGATCGTCACAACAATTCTGTTAGGCCTCTTACTGCCCGTTTCCGTTTGCGCTGGGCAGATCTACGGGAGCTTGAGGGAAGGTGGGCGCTCAGTTCCTGCCAAGGTTAGGTTCGAAACGATCTGCAAGGACCAGACTTACGCGGGTGAGACAGACGGCTACGGTGGTTACAGGGCCAACGTGGGCAGAGGGAAATGCACCTTCAAGGTTTATTACAAAGGGCAGACCCCAACTTTCGACCTCTATTCCTACGATAATCCCGTGCGCTATAACTTCGACCTCGAATTACAAGCGAACGGACAATACCTCCTACGGAGAAAATGACCATGGAAACCGAACGGCCACGACATACTGCGGAGAAAGAGAAAACAACTACGGCAGAGTCAGAGCCGAAGCCCAGAGATCGCTGGGACAAGCTGGACATAATTCTCAAATTCGTAGGCGCAATCGGGACCGCGGTGGTTCTAGCTGGTGTCGGCGTCTTTGGTTCCCAGTTCCTCGCGCGGCGGCAGGACGCCGAGACTGACCTTCGACTCTATACGGAGTTGATGAGCAAACGGGAGGAAGCCGACACCTCGCTGCGAAAGGAGATGTTCAATTCGATCATCACCAATTTTCTAAAGCCGGCATCCGAAGAACAGCCGGATAAAATGGTACTGAACCTGGAGTTGCTCGCCTACAATTTTCACGACTCGCTCGATCTGGGGCCGCTCTTCAAGGATGTTTACAAGAAGCTCTTAAAACATCCGGACGTTAATCGGCCTTACATCGATCGTCTGAAAAAAGTTACGAGGGATGTCGTAGCCAAGCAGATCGCAATGCTTGCTGAAGCAGGTGGTAGGCAAGATGGGAATATCGAGTTCACGGAGCTGGATAAGAACCCCGCTGGAGTGACGGTCATTGACGATCTAATCACGGTAAAGTCAATTGAGCATCCGGGTGACCCTGCGACTCAGAAACAGGTCAGGGTCGAAGTCCTCAGCAGAGATCGCGACAAGCAGGAATTGGAAGTTCGACTAATCGTAAGGACTCCGCCGGACACGGACGAAGCGGATGCGGTTTTCACGGTTGGATTCTTCGACTTCCCGATGCTCGACAACATTCGTCTGCCGCAAGGATTACGCTGCGCGATCGTCCTGAACCAATTCGACACTGAGAGCGGTATCGCCGATTTGACTTTGGTTTACTTTCCCGGCTCGCGCGCGAGTCTCAAGGAAAAACCCTACTACGACGAGATCCTTTCCACCTTGCGAAAGCCGTCAGGACAGTAGATGCCAACTCGCCATGACGGACCCCAGGCGGTGACCGTCACCCCGCAAGTTGCTCCCATTTTGAGAAAGGAATTGAGCAATGTTGAAGCAAAACTCACGAACGTTCATGTTGATTGTTATTGCGTTATTTCTTTGCTCGGCGCCCGGGGCGTTTTCTCAGTCGCCAACGCCGACCCCAACACCCAGGGAGGCCAGGAAAACCTTTACCCTGCAAATCGAAGTTACGGCAGGCGACCCGCCCGATAAAATAGACCGGGCTGCTGTGCGCGTTAGGTCTGAGGAAGATGGCGCAAGATTCTCGAGAGAAACTAAAACGAACAAGCAGGGCGTAGCCAGTGTCTCGCAGGTGCCCAGGGGCAAGCTTGTGATCCAGGTTGTGGCTAAACGGTGCGATACTTTCGGTGATGAGTACACTCTGACTGAAGACAACCAAACCATCAAAATCACGCTCAAGAAATGGCGCGCGCCTTGATTGAGGCGACCCGGTTGAGCCGACACCCGCTGGTCTCGTCAAAGTGCAACACCCCATCAAACTGATAAGACAAGCGCGCATAAAAGTAATGACTCCGGCGCGAGGAACAGCTTACTGGCTCAAATTCAGCCGGCGCTTGTTGCCAGGTTCGCCAGCGCGGCTTGAGTTTGATTCTTCAATTGACTGATCCCAAGTCTCTGCTCTATGCGTGACCGTCGACGTGAACCTTCCCAGCTTGATTGCCGACGCGCACAGTTATTGATCCTATCGGCTTGGCCGCTCTTTTGATCAGCGAGTCGGAGGGTCGAGCGCGCCGCGGCTCATCACTCGTTCATTGACTTGCGGCAGGTTGAAGAGCCTGCCGCTTTTTGTTCGTGACAGTCTTGCCACTGTGCTGTTGTCGATATTTCCGACAAAGCAGTAGTCGCGGCGCAGACACCCGCTACTGTCAGGATGACGCTCAGATGGCGCTCCTCTTTGACTCCGCGAGAATTCAGAAAGACCCACGCGTGGGGTGAGGACTCGCGTGGGGTCGTTCGCTTTCCTGAAACATCGCCAGAATCAACAAAGATGTGAGAAGAGCGCACAGCGTAGGTGTGCTGTCTTCTCACACATTCCAGCCTCAGTTCCCCTTTTCTGGACAACTAACTGTCTTTCGTTGGCGTTCAGCGCCAGGCACATCCATTGCACTAGAGAGACTCGCAGCCAGTCATCTTAGTAGTAAATGACCGTTGTCTGCCGGATGCATTAAGTGCTCCGCAATTTGGAAGGGAGATTAGTCATGTCTGTATTCAGTAAACGTAATCTGTTGGTTGGAATTGCAATCTTTGTGATCGGCGTCGGCGCTTGCGCGGCGATCTGGGGAGTGCGAAGGTTCATGAGACGTAGCACCTCCATCAAGAGTCAGGTGACTGCCTATTTGCTCGACGATCGAGGCGAGGTCAACGGCCTGCTGCTGGCGAGTGGCGACCAACTACACTTCAGCCCACAAACGGGTGCGGTCGTAGCATCGCAGATCAAAGTTGGTGATGAAGTAACGGCCAGCGGCCACCCCGGTTCCCAATCAAAATACGGCCGCGAAGTTCGCGTCGAACAAATTTCGGCCAACGGACGCATGATCGTCGAGGCCGAGGCAGGACCTCCACGTCCGGATGGGCCACACGATAAACGTGGCTACCAAGATCGCGAACGTCGCGAAGATCGCGCCGATCGACCAGGTCCGCGCGATGCGCCCGAGACGCGCGCACAGGATGGAGCACAGCCCCCGCCTGTTGGAAAGCCGGTTGGAGCAGAGGCCACGCCGACTGAACAAGGTCGCGCTTCGGCAAGTGATCCGAACGCCAGGCAAACGGGGAATGCGGTTCCGACACCTGCGCCGTCGCTTGCCCCCTCGCCTGCATTGTCGCCGGAAATATTCAAAGCCGCCGGCACCATTAGCACGCACCTGGTAAACGGTCATGGCGACGTAGATGGGCTAATCATATCCAGCGGCGAGCAGGTACGATTTTCGCCGAAGGTGGGTAAACTGATAGTTGCCGCCGAGCAGGGTGCGACCACGCAGGTTAGCGTCGAGGGCAAAGGCGTGCGCAACGAACGCGGAACAGTAATCCGTCCGACGCAGATTACGGTGGGCAGCCAGACCATCGCGTTGGGACGCTGATTACCGAGCGGCACGGGGCATCTTACCCGTTGTCGACCGCTGTGATTCACAGCCCCCAGGACCAGCGTTCGTGTGAATCACGGGCAGGATGCTCAGGCCATGCCGCGGCGGTGCCGCATTTGACAGCATAAGATGGCAGGCGGAGCATACGAAGACCCCCCGGTAACCAGGACAATGCTGAAGACCATCAGAAGAATGAGTTTGCGAACGCGGCTGGCATTGCTGGCCGCGTTCGCAATAGTGGCTCTGGTGATCGCTTTGTTTGTTGCGTGGCGACTGGCGCGCGCGACTGAGACATTCGCCTTGCGCCAGGCGGATTCTTCGGTGCATGCCGCGGCGCGTGATCTGGCGCGCGAACTTCAGGCGAATCCCGACGGCTATCGAACCATTGAACAGGCGATGCCGGCTCCGCCGGATCGTCCGCGTGAGAAAGGTCCACGCGGTGCAGACGACCGCGCGCGCCGCGTACCGCCTCACGTCGAAACCCTCTTTGCCGCATATTCGGATCCCCTCTCTCGTCTCACAGCGATAACACTTCATCGCTTCCCTGACGTAGAAGGAGGCTTCTATCGACCTGCGAACGGAGCGATTGTTGGATACGCCTTTCCGCAAGACCCCGCTAGAAGTCCTAACGGAAACGCATCTTCGGATCTTGTTGATGTGATCCGGGCCCTGGCGAGTCAGGCTGCCGCAACCGGAACGCCAGCCTCGCGCACTCTTCAAACAGGAAGCGATCGGATCCTTGTGGTTGCTTACCCCGCGCAAGCCAACGGCATCGCAGCGGCCTGGGCCATGCAGCGCCTGTCGCATCTGTCTGGCGTTTCTGATTGGCCCAATGTGGCTGCGCTCGTGGCGCTTGCGCTTAGCATTATCGCGGTGAGTGGGCTCGCCTTAATTACCGTGAGGGACCTTCGCTTTGGTGTGACTGGCATCGAAGCCGGACTTGCCGGGCTGACGAGCGACCTCAGCCGCGAGCTGTCGTCGCCAGACACCCTGGAACTTGCTCGCATCGCCGCGGCGATCAATGAACTCGCCGCCACTCTGCGCGTCAATATCGCGCGTCAGGCTGAACTGGAACAGGAACTCGCCCACCGCGAGCGGCTCTCTGCTCTTGGTCGTGTCGTCGCGGGTGTGGCGCACGAAGTCCGCAATCCGCTGGCGGCGATCAAACTCAAAGTCCAGCTGGCACGCCGCTCGTCTTATGCGCCTGAGAAGCTGGACGAGACTTTTAACGTGATCTCCGCGGAGATAGAGCGGCTGGATACACTCGTGCGCCGGTTGCTTGAACTCGGAGGTCAGCAGAGACTCGAACGCGGCGCCGTTGACCTTTGCGAACTCGTTTCTCGCCGCGCTGCTTTCTTCACTGATTTGGCTATGCGCGCCAGCGTAGTGATCGCAACCAGCGCGCCTGGAGAGGGCATCGTCGTCGAAGGTGATGGAAACCGTCTGGCGCAAGTGGTGGATAACATCATTCAGAACGCGCTCGACGCGATGACTGACGGCGGGCGGCTGACGATCACCTGCAATACTTTTAAGGCGCAAGATGGCTCTGCGCTCGCCCGTTTGAGCTTTGAGGATACCGGACACGGCATCCAGCAGGCAGATCAGGAACATATTTTTGAGCCGTTTCATACGGGCCGCGACACGGGGACGGGCCTGGGTTTAGCAATCGCGCGGGCGATCATCGAGGAACATGGCGGGCGTCTCGGCTTTGTTAGTCGTGAGGGCAGCGGCGCTTCGTTTGTGATTGAACTTCCCTTGCCGCCAGCCGACAAAGCTGTGAAAGGAAACGCAAGATTAGCCACAGATTAACGCGGATAACGCAGATCAAACGGAATGGCAAATAAGAGGGCCTTAACTACTTATCTGTTCTGATCCGTGTTATCCGCGTTAATCTGTGGCCAATTTCTCTTCCCGTGGAGAATGATGACAAGAGGCGAATTGAATATCAGTGAAGACATACGCCAGGCACTCGTCGTCGATGACGAAATCAATCTGCGCGAGAGCCTCGTGGAGTTAATTGCCGGCGAGGGCTTTCGTGTGACGCAAAGGGGCGACGGCGAAGAGGCCGTTGAGTTGTTGCGTAGCGGCGCGGTGGAACCGGACGTTGTCTTTCTTGATGTGCGTATGCCCAAAATGGACGGCCTCGAGGTTCTGCGTGTGATTCAGAAGGAGAAATTGACGAGTGCGCCGGTGATCGTGATCAGTGCTTTCGGCGACAGCTCAAAGATGATCGAGGCAATGCGGCTGGGCGCGTACGACTATATAACCAAGCCGCTGGATCTGGATGAAACAGTCGCGGCTCTGCACCGCGCCGCCGAGCAGAGACGTTTGAGCCGGGCAGCGGAGGCAGCACGGCCTCCGAAAGAAGCCGAAGGAGCGGATGCGCCTGAACCCAACCGCTTCGAGATGCTCGGCACCAGCCGTGTGATGCGGGACGTCTTCAAGCAGATCGGAAGACTCGCTGCTACGGATGCTACCGTGCTGATCAGCGGCGAGTCAGGTACTGGGAAGGAATTGGTGGCGCGTGCAGTTCACAATCATTCGGCGCGCTCTCGCAGGCCATTCGTGGCGGTGAACTGCGGGGCCCTGCCGGAAAATCTGATCGAAGCGGAATTGTTCGGCCACGAGCGCGGCGCGTTCACCGGCGCTGAACGCCAGAAGAAGGGGCGCTTTGAACTGGCCCACACGGGTACGCTCTTTCTCGACGAAGTGGGCGAGTTGACGCCGCCCGCGCAAGTGAAACTTTTGCGTGCATTGCAGGAGAGGCGTTTCGAACGGGTCGGTGGCACGGAGACAGTAAGCGTGGACGTGCGCGTCATCGCGGCGTCCAACCAGGACCTAAAACTTGCAGTCAATGAAAGGCGTTTTCGCGAAGATTTGTTTTATCGCCTGAGCGTGATCGAAATACGCTTGCCGCCGCTGCGCGCGCGGTTGGGCGACGTGCCGCAACTGGCTGAGTATTTTCTCGAGCGTACCGCTACGCGGCATGGTCTGGCACTTAAAGTTCTCTCAGACGAAGCGACGCGTTGTCTGATGGCTTATGACTTTCCCGGGAATGTGCGGGAGTTAGAAAACATGATCGAGCGAGCGGTAATCACGGCGGGCGCGGCGGTCGAAGTTCTTTCACCCGCGCATCTGTTTGGTGAAGGTGCTGAGACAATCACCGATGAAGCGCGGACGAACCGGGCGTTTTTAGGTCTACCGTTCAAAGAAGCGGTTGCGGCGCTGGAGCGTGACTTAATCCGGCGTGCCCTGGAAGCCTCGGGTGGTAATCGAGCCGAGGCGGCACGTCGACTCGGTATCAACCGGCGTCTTCTTTATTCCAAGCTGGAAGAACATCAGATCCAATGATCATTGCAGGCATCAGATGAAAAAGTTTGGTTGGAGACAAGGTGTAGTAGCGCTGGCATTTCTCCTGTCCTTGTCAGTCGCGGTGTTTTTTGTCATTCGCGCGGTGCGGCCGGCAATCTACTGGCACTATCACCAGGATGAGCCGATCCACGGGTGGATGAACGTCGGCTATGTCGCCCACTCTTATCACGTGCCGCCGCATGTCCTGTATCAGGCTTTGGGCTTGCCGCATAAGCCGCCCGACAAACGACCTCTGCGCGAGATTGCCAAAGCGCAAAATCGTTCGCTGGACGAAATCCGAAACTTGCTGCTGGATGCAATAGTTCATGCGCGCCCGCCTTACCCTCCACCCCCTCCACCTGATCCAGGGGGTTCCCCTTGAGTTTTACCGATCAACTTCTGGCTGCACTCCTGGTCCACGGTGTGCCGCTCCTCTTTGCTGTGATCGCTATTGCCGCCGTGGGCGTGCCTTTCCCCGTGAGCTTGACGCTGGTGGCGGCCGGTTCTTTCGCCAAACAAGGCGAGTTGCGTTTGTTGCCGGTGATACTGGCCGGGAGCCTAGCGGCCATCCTCGGTGATCAGATCGGATATGGTCTGTCTCGTTGGGGCGGTCGCGGTCTGGTTGTGCGAATCAGCCGCAGACTAGGTGGCGAAAGCAAAATCAAGAAAGCTGAAGCCCTGACAAAGAAATGGGGTGGCCCCGGGATCTTCTTTAGTCGGTGGCTCGTCACCGAACTCGGACCCTGGCTTAATGTCACGAGCGGGATCGCCGGCTATCCCTGGCGACGCTTCATTTTTTGGGACGTGCTCGGAGAAGTGCTCTGGGTGGTTCTGTATGTGATGTTGGGCTATATCTTCAGTGACCGCGTCCAATACATTTCCGAGATACTGGGCAATCTGGCCTGGGCAATTCTTGCTCTTATTGTCGCGATCATCCTTGGCTGGAAACTATTCCGATATTTTCGACCAGCAGCCTCCGTGACAGCGTAGACCGGGGCTGATTAGAAATCGGTTTTTGTTCAGAGGTGCGGTCGTGCTAATTGAAATGGCGATTAGAATGGGTGCCACGGAGATTAGAAGCCGCCTCCGAATTCCTGGGGACTTGGTAGGCTGCCTCATCCCGCACCAGACGAAATCATTTCGACGTGTCACTACGCTTCTGTTGTTTGGCGATAGCCAACACTCCCCCCCATACTTGCCGCATGACTATTGACTTTCTGCGCGAATCTAAACTAGAGTTCGCCCGAAACGAAATCGAAGCTAGCTGCGGCTCTCGCATACTCGGCAGTTAGCCCGGTACAGTCCCAGTCAACCCGAGGACTTCCCATGCCTTTCCCACATTTCTTTTCTCGTCAGAGTAACCTGGGAACAGGAGCAAGTTCTCTTTGATTTCCGCTCCGGCGCGTAAAGGAAGAGCGATGAAATATCGAGGATACTTTTATGTCGGTCTCGCCACGACGCTGAACATTATTATTTACGCACTGACTTTCGGAAACTATCTCTGGCTTGAAGGCAGAGTCCGCGGAGGTGTCTTTAATAACTGGGGCAGACGATTTCGCTATCGGCCGAGAAGATTTGTCCAGCCAACTACCGAAGCAGAGATCGTTGAGCTGGTGCGCAATTCAAAAGGGTTGAGATTCTTTGGCGCCGGGCACTCTTTCAACGATGGCGTCGTGGCAGATGAGACTCTGGTTTCACTGGATAAATTCAGCGGCGTGATTTGGAAGGATTTGGCAAAGAAGCAAATGGCTTTCAAAGGAGGCACGCGGGTGCGAGATGTTGTGCGCTTTTTGCTGAACGACAAGCTCGCCTTTAAGGCCCTGCCTTCTCACGACGCACAGAGCATCGCCGGAATTCTCTCGACGGACGTGCACGGGACGAGCGGAAAGCATTGGGATTGGGGCTTTGTCAGCCAGTCGGTCGTTAGCCTCAAGATCGTTGACGGGCAGGGAGCAATACATGAATGTCGGCCGTCCGATGATCTTTTCAAAGCGGCTATCGGAGGCGTGGGAGCCGTCGGCATCATCACGGAAGTAGTTATATGGGCCGTTGACCACTTCAACGTCGAGCAGAAATTCCAAATATCCGACTTATCATTCGTCGAGAACAATTTCGATCGCTTGTTGCAGGATAACGATCACCTTAGTCTTTATCTCTTTCCCTTCACCGACAAGTGCCAGATCAGCACCTGGAACACAACTCCCAATCCGAAATCTTTTCCGGGACCCTTTTATGAGTTTGTCGGCATCTCGGTGGACGCCCTGCTGGCGGCGTGGGTGGGGAATCTGATGGCGTACCTGGGTTGGTTACCCAAATTATCGTCCATCATGCACGGCCTGAAAAAGGGCACCGATCTCGTGATGGAAAGCAACAAAGCGTTTAATCGAACGATCTATCACCTGCATCAGGAGTTGGAGTTCACGGTGCCCTTCGAGGACACTTTCGAGATGTGCCGGCGCTTTAAAGAACTCTATGAAAAGATGTACGACGAGGGGCTGCCCTACGCCCTGTTCGAGGTACGGTTCACTCCGGCTGGGCATGACTCGACGTTGATTGGCGCCGGACGCGAACGTAAATCCACCTGGATTGATTTAGTGCTCAACGATTCGCATGGATTTGAAAAGTATTACGCAGCCGCGGAAGAGCTAATTAAGCAAGTCGGCGCGCGCCCGCACCTCGGGAAGTTTTGCCAGCGTTTGCGCAAAGAAGATCTGGCGAAGCTGCACCAGGAGCATTTTGCGCTCTTTCTCGAACTCGCGAGAGTGCACGATCCACAGCAAAAATTTGCCAACGAATTTACCAGGCGCATTTTCTGGAACTAGTCCGCAAGTAGATAGCTCACAAATAGGAGGAGTATGAAATGAGTTCAAGACACAGTAAACCGGTGCGAGGTTTGATGTCCACCATGACCTCGCCATTTTTTCAAGGCCGATTTGGACGGATGTTTCGATCTTTGCCCGCAGCCAAGTTCGGTAAGGATGAAGATGAGAACATCGCAAACCTCGCCGCGCTGGGCGACGCTATGTCGGCTGACTTCGACAAGCCAAGCGACGGGAAAGACGAGGAAGAAAGCGGCATTCCCGCGTTGTACACTTATCTCGCTCAGTTCATCGATCACGACATTACGTTTGATCCGGCAAGCAGCCTGCAACGGCAGAATGATCCCAACGCTTTGACGGACTTTCGCACTCCGGCGTTCGATTTGGACAACGTTTATGGGCGAGGCCCTGACGATCAGCCCTACATGTATGATGGCGGCAATGCGTTCCTGCTCGGCGAACCACTGAAAGGCGGCGACAAGAATGCCATGGACCTCCCGCGCAACAATGCCAAGCCGCAGCGCGCGCTCATCGGCGATCCTAGAAACGACGAGAACAGCATCGTGTCACAACTTCAAGGGCTTTTCCTGCGATTTCACAATCGGACACTGGAGGAAAATCCGCGATTAGAGTTCGCCGAAATTCAAAGGATGGTTCGATACCATTACCAATACGTGGTGCTAAATGATTTCCTGCCGCGAATCGTTCACTCCAGCGTTCTCAATGACCTGAAAACTGACGGCCACTACGATCACGGTAAACTCAAGTTCTTCCATTGGAAAAATGATCCCTTCATGCCGGTCGAGTTCTCAGTTGCGGCTTATCGCATGGGCCACTCAATGATCCGTCCCGGCTATCGCCTCAACGATCATAAAAAGAACTTGTTACCAATCTTTCCGGTTCCCAAGCAGGGCCTCGATGACGGATTGACTGGTTTTGGCGCGATGGAGCCGACGAGGGGTATCGATTGGGGACGGTTTATTGATGTCGACATCCGCAGCAACGATGACGACAAAAACCGGCTTCAGTTTGCCTATAGAATAGACACGTCGCTGGTGAATCCGCTGCACGACCTCCCACCGTCGATTGCTAAGAATCCATCGTCTCTGGCGCAACGCAACCTGGAGCGAGGATGGCGTCTCGGCCTTCCTTCTGGTCAGAATGTCGCTCACGCGATGCGAGTCCAGCGTCTCGATGACAAGGATATCCTCATCGGCAAAGCGGTTGATGACCCGAAGCCTCCCAATGACAACATCCTGGCTATCGCCGACGGTGCGTTTGAAAAGAATTGTCCGCTCTGGACATATGTCCTGGCGGAGGCGATGCGCTTTAAAGAACTCGTTCACATTCCGGTCAAAGAGGACATCACTATCAATACGCCAAGATTGGGGCCAGTCGGAGGCCGTATCGTAGCGGAGGTCTTTCTTGGACTCATCTTCGGTGACCCCTCGTCTCTCTTAAGTCTGCATCCGCACTGGCGTCCCGACGAAGGCCGCAATTACGCGCTGAAAGATTTCGTCAATTACGCGCTGGGTCACTAACGATCGAGCCAGTGTCAAAGGAGCGGAAGCTAAGAAGGTGGTGCGAATCGATCGTCCCGTGCAGGCTTTGCCGAGCGTTCATACTTGAGAGCGTAATGGGGCGGTTCAATCTTTGCTGATAATCGGGGATCGTTGAGCGGAAGACCGGCCACCAGTCCGGGGCTTGTGTCAAGGAGGGGTTATAGGGTAAAAACCTCCCACGTAACTCGAATCTTCTCCCTATGCTCAAATGTATCGTTTGTGGTTCAGACATTCCGGAAACCGAGGAAAAGTGTTTTACGTGCGGCTTCCATGCTGGACCACCTAACGTTAGAGCCGCTGAAGAAGATGATGAAGTACGAGCTCTCGAGGCACGCTACCAAGCGGCGATTGCTCGAGCGACGACTAACGGTTATTTGCCAACACTCCGAAGGTTTGACGATGCCGTCAAGCAAAGTTCCACGGTTATTAATTGTGACCTAAGGTTTCTTCACCTGTTTGTTACGAGTGAAAAGACTCTTTATGCAAATTACGAAGGTGGGGTCGCCGGCCGACTCCGGAAACCTGCCGCCCTCTATGATGACTTGGCGCGCCGTGGAATAGGGGGGTCTTTATTTGGCGGCTATGCAAGTGAGATAATATACGCGGCCTTGTCGCTGGATGGCTCTGGTCCGACTTCCTACGGCCCATATGCTATCAGGCTAAGGGATATTGCCGTTAGAAGCAGGGCGACGGTGTTAGAGAATAATAG
Organism: Pyrinomonadaceae bacterium; assembly: GCA_041492345.1. Classification (GTDB taxonomy): domain Bacteria; phylum Acidobacteriota; class Blastocatellia; order Pyrinomonadales; family Pyrinomonadaceae; genus UBA11740. The sequence continues at coordinate 2,763 of JBGPWS010000043.1, read as the reverse complement.
CTATGACTTCGTAAGAAAGCACAAACTCGCGTCAGGCGATAAGCGCCCGCCCGGCTATGTTGCTTCCTGGGATAGTAGAAATAAGCTTGCCGTGGCCAAAATGGCGGAATATATTACACCGCAAACAGGCGATGCAGAGTTCCCTCACCTTTTACTGGCAAGCGCGGGAGATCGTGCGACAGACGAGTTTATCGAAGTCCATATTTGCGGAACTTTTGACCTTAATGCTGTAGAGTCCGTAAAAGGAATATCTAGTTCAGGCTCAAGAGATGATCGGGACCTACTCCGTATTATTAAGCAGCATCTCAGTAAAGCTGGGAAGCTTTGGATAGAAGGATGATTCAAGAGGCTTACATTTCAGGACAACTCGGTAAGGCCATCTATGCAGATAGCGGCCGATACTTTGTCCTTGATATTGATGATCAGGCGGAGCCCGTCGAGTGCCGTCCAATGGACGTCTCAGCATTCCTTAACTTCGGTGCGGAACTCAAGACGCTGCCAGACAGCGAGCTTAACTTGGCGAGCCTGAGGACTGAACTAGCAGCCCAGCGACGCGCGAATCACGCCCTTACTTTGATCATCAGTGGGTTGGATGACGAGTTGGATGACGAGACTCGATCCTCGGCGATTGAATGGGCAGAAAGGCTCGTAGAGGACGACTCTGCGCGTCGTTTTGTTAGAGCCAGAATGCTGGCCCGGCCGTTACCAGCGGGTACAGATATACAAACCGCACTGGAAATTGCAATCCGAACCAATGCGACGTCTGTGGGTATCCTTTACCAGAACATTCTCGACTACGAACAGGCGATTACGCTTCTTCGTGAGACTTGGAGTGAAGCGACCTCTGATTACTTTTCATCTTATGAAGGACAACTCGAAGCCGAGAACAAGTTAACGGATCTTGGGGCCTTCGCTGAGATGGTAACAGCCGCAGCGACCGGGAATCTCAAAGCACTTAACTCTGTAGTTGTAACTTATGGGCAGATGCCTGAACTAAACCGCGTGCTTGGGCAGGCTACGCTAGTCCTTAATGATCTAAAAAGCAGACTTGCGAAGAAGTTAACTTCCACATCGTCGAAAGCGAAGAAGAGAGATCAACAGCTAAGAGGCGAGCCTGATGACGTCATTGAGGATGCAGGTTCGGTGCGAGACGTGCTGGCCCGTTTCAAAAACAGGAAAGAGACTCCGAGGTCGAGAATATTCACTGCGGATGAAGCTAAAGAGAAAGTTGATCATCAAATCAAAGCCATCAGTAAACTTATTCTGCAAGACGACATAACCCGAGCCGACAGTTATCTAAGCGACCTAATAAACTTCCACATGGAACACAGCGAGCGAGAACACTTGGGGATGAGCTTGTGTTCGTTGGCTAAGGTCGCCATTGATGCCCGTGCCTTCGAGCTAGCCAATACAATGGTGGATTATGCTTTGATGCTGGGCGTTGAGGATGTGGTTATATCTACCACCCATGCTCTCATGTTCAGGGCTATGGACCGCTATGATGAAGCACTAACTGTTTATGCTGAGACTATGGCCCGCTTCCCAAATAATGATGTAGCGCACGACGGCTACGCTGACGTGCTGAAATTGATGGGCCGCTACGATGAGGCCCTAACCGTTTATGCTGAGACTATGGCCCGCTTCCCCAATGATGAGGTGGCGCGCAACGGCTACGCTGAAGTGCTGAAAGCGATGGGCCGCTACGATGAGGCCCTAACTGTTTATAACCACACTATGGTCCACTTTCCAAATGATGAGGTGGCACGCGACGGCTACGCTGACGTGCTGAAAGCGATGGGCCGCTACGATGAAGCATTGACCGTTTATGCTGAAACGATGGCGCGATTCCCTAATAGTGAAGTGGTGCGCTGTGGCTACGCCGAAGTGCTGAAGTCGATGGGTGACTTTGATAAGGCTCTCGTAGTCTATGACCAAACAATAATGCGATACCCTAATAATGAAGTAGCACACGGTGGCTACGCCGAATTGCTGAAATCAAGGGGCGAGATTGATAAAGCTCTCGTGGTTTATGAAAAGACGGTGGCGCGCTTCCCCAAGAATAGGATAGTCCGTAATGGCTATGCGAGCGTCTTGATTTTGCTAAATAGATTTGACGCGGCTCGTTCCCTATTGGGCGATACGCATCTGAAAACAAGACATGACTGGATTGATTATCACGTCTTAGCCATGTCTTACATAAAGAGTGAAGAGATCGACGAGGCAATCCGGCGCCTTACTTTTGGTTTGGAGAACGATCCGTGGCCTGAGCAACAGAGCTATTTTGCAAACGCTCTGGCAGTAGCGAAGATAAGAAAGAGAGAATTTACAGAAGTCCCGAAGATTCTCCCAACAAATGTCGTTAATATCAACGTTCTTCAGAAGCAGACTCGTCTGGCACTGGTCGGTCATTCACAAGCAGCCTTGGGCAAGAATGAGGAGGCAGCTCAAACCCTCGCTAAACTTGACGACGCAACGAACCCGCGCATAATAAATCTTAAGGAAGCTATTGCGCGACGTTACATGTTGGGACAGCAATCTCATACAACTCTCTCAGTAATTGAAACAAGTACGCTTGATTCAAGAATTGACGAGCAAGAGTATTTTCTCGCCCAGGCAGCTTGATTTATCAGCTTAGATATTCAGGATCATCCGCCTTCGGCTGAAAGCAACCAGACGAAATCACTCGCGAAGCCTTAACTCACGAGCGTTCCCGCGCGGTGGGATTCAATGACCCGTGTGTAGTCAGGGTGAAGATAAGCGATG
>JBGPWS010000138.1:0-10572 GCA_041492345.1 Pyrinomonadaceae bacterium | reverse complement strand
TGCGACTGGCAGCTACGGAATGACGATCCCGGAGAACTTGATTCACATCGACATCAATCCTCAAGTCTTCAACAAGAATTACCCGGCAAGAGTTGCAATTGAAGCGGACGCGAGCAATGCGCTGCGCGTGTTGATCGATGAGCTCAAACAAACCGGCGTGCGGCCGGCCGGCGGGACGCAAGTGAAGCAAACGATCAAATCAGAAAAAGACGCCTTCTTTCGTTCGTGGACCGAGAAGACCAACGAGAGTCGCGTCAGCCCCGGTATTTTCTTCCGCGAGCTGCGCGCGCGCCTTGACGACGATGCTTATGTCGTAGTCGACGACGGCAATCACACTTTTCTCGCCGCCGAGTTATTCCCGGTCCTTCAGTCGAAGCACTTCATCTCGCCGACGGACTTCAACTGCATGGGCTATTGTGTGCCGGCCACGGTCGGGGTGAAGCTGACTCATCCGGATAAGCAGGTGGTCGGCATTGTCGGCGACGGGGGCTTCCTGATGACCGGACTCGAGATCATCACGGCTGCGCGGTTGGGGCTCGGCGCGATCTTCTGTGTCTTCAACGACGGCGAGCTGGCGCAGATTTCTCAGCTTCAGACGGTTCCGCTCAATCGCAAGACGTGCACGGTGCTCGGCGAGTTGAAGGTCGACGGCATCGCAACTGCGACGGGCGCGGCGTACTTGAGGATGCAAAACGATCTGCGTGCGGGAACGGTCCTCGACGAGGCTCTGAAGATTTCTCGAGGAGGCCGGCCTGTGATCGTGGATGTGAATGTCGATTACAGCCGCAAGAGCGAGTTCACGAAAGGGATCGTGAAAGTAAACCTCGGCCGCTTCCCGTTTGATCAGAAACTGCGCTTCATCGGGCGGGCGATCAAACGGCACGTGCTGGGGTAGCAACGTGTTGGCTACGGCTTCTTTTCGGGGGCACTAAACTCCGGACACGCGCTCTTCGGATCTTCGGTATTCGCTTTGCATTTTTCCGCGGGAGCTACGGAAGCGAGCCCGAGCCGCGACTGGAGTTCAGTAAAAGGAAACCACGCAGTCTTGTCAGAAACACTGCACTGCGACTTATCAGTGTGCTTGCAGACGTCGATGGCGTAAACCGGATGAATCTCCCACAAAGCTAACCGCTCAAAGTCCTTCGCATTGTCTCTGGCCGGGTTGAATCCGGCCTTTCCATCTTTTGTGCAAGGCACGTGGCTGCCGTCAAAGAACAACTGACCTGAGATCTTCACCGGATGTGTTTTAAGGAAGCCGGCGTAGTCAGGCGAGTCGAATAGATCCCACGCCGGCGGCCGGTAGTGCGGAACGATCTCGGCGACTATGGTGTTGCATAACGCTTTTTCGTTCGGGTCCTCAGCCAGAGTGATATGAATATCGTTGTACGCGCAGCCAAGCAGGTTGCACTGAACGCTCTCGCCATTGCCTTTCGTTAGCGGGTTGTCCTTATCGACATTCGAATGTCGCGCATCGAGGACGAAACCGACGAACGTGACCGTTTTGCCTTCGCCGAGCCTGGCTCCGTCGTTAAGCGTAATGATATTTGCAAGTTTCGCGCGGCTCGGTGGCGGCTCGCCTTTGGGAATGGAGGGCTCGTTATTACTAGCATCGCCCAGTTCGGCAAACGTCTTCAATGTTACGGGCGTGATCCTGGTTACCGGAGCGCAGAGATTATTCTTCATTGCATTCTGCTCATCATTGGCCGGGCTCTTGTGACAGCCGGTATTGCCGCACAGGGAATCTATGCGCTGCGGTTTCTTCGTGAAGGGCTTGAGCTGCAGCGGAAGAGGCAGGCCGCAGGTCTTGAACTTCAGCTTCTGCGTATACCCAGAGGCGGGCAACAGCAGCACCACCAGGATTAACCAACCGAAACGAACTACTACGCGTGATTGCATTTCTTTTTACCTGTAATTACTTTTGCGGCGAATCCTATACCTGTTGCAAAGACAGGGCAAGAATCGTGACCATAAGTCCGATAGGTTTTATTGGACCAATGGTCAAGGCTCCTCGGCTTGCGATGAATTCGCGTACAGGCTAGGCTAGAGTCGGCACTGAGTGATGATTCATTCAGTTAGTTGAGATGGCCAAAAAAAGTTCTCGAAACGGAGCTTCAGGTAAGCGCGAATCGATCCTGCGTGCCGCCACGCGCGTCTTTGCGCGCAATGGCTATTTCAATTCCAAAGTTGCGGACATTGCCCGCGCAGCCGAGGTCGCCGATGGTACCGTCTATCTCTACTTCAAGAGCAAAGAAGAAATTCTGCATTCCATCTTTGATCAGAACATGGCCGAGGCCATTGTCGCCGGCCGGGTGCTGATCGAAAAGCTCCACGATCCAGGCGAGAAGTTGCGCCGCATTGCCATGCTTCATCTTGAACGTCTGGGCGCTGATCGCGATCTCGCCGTAGTTTTCCAGGTTGAGTTGCGCGGTTCGACCAAGTTCATGCAGGAGTTTTCGGCCGCAGGTTTTGCTGAGTACCTCGGCTTGCTGCGCAAGACGTTTGAAGAAGGACAGCGTTCCGGCGTCTTTCGCAAGGACTTAAACGCCAAGCTAGTTTCGAAGATCCTCTTCGGGGCCCTCGATGAAATGGCTACGAACTGGATCATCTCAAAGCGCAATTACAAGCTCGAGCCGATGGCTGAGGTCGTCATGGATGTTTTCCTTAACGGAGTCAGCGCATCGTGAGCACAATCCTACAGCCTCAGGCCGACCCAACTCGGTCTGCGCCGTTTCGTGAACCGCTCACGGCCGACGAACCAAAGACGCTGGTCGAAGTCTATGAGGGCGCGGTGCGCTCTCACCCCAAGCCCGACACTCTGAACTACAAAAGCGATGGGGCATGGCACCCGATTTCCGCGGACGAAATGCTGAGACGCGCCCGATGGATTGCGCTGGGCTTGTATTCGTTGGGGATACGCAGGGGCGATCGCGTAGCGCTGCTTTCTGAAAGTCGTGCGGAGTGGGTGCTTGCAGATCAAGGCTGTGTCTTTGCCGGAGCAGTTTCGGTTCCGGTTTATCCCACGCTGACACCGCCGCAGGTCGAATACATCCTGAATGATTGCAGCGCGCGAGCCCTGCTGGTGTCAACGCGAGCGAAATTCGAAGAGGTCGAAAGCGTGGTGCGCGAATGCGCGGCAATTGAAAACATAGTGCTGTTCGACTCAGATGGATTGACCGCGGCAAATGCTTTGAGCCTGGCGGAACTTGAAGACCGCGGGCGCGCACTCGAAACTGAACAGCCAAAATTGTCAGCCGAACTGGCTCACGCCACCGGTCCCGAGGACCTCGCCACGATCATCTACACGTCGGGTACCACCGGCGAGCCGAAGGGCGTGATGCTGACGCATGCGAACATGGTTTCGAATCTGATCGATTCATCGAAGCACCTGGCGTTCGGAGAGCGGGATTCGGCGCTTTCGGTGCTGCCGCTATCGCACATCTTCGAGCGGCAGGCAATGAACATGTATCTGCATCACGGCATGAGCGTTTATTTTGGCGAAGCGCTGGAAAAGATTGGTGACAATTTGCGTGAAGTGCATCCGACTGTTTTCGTCGGGGTACCGCGCATCTATGAGAAGATTCTGGCGCGCGTCCAGGAACGCGCCCTGGCAAAAGGAAAGCTGAACGGCGCCGTGTGCAACTGGGCAATCGAAATTGGAAAGCAATGGGCCCAACTGAAGGCCAGGTCTCAGCCGATTCCGTTTTGGCTGGCGCTGCGGCACCAGCTCGCCGACCCGCCGGTGTATGCGAAGTGGCGCAAAGCGATGGGCGGCCGCATCAGGATCTTCGTGTCCGGCGGAGCGTCGCTATCGAACGACGTAGCGCTGGCTTTCGCGGGCGCACGCTTGCCGATCGTGCAGGGTTATGGTTTGACGGAAACGGCACCGGTAATCACGGCCGGCCGGCTCGAGGACAATCGTATCGGCACAGTCGGGAAACCGATTCGAAATGTCGAAGTGCGGATTGCGGCTGACGGCGAGATCGAAACGCGCGGGCCGCATGTGATGCGCGGGTACTGGAACAAACCCGAGGAAACGCGCGCAGTCTTCACCGATGACGGCTGGTTCAAAACCGGTGACATCGGCAGTCTTGATTCAGACGGTTTTTTGACGATCACTGATCGAAAGAAAGAGTTGCTGAAAACTTCCGGCGGCAAATACATTGCCCCACAGCCGATCGAGCAATTGATCAAAAGCTCGCGCTTCGTCAATCAGGTTGTCGTGATCGGCAACGATCGCAAGTTCGCGTCCGCCTTGATTGTGCCTGAATGGGATCAGCTCGAGGCCTACGCCAAACTAAAGGGTCTGAACCTGGGCACGCGGGAGAAATTCTGCCGGCACCCGCGAATCATCGACTTGTTTGAGCGCCAGATCGCCGCGCGCACACAGAACCTGGCGCAGTTCGAGAAAATTAAACGCATCGCTCTGCTTGATCAGGAATTGACGGTCGAAGGCGGCGAGCTGACCCCGACGCTGAAAGTAAAACGGCGGGTGGTCGATGAAAAGTATCGTGACGTGATCGATCGGATTTATGGTGGCACAGACTTCAGTCTGTGATTCTGCCTCGAGCCACAGACTGAAGGAGACTCTGAACAAGCTGCACGGGCGTGGCTATTTGATATCTCCCTTCTCCTGCTGGGAGAAGGGCAGGGGAAGAGGGGCGAAGGTGGGCGGCTCGATACTCAAACCCTCTCCCCACCCTCTCCCAAAGGGAGAGGGAGTCAGGACAAACTTTTACTCTGTGTGGCTTCGGAAACCTAATCACAGACTGAAGTCTGTGCCACTCATCATATTCAGCGCTCGTCGCGCAACTTGATATCGAACGCTGACAATACTCGCTCTGCCGCTTCTGTTGCGGCTTGCTTCAAAGCGTACTCGGAATAGAGAGGGCTGTTCTTATTAGGCGTGGAAACTCCGCCCCGTCCCGTCTGGTAGATCTGGTGATGACTGCGGCCCGTCTGTTTGAATTTCGCGGTCCCCGGTTCGAGGATCGTGTAGCTGACGTACAACTCATCCACGGAGTTCTTTGATGGTTGCTTGCCAGAGTCCGCCAACTCGCTGCCAATCTGCAGCCACACTACGTACCTGACCGTCTCTTCCTTGGCCCGCTTGATCGCGTCGGAGCGATTCATCCCACGTCCCGCCGAAGTGACTATCACATCTGAGGCGTCACCCAGGCGCCGCACGCAATTATCAATTACGGTATCAGAGACGTAGTAAGGGATGTTAGAAATTGGATCGCGATTGTCGATGCCTACCAGCAACTGAAGTCTGGGAGGTTTTTCCGGTTTCTTCTCGACCGTCTTCGGGCCCGAAACAGAGGGCGCCGTGGTCGTCGTTCCGCCGTTTGAGCGGCGACCCGATTGCGCGTGGTTGACGGTAGCGCAAGCGAAAAGGATCGCGACAAAAAGAATGACCCGGCGATTATAAAACGCGTTCATATTCGGTTTCGGCATTCTAGCATTGGAAGCACAAACGGGCATCGCGGTTTGCCGTCACCAAGTGCGGTAAGGCTCTTGCTTTACCGGCTTGAGAGAGTTGACCGCCGGGAAAGCCCAGCAGGCCGTTGAGAAAGGGGAGAAACGAGATCGCAGATAACAACAGAGAAGCAATCCACTAACTCACACGAAACAACTCGAACCAAAGCCTGTGTTTCGTGCCGTTTCGTGTGGTTTGGTGGATCGCATTACTGCTGCATCGCCAACCAGCCCCTTTGACCGAACATCGCAAAGTTCTATCAGCAGCCCTGCCAGGCTCTCCACACCATGCTTCGGTACGGCCGCCTTCTTCCAGCTTCACGATTGCCAATCTTTGATGCGTCGAACACAAAAACCGTTAGCACCTTTTTCTTTCCGCAGTCAATTAAATTAGACTTAGCATCACGGAATCAGACAGACCGCAATGACAGATCAGCAAACACGTCCCTTAATCATCACCCGAGTCCGCCAACAAGGGCGCGACATTCGCTCATTCGACCTGATGCCCGAGGATGCAAATGACGCCCACGGCGTCGCTTTCATTTCCGGCCAGGTAGCCATGCTCCGCGTTGGAGAAGAAGAGCCGGCGTACTTTGCGTTCGCCAGTGCTCCCACGGATCGTGATCTGGAAATCCTCGTCAAGCGAACCATCGGCGCCAGCGTGGCTCTCTTTGATATGAAAGAAGGCGAGCGGGTAGATCAGCTCAGCGTGGTTGGCTACGGCTTTGATCTGGATCTGCAGAAAGGACGTGATCTGGTTTTCGTGGCGATGGGAACCTGAGTAGCGCCATTGCGTTCAGCCCTGCGACATGTCTTGAATCGAAAGACGGACTTCGGCCAACTGGTTGTGCTTTACGGCGCGCGCACGCCCGGCGATTTCTGCTATCGCGATGAGACGCAAAGTTGGGAAGACGCAGGCGTCGAACTGCGTCAGGTGATCTCCCGTCCCGATGGCCACGACTGGTCGGGTCCGACCGGCTATGTGCAGACGCTCCTGGATCACGTCCTGCCTGATTTGAATTCTCCCGCTGCTTTAGTCTGCGGCTCGCGTGAAATGATCGCGCAGACGAGAGATCGTTTGCAGCAGATGGGCTTTGCGCCGGAAGCGATCCTGACGAACTATTAGCGTTGACGATAGCGTTTTCCGGCGCGACGTATCCTCAGATTACGCTGATTACACAGATGAGAACGTAAAGGAGACACTATTTCATCCCAGAATAGCGAGACGCTCCTACTTATCGGCCCGTCTGCGAAATCTGTGTAATCTGTGGATCGCGCCTGTTTTTTCTTTGACACATTCTTGCCTTAGGCATTGCCACTGAATTAATATCCGACCTTTCTATTCGTGCTTCCGCAATTTTCTCTTTGGTTGGGTCTTCTACGTCCACAATCCACTGAAACCTGAGCCGATAAGTTCGCGTGCTCGTTGCCCAGTTTCGAAATCACGAAAGGTACATATGACTAGACAATTTGCCTCCTTTACTAAGTTAATCACTCTGTTTGGCTGCCTGCTGTTGGCGGCGATCACGGCGTTCCCCCAATCACAGGCCACCACCGGAAACATCGAGGGCCGCGTCATTGATCCAAATGGCGCCGCCGTCCCGACCGTCACGGTCACTGCTACCAACCAGGAAACCGGCTTGACCAAGAGCACAAACGCGGACGAAGGTGGCAACTATCGCCTTCTCTTTTTGCCGCCTGGCAAATACCGCGTCACAACCACCGGGGCCCAGGGATTCGCGGGCGCTGATTTTGGAAACGTGACGGTTACCGTCGGTGGCCAGACGCCACTGGACATTCAACTGAAGGTAGGCGGAACGACCACGATGGTTGACGTTGCGGCTGAAGGGCAAATGGTCGAAACCACGCGGTCGGCTGTCTCTTCGACAGTCAACGAGCGCGCGATACAGAACCTGCCGGTCAATGGTCGTAACTTTTTGGATTTTGCGACGCTCACGCCTGGCGTAGTGCGCGATCCCACGCGCGCTGGCGATTTGGCCGTCGGTGGTCAGAAGGGAACGCTCAACAGCTTGCAGGTAGACGGCGCCGACAACAACAACACCTTCTTTGGCCAGTCGTTCGGACGCACCGGCACGCGCCCGCCGTACCAGTTTTCAGAAGAGTCAGTGCAGGAGTTTCAGGTAAACCAGAACGGTTTCTCGGCTGAGTTCGGCCGCGCCGGCGGCGCAGTAATCAACGTCGTCACCAAATCGGGCACGAACCAGTGGCATGGCAGCGCGTTTGAATACTTCCGCGATGAATCGTTGAACTCAAACACGCCGATCCTGACTGCGCGTCCCGCCAAGCGACCAAAGTTACAAATCAATCAGTTCGGCGGCACGCTCGGTGGGCCCATCAAAAAGGATCGCGCATTTTTCTTCGCGGCTTTCGACGGACAACGTTCGAATATCCCGAACATCGTGGACGCTCCGAATTTCTCCGCGCAACGCGCCGCCACCCAGGCTTTGCTGGCGCCAAAGATGGGAACTTATAACGTGGGACGCGATCAGAACGTTTTCATGATCAAGTCTGACATCCGCTTGAACAATTCGAACCAGTTAGTCCTGCGCTTTAACCAGCAGAACTTTACCGGCAACAACAACGAAAACGGCGGCCCGCTGAGCGTGCAAGAGCACTCTGGCAACAGCGTCGCGAAGACGACGACATTTTCGGGTTCGGTCACCTCGACCTTGTCGAACAATTTGGTCAACGAGTTTCGCTTTCAGTTTGGCCGCGACCGCGAGCCCGGCGAAGCGAACAGTGCGGTGACGGAAGCACGCATTCAGACTGGCGGTGGATTCCTGCAGTTGGGTCGTAATAACTTCAGCCCGCGCGAAACCACCATCAAGCGGGTGCAGTTCATCGACAACATCAGCTATACCCGCGGCGCGCACAGCCTGAAGTTTGGCGTGGACCTCAACTTTGATCGGATCTTCAATTTCTTCCCGGGTGTGTTCAGTGGGCAATACACCTTCAATTCCTACGCGCTGTTTGCGTCGAACACGCCCGCGTCTTACACGCAGAATTTTGGCGGAGCAGGCACGTCAGGCGGAACCACCAACCCGAACCTTAGCGACTATGGCTTTTTTGGTCAGGACGATTGGCGGGTAAATCACAAGCTGACGCTGAACTTTGGTCTGCGTTACGACTATCAGAAGCTGGCCGATCCAAGTGTGAATAACCCGGGCGCCGCCCTGGCCGCAGTGGGTCTCAACACGACCACGCCGGTGCGCGACGGCAATAACTTTGCGCCTCGCTTTGGATTCAGTTATGCGATCGACGAGAAGACGGTCATCCGCGGCGGCTATGGAATTTTCTTTGGCCGCACAACCGGCATCATGCTCGGCACGGCCCATTCGCAGAACGGAATCCAAGTGACCGGCATTACGTTGACTTGCACGCTGGTGCCGAATCCCTGTCTGACCTATCCGGCCATCTTTACGACGCCGCCGGCAGCGGGCGCACTGACACCGAGTCTGTACTTGTTTGCGAAAGATTATGCGCAGCCCTACGTCCAACAGGCCCGCGTGGGCGTTGAGCGCGAACTGGCTTCCAACCTGAGTTTGTCGGTCACTTATCTTTTCTTCAAGGGCGTGCATCTTTCGCGCACGCGCGACATCAACCTCGGTGCAACTGTGGCTACAACTGTGACGGATCCGAGCGGCGCGGCTTTTACGGTGTTGCGTCATCCGGCGGCTCGTCCCATTCCGGGCTTTACCCGGATCAGTTTGTTCGAGAGCACTGCCGATTCGCGCTACAACGGTCTGGCCGTAGAACTGAAGCGGCGCTTCTCGCGCGGTTTCCAATTCATCGCGGCCTACACTTTCTCGAGCGCCAGAGACAACAAGCCCGATCAGACGATGGTCGTGGTCGGCACGGACGATGTGAAAGGCGTGCAGAACAACCTGGACATCAGCGCGGATTACGGACGTAGCGATTTGGATATTCGTCACCGCCTGGTGTTCAGTCCGGTCTACGAGATCGGCACCGTCAAGAAGAACGATGCGATCGCCAGTGCTTTCCTCAGCAACTGGACTTTCTCAGGCATCATGACGTTGCAGAGTGGCTTTGCTTATTCAGCTTTGATTGCCGGTGATGCGAATCGCGACGGCAACTCAGCCGCCGATCGCGTGCCAGGTACCTTGCGCAACCAATTCACCACGCCGAGCATTTATGTGTTCGACACGCGTGTGACTAAGTCGTTCACGTTCGCCGAGAAATACAAGCTGAGTTTGATTGCCGAAGCTTTCAACTTGTTCAATCGCTCGAACATTGCCACGGTCAACACTGGACGTTACGGCATTGCGAGCTCATCAGCTACGACGTTGACCAATCCTGCGTTGTCGACGCCGTTCGGGTTCGCGCGCACGTTTCTGGGCGAGCGCCAGATACAACTGGCGGCTCGGTTCAGGTTTTAGTTCTTAGATCAGCCGCGGATTGACGCGGATCAGAACAAAGAGCAAGCCAAAAAAGAGCTTTTTGTGGCTAACAGTTTTAGGTGTTCTGATCTGCGCTAATCCGCGTTCATCCGCGGCTGGACTTATCTGTGCCTCTCAATTTGTGTGGCCAAACCCGTGCTTCTGCTTGCACAACTTGCAGTAGGTCGGAGGTTCGGTGTTGTCCAACTGGTGCTTGACCGGCTTTATGGTTTGCAGGAACGCAAACGCGGATTTCAGATCATCGTCAGTCATCTTGCCATAGAAGTACCACGGCATTGACGCATGCAGCGGGCGTGCTCCGACTTTGCCGGTGCGCATCGCCTGCACAAACGAAGTGTCGTTGTAGTAACCAATCCCCGACGCGGCGGGTGTGATGTTGTTGGAAACTACATCACCCCTGGGTTCCTTCAGAAGGAAGCCGCCCGCGAAATCCATTCCTGGCAGTGGCTGGCCCTTTTCCTGCGGCGTATGGCAACTAGCGCACGCGCTCATCCGAACTAAATATGAGCCACGGGCCACCGGCGTCGACTGATCCGGCGCCGGGACTGGAGCGGTCACCGGCTCGGGAACATTCTGAATGAAAAAGTTAAGCGGGAACGGCATCTTTGTCGTCGGTAACTGGTTCCGTACCGCGGGAACCGTCCGCACATAAGCGATC
>JBGPWS010000144.1:0-10483 GCA_041492345.1 Pyrinomonadaceae bacterium | reverse complement strand
GCGACGTTTTGAAACGCACGATAATTCGCGCAACAGTTGGTGGGTAGCGCTGCTGACCTGGGGCGAAGGCTGGCACAACAACCATCACGCGTACCCAACCTCAGCCCGTCACGGTCTGGCCTGGTATGAAATTGATTTCAACTGGTGGGGCATCCGCTTTCTGCAACTGCTTGGGCTGGCAAAAGGCGTCAAGCTCGTCCGATTGAAAGCCCTGCCTCCGCCGACGGATTCGTAGTACCTGGCAGGCGAATTCCGATCATTATCCAATCAGCTGTCCGTTGCTGTACGCGCCCGTCGATGCGGGTAATACATCGTCAGATCGCATCTTCATAGATGATCTCTCGACTGTCGTTTAGAATCACGGGCCTGTTCTTATCATGGCTTTGCGCCCAATCAACATAGGCTTGCGCCAGCTCTGCTGGCGTCGTCGTTTCATAGAGAGGCTTCTCGCCATCGTCGCCATTGGTTTTTGGGAGCAGACTCCTGAGGTATTCGTCCACTGACAGCCCGCGTGCCTGCGCCTCAGCAGGGTTCGTCTCCGCAGTGTCAGGTTTGATCTGGTCAAGTATTGAGCTCATCGATCGATCCTCTACCCTTTCAATCTTTATCATAGCGGCAATGAGTTTCCCGTGGCAAAGGTTGGATAATCTTATCATTTGACTTGATTTATGGCTTAGAATTTTGGGCTCCCGATTTAGAAGGGGAATCGATGAAAGAAATCTATTTTGACACGAATGTCCGCCGTAAGCTGCGTGAGGCAAGATTTTCGCCTCGTAGTAACTAGTAGGCCGCTATTCATAACTCAGCGCATCAACCGCATCCTGGCGCGCGGCGCGCATTGCCGGATAGAGCGCTCCGATCGAGCCGCCAATCAAACCGACCACCAGTGAGAGCCCGATCCATTTTGGCTCGACATCAACCACCAGGGTCGTCGATCTCATCACGAAGAACCGGATCAGCAGCATCAGGAGCACTCCGAGGAAGACCCCGAGGCAGCTGACGAGGATCGCTTCCTGCTCGATCACCCAGGCGATGGAACGCTTCGACATCCCGAGCGATTTCAGAATGCCGATCTGTCGCGTGCGCTCAGTCACGGTCGTGTACATGGCCAGCAGAATCACCATCGTGCTGATGGTGGCGGCCACGCCGACCACGACTTTAAGAAAAATATTCAGCGCGGGCACGCTGGACATGTAAAGCTCAGGCAGTTCGCGTGTAAGGATGATCTGATCGTCGGGAAACTGCTCCTTGATGCGCGCGGCAACTTGCTCCTGCTGCGCCGGATCTGCGCAGGCGACCAGAATTGTATTGCAGCGATGCTCGCTGCCGACCTGGTCCTGCATCGTCGCCAGTGGAATCTTCATTCGACCACCGCCCGGAGGCTCGTACGTACCGACCAGACGAAACGGTCGCTCGAAGATTTCAATCGTGGAGCCAATCTCAACATTGCGCTCGCGCTGCCAGGCCGCGTCAACGATGACTTCGTCGCCACCCTGAAGCCCTCTTCCTTCCTTGATAGTCAGTCCGTTGAGCGCGGCGTACTGATCGAATTGAATTCCTTCGATCAAGCGCGAGCCAAAACCCGAGTCACTTTTGTCCAGGTTCTGGCCGATCGGCACGGCCATACGCACGCCTTCGATACGGGCGACTTCGGCAGCGTGAGCGACGGGGATGGAAAATGTCTGGGCGCCACTGAGGCCGAGCGCACCCGACGGCCGCAGCATGATCTGCGCGCCGATATTTGCTTCGCGCCGGCCGCGCTCGCGCAAAAGGCCGTGCGTTAGACCGACCGTGAAGACCACAAGTAAGACGCCGATGGCGATGCCGACAACGCTGACGGCAGTGCGCGCGGGGCGATGCGCAAGGTTTGAAAGCACTAGACTGTCCATAAGTTTTTGTAGCCGAGGACTGCGATCGAGCACGCGCAGCCAGGCGTTCGGCACCGCGCGCCACGTGATGATGAAAACACCAATTACGGTCCAGAAGATAATCGCGGCTTTCCGCACAATCGCCAATGTAACGCCGGCGGCAGCGGCAAAACCCAGACTCTTCAGAATGATTTCTGTGCCGCCTTCGTAAACGCCAATCGTCGCCGGCACGAAACCAAACGCAAAGTTGATGACCTTGGTCAGCGACTCAATGATGTAGGCAGCGCCCACGTGGGGAACAAAGCCGAGCATCTTGAGCGTTACGTAAACTTCCAGCACGCTGACCGCGTGCGAGGTCAGGTCGAGCCCAATCATGGAAAAAAACGCGGCGCGCCGTCGCTTGTAAAAGCCGTACACCGTCAACTCGACGCGAAAGATGTGATGGCGACGAGTGCGCAAAAATCTGGGCCGGAAACCTCGGCGCCCAAGGCCATCGATGATGTTGGTAAGCAGCGTGACGCGGCGTCGGGTCGCCATGGCCGCGGCGATTAGCCCAAGGAACGCCACCGAGGCAATCAGGATCAGCATCTCGCGGGCGACCGGCGGCACGGGATAGGCGAACAGCATCAGGCAGGCGCCGCCAAAAATCAATAGCACGACGGAAAGGTTGTAGAGCAGGTTATCAACGACCAGGGCCGGCACGCCGTGAACCAGGGGAACACGTTTTCGCAGCAACGCCACCTTGGTGGCTTCGCCCAGCAAAGGGCCGGCGAAAGTGAGAAAGCTCATCGACTCGCCGCCGAGTCGCGCCGCGAACGCCTGCAGGAAAGTAAAGCGTCTGTGCTCGGGCGGAACCGAGATGCTCATCGCGATGGTGCGCAG
The DNA here is from genome assembly GCA_041492345.1 of Pyrinomonadaceae bacterium. Classification (GTDB taxonomy): domain Bacteria; phylum Acidobacteriota; class Blastocatellia; order Pyrinomonadales; family Pyrinomonadaceae; genus UBA11740. Next base: position 7,733 of record JBGPWS010000144.1, on the reverse strand, counting down.
CACATGCCGCAGTCCGTTGATGGCGACGACGAAGAAAAATCCAAAACCGACGCGGCCCAACGCGGAAAAGATTGGTTGGACGCCAACCCTGCGAATGACATACACCAGCAGTAAAGCGCCGAGCACGAACGCCACGGCTTGCAACCAGGCTATCGAGCGTTTCGCGGTTGACGGTTTGGCGACCGACGGTGAGTCGGTAGTGTCCATCAGTGCGCGATCATCGAAGGAACGTTCCATTGGTTACTATTATTGTGCCGGCTGGGAACTGCGAGCGCCAAAATTCTGTCCCGCGACTTCGGGAATTACTCGGCCGGGAAACCTGGTAAAGCCGCGCCTGGCCAGGGACTCAACCGGCCGATTGTCGCTCTGAAGATTTCCGGTCAACGCCAATATCGTCGGCACTACACTCAGGCTATCGTAGGGCTCAGTCACGGCCAAACCGCGCGGAATACCCGTGCCCTCGCCGCCGGCAAACATCAAAGTCGAGTGCGTCGAGATACGAAAGAACGATCCGTGGTTGCCGCCGGGATTGAAACCGCGCACATCAAAGTTCCAATGATTATTGGCTACGATCACTAGATCGGTTTCGACCAGGTGTCTTTGACGCCTCCGAAAGCGGTGCAGCAACCTCTCATCGGCTGATAGTCCGGCCGCATTTACATCCGTGCCGGGGGCCGAGAACAGCGTGAATTGTTCGTGCAGCCCGATAAGCCCGTTAGAGTATTGCGTCTTGTGCACTGCATGCAACCATTCAATGTCGGTGTGCCAGTCATTTAGCCAGGTCAAGCGATCATTGATTGGGACGTCAAGCCGCGGATCATCCAGCATTCGCAGTGGCAGACCCGGCTGCCATTCGACGCGATCAAAGCGAATTACGCCCTGCTCATCCTGAATAAGATGGGCTATTGGCAGGTATCGCAGGCGCAATTGCCCCTGAGCTTCGCCGCGCGGAATAACCAAAGCCTGGCGATCCGGGCCTCCGTAAAGCCAAACCACATCGTCGTCAGGCTGCAGATCTTCGCTGAGGGCCGGGGCGATCGCTGCCCGAGAAATTCGAGTCGCGATGAAGTCCACCGGGCGATTCGAAATGCCTTGCTGTACGTTGTTGCGCACCTCCTGCTCGTGCATCAGCGTCAGGTAATTAATGCGCAGAAAGCTACGTTCGAGATCGAGCGAGCCATTACCTTTCAACACCAGACCGTCGCGTCCCGGGCCCACTACATAGTTTTGTAGATCGTGAACCGAGTTGCGTTGACCCATCGAATCCACGGGAATCAGTTCCGCGATCTTGAGTTTGGATGGATTGAAGTTCTCGGGTCGCAGACCTAAGAGATTTCGCATCGTCGCCACGTAGGCACGGTAGCCTTTTGCCTGCGCGGTCCATTGCGCTGCCACTACGCAGATACGCCGGGCATTGTCGTCGCGACCCAGTTCCCGATCTTCCAAAGTGAATTTCTTCGGTTGCGATTCGCACAAGGCGCGCTGCTTTTCGGTCGCTCGATTCAAAGCACCTATCTCTTCGTCAAGTTGATCGAGCTCGTCCTGCCAACGCGCCTTGTCCCGCGCCAGCGCGGTAAAGAACGCGTCCGTTGCTGCCTGGCGCAATTGCGGCGACAGATCTTTGCGCTGTAGTTGCTGCAGCAGAATATGCAGCAGGTTAAGATCGCCGTTGCGAAGATGTAGTCCCGCGCGCTCGTTGCCGTCGAAATCCAAAAGGGCCGTCGGGTACCCGGCGCTCTGTTTCTTCAGGTAATACGACTGAGAGGTAGTGGTGGTGATTGGCGGCACGAAAGGGTTGATGGCCTTCAGCGAGTAATCCATCAGCAGGCGCCGCTTGGTGATGACGTGGTGTCCGCCACCGGCGTAGCTGCCGAGCAGTTTCACCAGATTGAAGCCCTGACTGATCACTCGCTCGTCAGTATTAAAGCCGTGATCGGAAAGAACGATTAGCGCTGTTTCTGAAGCCATCGGACTTTTTTGAATGGCCGTCCATATCCGTCCCACCAGCGCGTCAAGTTCGCGCAGGGCAATCAGGTGCGATTCACGATCGTTGTTGTGATGGGCAACGTGATCGAACGAGGTAGTGTAAAGATCCAGATATTGCACGCGCGGATCATTCAGCCTCTCGATCAGTTCCCGCTCAATCTGATCGGGAACGGCGCCACGAAGATCAAAGCCGCTGACGAATTCGCCCGCCAGCTCTATCGGATTCTTCAGAAACGTTGCCTGGCCCGCGTGTTGCAGAGTCGCCAGCCGGGCGCCGCGACCATACAGCTGCGAGCCCGGCAGCCGCTGGTAGTTGTCATAGGCATCAATCAACATGGGCACGCCCAGAGAGTCGAGCACTTCAGTGCCTGGCATGTCCACATCTGCGCCCGTGGCCTGTTTGAAGTAGAAGGGGATGAAATTCAAGTAGTCGTAGGTGTGCAGAATGTCGCGATCGAATTCGACATTGCCTTTGATTTGCAGGTGCTGCCCCGTATCAAGCGTCGACCAGGACGGCGCCGACAGGCTCATGCCGCGGACGTAGAAGTTGGTGAGGCGAGTGCCGTTCTGGAAAAAGACGTTGTCGAACCAGGGCAGCAGGCTCTTCCCTGTGAGCGGGTCGCGCTCATGGGCAAAGCGCTCGACCAGTTCATAGGGCAGGCCGTCGACTTTGACAATCACGACGCGTTTTGTTTGCGCCGCAGCCGAAGACTGAAACACCAATGCGAACAGAATTGTGGCTACGATAGCGAGAAGCGAGGAGTCGGCGGAAGAAGATAGCCCAGGGTGAAGCGAGCGTAGCGAGCGAAACTCTGGGTTCGCAAGGGGACCGAACCCGAAAGTTCGCAGGCTCGTTGATTGATTACTGCTCAAGTATTGCGGCTTCCTTGCCCTGACAAATTCCCCTCACGGCTGGCCCACCTGACCGAGAACCGCCCTGGCATCGGCGGGTTTCATGCGACTGTCTGCGGCGACGGCCTTACGCAATCTCTCTGCAATCGCCGGGCGCCATTCTGATTGAGGCTGCTCCTGGTGATAGAGGCGCAGCAGGGCGTTCTTTGCGGTCCGGTTATTGATCGCGGAGAGAGCATCCAGACACAGCCGCCGCGTTTCGGCGTCGTTGGTCCGCTGAAAGATCAAGGCCGCTGCTCGCGCGGCCGATCCATCTGCCCCGGCCCCACTATCAGCAAGAAACTGCAGCGAGTGCTTCACCGTGCTCAGGTCCCAGGCGACTTCAGTTTGTGGAGACGACCTGGCGACCTCGCTTAAGAAGTTCGCGTGGCGTTCGATGCGGCGAGCCACCTCCATGCGCGCGGACAGTTCGGGCGTAACGTTTTCACGGTGAACCCATCGGCCGAACGAAAGCACGTTGCCGAGGTCAATGAAGAAACGGGCCACCGATCCATGTCGTAGCGAAACCATTTCAGCTCGCCGATCACGTTCGATTTTGGCCGGCAGGCCATCAGGCCGGCGAGCGAAATCGATCAAAGCGTCGTACTGCTGACGGGCGAGTTGAATCTCGCTCTGATTGTCGTTGCTGAGCGGATTAACCGAGACAATTTCCAGCCGACGCTCGATCTCGCGCTGCAGCTTCGGATCCAGCGAGCCATTGAAGGACAGGAGCAGCTTCAATTCCGAGTAGCTGTTCGAGCGCGTGGGTTGATTCAGATCCATGCCGCGACGACCCGTTACAAAATTGTAGGCGCTGTGGCCGAGGAAGTATGGGATATTGCCAAAACTCGAGAGCGAGAAAATGTTATTGGTCAGATCGTTCAGGATCCGGCCCGACACTTCGCGTCCCTTCGGATTAAGGCTGTCGCGAAAGTCGACCAACAGGGCCGGAATGTTTGGGTGATCGAGCCCATAAAGGGCCAGCGGAATCATTTCCAGCGAACGTGCGCCCGGATTATCAGCAGTGGTCGGGCGATTGTCCTGGTCAAGATAACGCGTCTGTGAATAGCCGCTCCAGTTGCGCAAGCGTCCGTCCTTCCACGGGTCCGCGATGTTCAGAAAGCGCTTGGCAAAAGATCGATTCGCCTGGGTCGCCAGATCGGACCGCGAGATCCATAGTAAGGCGTGAGTGGCGCGACCGTCCGGCATAGTCAGGGGTTGAAAATAGAGTCCCTCGGCTTCAGCCCGTTGACGCAACATCTCCCAGTTGTGGCCGATGGTATCTAACGAAGACATCGAGCGCTTTTCGACAGTGTCGCTAAACTTATCAGGCCCGATGAATCCTCCGAACGTTCTTCCCGAAAGGATTAGGCGCGCACGCAGCTCGAGCATTTCGCCGGGAGTGAAGGCGGGCGAAGGTAACAACGGAGTCGCCGTATCGTTGATTCCAACGTAGCTGGGCGTCGTCGAATTGGTCGAATTGGTATTGGGACTTTGATTGAAGGCCAGCAGTTCGCCTTCGTCGCGCGATCGTTGACGCTGGCTTTCGTAGTTGCCGAGAATCGACAGCGCTTGCGTCACATGGGCCGTGCGATAGTCAGCAGCGTTGCGGCGATAACTGCGACTGGCGGCCTTTAGCGGAATCCCATAACTGTCCAGGAAAACATTTTGCAGTCCCATCCAGAAGAAATTGTTCCAGGTTTGCCGGCTCGTGTTAGCGAGATCAAGGATCGGAACCGGCGGACCCTTCGAAGCCTGCTTCTTGTTCCCGACATGTTGATAAAGAAAAGGAACAGCGGAAGCAATCCGTTTCATCAGGGTTGGTTGCGTGTACGTAAGCATCCAGACATAACGAAGTCGATCATTCTCCGGATCGTTATCGGACAGGGTGTCGCGCACGACGCTGACCAGCGGAACTTCCGGCGTGGGCAGGCCGCTGGTGCGCATTCCATCCAGCCGGCCAAAGATAGTCAGTAATTCCGCTCCGCCCATCATCGGCAGGCGTTCGATTCGGAACTGAGTTTGAGTTGGATTGGAGGCGCCAGTCTCAGTTGAAGGTTCCTCTGATCGCGCTTCCGTCGACGACTTAGCGTCCACGCGCTCGTTCTCAGCCGCGCCAGGGACTAGCGCTGCGGGCAAAGTGCCAGCCCGCTCGATTTCAGTTGGCTTAGCCGGAGCAAACTGCCTGGCACCGAACTGATTCGATGATTGCGCAGCACTCTGACCACACCAGAGCGAAATCGCGACCAACAGCAAGATTGATCGGATAGACATCAATCCGATGCCCGTCTGGGCGTTCGTTCTCTTTGGGCGATAAGTTTTGCCGTTCATACTTTGCAAAAACGCTCCGAAAGGAGCGATGTTCCTGCAGCTTTATGATTTCCGCCTGCAGTGGCGGAGTAGTTTGTTCCTATGCTGAAAAACCATCAGCAACCAACGTACCAGCGCCAAACTCGGCCATCAGACCTCAGATGGCTGGGCGACTAATTCCGTTGCTGCGAACTCTCGTCGCGGGCCATTTGGCCGCCGCCTCAACGACTATTCGTTTGGTTCGCGGCGGCCGCTTCTTTCTGCTCGGCGTCCGAATTCGGAGGACCCGTCCAGCCCGATTTCTCCAACAAAGTGATCGCATACCGAATCGGCACTGCAAAGTTCGAGGCCGGGTTCTCTGTAAAGATCGCGAAAGTGATTCCTATCACGCGGCCTGATGGCCCAAATAGTGGGGCACCTGATCCACCTTCGCCCGTGCGCGCGTCGTAAACAATTCGCCGCGCTTCAAGATCTGTGATGTTTCCCTGGGTCGTCAAAGGCCGGATCAGCTTTTTCTCAGCCAGGTAGCTGAGTTGCGCTTCCACGGAACCGTATCGTTGTTGAATACTGCGGGCCTCGCTCTCGTCCAAAAGCGCCAGCAGCCGGTCCGGCCCCGACGGATAACCCACCGTCACGACCAGTTTCCCTACCGCGACCGAGCCAGGATCTTTTTCGAGCAACAAAATCGGAAGCTTTGGCGGCAAGTCCTTCGCGTCAATCGTGCAGACGGCGATGTCTTCTCGCGCGACTTGCTTGACCTTTAGAGTGATCGATTGAGCAGTGCCGGGAAAGAAAGCTATGAATTTCTTCAGCCGCGGCACGCCTTTCACCGCGCTGCTCAGGCTCAGGGCCCGCTCATCGGTGAACCACGGCTGCGTCACGTGGCGGTTAGTCAGCACAAAACCATCGCCGACGTGAAAGCCAGTGCCGGCGAAGGGAAACTCAGCAATAGCTCCGTGGCCCTCCGGAGTCAGCGCCGGCTCTTCATTCGCATTTTGAACTGCTGCGCCCGACTCATTGGTCTGTGTCTCAGGATAGCGAAGCGGACGACCGGTTCCGGGTTCGACGAAAGAGAACGAACCGTAAATCAAACAGACACCGTCGCCGTAATTGACGCGCAGCATCTCACCCAGCGAGATGGTGTCCTGAATTCGTTTGTTGGACTTAACCACCTCACCCAATTGTTCGTTCGCCTTTTGCAGTTGTTCCTGTTGCGCCGCGAGCTGTCCTTGCTGGTCGCCGATGGTGCGGCGGTTTTTTCTCATCTCGTTATACTGCAGGACGCCAACCCAAAGCAGGCCGACCACGGCCAAGATCAAAATCGTGAAGCCAATGATCTTGGTCGAAGGATTAATCTCGCGAACCAGTTCGCGGGTGAACTCGCGCAGAAAGATCTTTGCATCGTCGCGGCGCGCGGTCGCGGAAGCTTCCATGGCCGCCTGCTCAATGAACGGCGCCACGTGCGTACTATCGCGGCGACCGGGTACCAGCGCCGGGGTTGAGGCAATCGGAAAAAAATGAATCGATGGGCCCGACGGACCGATCCAGATTTCGTCTCCGTCGTGGATGCCTTTCTCGGGTTTGATTGATCGGCCGTTAAGCTTTACTTCCAGATTGGGATCAATGCTGGCAATGCGGTAGATGCCATTAGTGCGGGCCAGTTCAATGACGGGACCGGTGCTTGACGCGCCTTGCGGCAGACGGATCTTCACATCGCAATCTTCACAAGCGCCAATGCGAATGCGCTCTTGCATGACGACCTCGGTCGTCCGATCGTTCAGCGACGAGACGTGAATTACTAGTCCGTTTACCTGCTGTTCTGCCATCGTTGAGTAAGCTTCGCTGTCCGTAACATCAAATCAGGCGCCCGCATCAAAGACCGCCCGTGGAGCTTGATGCGGTCATTCAAGCGGTCGCCCGTTCGCATCAATCTTACAATGGAATCGATTGCGCGCAAAGACTAAGTCAACATTCGTCCTGACTGATTAAACCCGCTCTTCCGTGCTAGCATGAGAGTGCATGGCCGAACTTGAATTCATCGAGAACCCTGAAGAATTATGTGCCCTGGCGCCGATTACCACCGCGCCTATTCGCCATCACGTATTTGTATGCTCGGGAAAATCATGCTCGGCGAGAGATAGCGTTGAGGTGAAATTGGCATTCGAGCGCGAATTAATGGCGCGCGGCATTCTTATGGGCCAGGCGAAGAAGGGCAAGAACCCGAAAGGCAGCATCGTGCTGACTGAGTGTGCTTCGGTCGGCTTCTGCGCCATCGGGGCCGCCGTGATGGTCTACCCCGACGGTGTTTGGTATGCACAGGTCCGAGCTGCTGATGTGCCGGAGATTATCGAATCACACCTCATCAACGGTCGCATCGTCGATCGACTCGCGCTGATGCGAGTTCCGGCTGAAGGATCGGCCGAAGAGTCGAGAACCGAAGCCGTTTGGGAAGTCTAGAGAGGCCTTTTCTTACAATCCAGTGCTCACCGCGCTACGGACTCTAGAGACTTTTCTCCCTCTCCCTTTGGGAGAGGGTCGGGGAGAGG
>JBGPWS010000091.1:0-13967 GCA_041492345.1 Pyrinomonadaceae bacterium | reverse complement strand
CGATGATCGAGCCGAGAAAACCTGCGGCCTGGCCGCCCGCAGCTGTAAGGGTGGTTGTGACAGGCGATAGCCGACAGCCGATTGGCTAGCCTTAACCGCTTTGTTACGCAACTGCGCTGCGGGCCAATACTCAGCGCCTTTCAAGAGGAGAATGAAAATGAAGAAAAGTTTGTTACTCGCTGCCAGCCTGCTGGTGCTTATCGCCGCGACTGGTTCCGCGTTTGCCCAGTCTACACACCGTGACCATCCGACACCGTTTACGTCTGATGAAATTAAGGGTGAGTTGAACGCCAAGGAGATTGAGTATTTTTATTCCTTTACCGCCGGACCGGGTGAAGTCACCCTCACCGTGGATGTGAAATCGTCGGATGGAACTACGGGCACTGCTTTTGAGTTGTTGGACGCTGATGCCAACAAGGTGCTCATTTGCTGTGAGTATGCACAGGCGGACGGCACCGGCACGACCGGGCGCGACGTTAAGAGCATTAAGATCGGCAAGCGGCAAACAGTCATTCTGCACCTGACGCCTTTCAAGTATGGTACGGGAACGTATCGGGTGCGAATCAGTGGTGCGGTAGCGCTCGCAGAGCATGGGCAAAGATAGTGGGAGAGACTGGTGCGACAGCCCGGGACATTCTCCACACGCAGTACTCGTCGATTTGTGCGGCTGCTGTTCACGCTGGCTAGATTTGAGAGGGGACGCGCCAAAAGCGGCGCGCCCCTCAACTCAAACGTTTGGGCATCTGAACCGCAGCGCAAGGAGTAATGCAATGGACACGAACAATTTGCTGTGGGTGCTAGGCCATAAGATTCGTCCGCTTGATACCGACGAGTCATACGGAATGGTAGAGATCACATCACCGCCACACGTTCCGGGCCCGCCTCTGCACTTTCACAAGAGCGAAAACGAGTTCTTCTTTATCATCCAAGGCACGCTGGACGTCATGAGTAACGGTGAATGGCAACAATGCTCCGCTGGAAGTTTCGTTGAACTCCCGCCAAACACGACGCATACATTCATCAACAACACAGAGCAAGACGCTGTATGGGTCACAGGATGGCGGCCGAAGGGCTTTGAACGCTTCTTTCGAGATTTTGGAATTCCGGTGCAAGAATCACTGGCCCAGGAGAAATCTGTGGCCGATCAGGTCGTTCAGAATGTCGTGAAAAACGTGGAACGCTACGGAATGTATCTGGCCGATTGAGAGCGCCAGTACCGCAATGCCGATGCCCTACGAATCTGTTGAACGGAACGCGCTAAAGGGCGCCTGTGAACTCCAGGCGTTAGGGGACTACTACGATGACCATCGAAGAGAATAAAGCGCTTGTTCGCCGGTTTTACGAGGAGATCGATAAAGGCAATCTCGAAGCGATGGATGAGCTTGTGGGGGAGGATTATCTTGACCACAATCCTCCACCGTTTCCTGGATTAGCTTCCGGGCGAGAAGGCTTGAAGCAGGCGTTCAAAATCTTTTGGGAGGCAACGCCCGGCTATCACCACATCGAAGAGCAAATCGCCGAAGGGGATAAGGTCGTGACGCGCCTCACCTCGTATGGAAAACACAAAGGCGACCTTCCAGGTGCCCCCCGAACCGGCAACGATCTCAAGATGACCTCGATCACGATCCATCGCATTGCGAACGGCAGACTCGTCGAGAAGTGGGCTGAGAAGGATGTATTGGGCTTCTTGATACAGATTGGAGTTATGCCACCGCCCGGGCAGCATGAAGCACCAACCGCTAAAACAACCTAAGTCGCCCCATGGGCCATACTATCACCGGTACCAATGGTACAACGGGCGCGTTATCAAGGAATACACCACACAGATCGAGTATTCAGTTATTCGTAACTTAGCAAGCCAGGCATCTCAACTAATAAACTTACCATCGAAAAGCTCTGCGATGCCCTAAAGTGCGAGCCCGGTGATTTACTGGTTAAGGTGCCCGCAGGATCGGCGCGTTAAGCGTATAAACGGCATGTTTCCTCTTTCTCAGTGCATACCCGGTGAGTGGTATCTGGTTGTCACTTGTGAAAAGTGCAAAGCCAAGTATCCGATCATGCGCGATATTTCTAAAGGTAAAGCAGTACGACTCGCCACTTACCCTTCAACGTGTCCAACCTGCGGAACTAAACAATCCAATCCGGGCCCTCTCATCGAGAAGTATCAGCACCCATCTACCGACTAGAGCGGCCAACACTCGCGAACCTTCTTTGGTGTTACCGGGTGAATGACTGAACTGCGGATCTCCACTTCAAGTTTACTTATTAGACCAGGCTCGCAGTCGTGTTCCTTAAAGGTGCGCATCGCTAACACCGCGGCTTCGTATAAACTATCCGCCTCGGTACTCAAGGAGCGATTGCGGGCGCTACTTTGATTTGTCTTTCCAACTTATTGATCCTCTGGCACGACCAGGTGTATAAGCCTTACCTGTGCGCGCCATAAGCAATCTATTACTTCTTGCGATCATGATTCGTTAATAGGCTGCTATGAAGGACCTCTTCGGAATTGCTCGCGTGCGATGAATTTTGAGAGGCGACAACCTTCGCCAACCTCACTGTGCCTTATCCTCCTTCAATGAGCGTGTTGCAACTCGGCTGAGGAGGCGAGCATTTTGTTCTTCGAAGAGCAACGGCAAACGTTCGTTCTCCAGCAGGTCAAACCGGCGCATGAGTTCAGTTAGCGAAAGCTCGTTTTTCAAGTTGACTTTATAATCAAGGTCGGAACGCAAGCGATCTTTATCACTCTGCCGATTCTGAGACATCAAGATAATTGGCGCCTGCAAGCCTCCCATGATCCCCAGCACCAGGTTGAGGAGAATGTAAGGGGACGGATCGAAGGCCGCATCGCGCAGCAGCCACGTGTTAAGAATCATCCAGGATATTAGGAGCGTGACGCTGGCGCCGATAAACTTCCAACTGCCTCCAAATTCCGCGATCATATCTGCCATCCGGGAAGCGAACGTCCGCTGAGCCTGTTCCTCTTCATTGATATTGCGCGAGACCCTTTGGCGCAGGAGTTCATCGGTGCGGCGCAGCCTGTGACTGACCGCACTGATCATCTCCACCGCGACATCGGTGTTGGCACGAACGAAGCTGAGAAAGTCTTCTCGAGACAGCACTGCAAGGCGCGCATCCTCAGTGACGGTGGCATCTGCCGAGCGGGGCTTGCCATCAATGAGGGCCATCTCGCCGAAGAAGTCACCAGCTGCCAGTTCAGCGAGTATGAGCAACTTGTCATCCGCATCGGTGACACTGATGCGCACGCGGCCAGACTCAATCAGGCAGAGTGAATCGCCGCTATCACCGGCGCGGAAGATCACAGTGTTGCTCTTAATGTCTCGCACCAGAAGCAGGCTACGCAGATGACGTGCTGCGGCATCATCAAGCGAAGCAAAGAGGGGGACGGATCTTAACGCCTCAAGTGTCATCACCGAAGGAACGAAATTGATAGACATACATTCACCTCACAAGCAAAGTTCTAAGGTATCAACCATCAGTGCCGCCAGAAACGCAAGCAGGTCGAAGCTGACCTGGCGAGAAAGGGGGTTGGTCTGAAAAGAAGAGGATTTGCAAAGCGCCGCTAGATTTTCGCGACACTGCCAGACTGTCTTTAAGTTATTGAGAGAATTGGAGGCGGCGAATCGGAATCGAACTGATGAATAAAGTTTTGCACGTTTCGCCCAGAGTCAGCGCGGCGACTCCTCTATTGATTCAACTCTTTCTTGAGGGCTCGAATCATATAATCGGGAGCTTTCACAATCTTGTCGGCGGGGACATCCGAGTCGGCATCAGTGTTGCTGAATTTCATGTTCACCATGGCTCCGTTAACCGAGTTCACACGTCCACCGATCCACATCTGCTTCTGGTATGGGTACTGCCCGAGCACATAGTCGCCGGGCGCGACCTTTAGGGGGGTCGCCGGGATTGGCGAGACTTCGTCAGGAAGCTTTACTGAGTTTTCTGATTTGCTATCAAAGACCACCTGAGCCTTGTTGCCATCGATGGATTTGATCGTCGCTTCCTCAAATGTTTCGCTACCCCATCCCGCGAGAACGCGATCGCCGACTTTCGGCTTAAACTCCGCTTTAGCTTGAGATGGCGATTGTTTCGAACTGCAGGAACATGAGAGGAAACCCAGCAGGATTGCTGTCGTAACGAGGAGCGCTTTTTTCATCACAGGAAGACCTTTCTGGCACTAGAATCAACAGGCTTCTATGCTAAATCACCGGAAGAGTCGAGGGCCACCAAATAGCAACACACCTAATAGAGCACTACCGAAAGCCAGAAGTAACAAAGCCGGGTAGGGGGGCAGCGGCGAGCGCGTTCTGACGCCGACTTGCCGCAAAGGGGCCGTGGGATCGGGGACTTCAGACCTAGCTTCCAACAGATATCAGTAGAGGACAAGAGCGCCTAATGGGATTCTCGCTCTCATCACTTTGTTATTTTCAAGGTTTCCGCGATTGACCTTGCAGATCGCTCGAATAATAATGGGCTCGTCAATCGGGTGACTTGCTGCGTCTACCAATAGCGGAACAGTAAACCGGTTGCGGCTGATACCATAATGGTTCCCAGCCATGGAGAACCTAAATAAGCCCCCATAGCGATCGCAATCACCAGAGCCGCCCCTAACCTGATTGAATACGCCCTGGGTTTTGATAACTGTTTCTTGCCGGAAATTGCGAGCACCACTAACGATGCGACTATGAAGGGTACAAGAAGGTTTTCGATCCAGTATGCAATTTGAAATGACCGAATAGACATGGGACAGTCTTGAGAAGCCATTCGCGAACAATCGACGTTACCGACGATTCGCTGCTTTTTCTTCGTTTCCTTTGATCAAACGACGCGCGGCAAGACCATTTCCCTCTGATCCAAAACGCGCTTCAACTTCTTGCCTTTCCGTAAGCTCCCGGGCTCGCACAGGACAACACGAAACTCATAGAGCTTCATTTCATAATTCTTCCAGAAGTCCGCAAATCCTGTGCGCAAGTTGTCCAATATGGCCCGTTCCACGTCTGCTTGATGATCAAAGTGCTCCAGCTCAACGCGCAACTCGACAACGTCCCGCCTGCCGTCATGTTTGATCACCGCCTGCCAGTCCGCACCGTGGCCGCTCACATCGCGCAAGACTTCCGCGAATACCCAGGGACCGACGTTACCCATGCCACAGACAACCATTTCATCAGTGCGCGCCCGTATCTTCGCGATGCGCTTTGCAAACAAACCGCATTTGCACGGCTCGTCAATCAATCGAGTTAGGTCTGTTGATCGATAGCGGATTAATGGCATTACATCTCGCGATATCGTCGTATAGACCAACTCTCCTTCTCCCTCGGCGTTCGCGTCGCCGATCTCGAATAGAAAGTGCAAATCGTTGCGGTGGTACCCGCTCTGTTCCCGGCACTCGAGGCCTAAAGCGCCGAAGGCTTCGGTCTGTCCGTAGTTGAGGTAGAGCGGCGCCTTCCACACTCGTTCCACCTCGCAACGCGCCGATTCTGTAACGTTCTCCCCCCCGGCAAAGAGGAATTTAAGGGGCCAGGTGCCGCGATCTTCCGCGATTTCTGATAGCCGCACGATCCACGATGGCTCGCCGAAGATGACATTCGGGCGATAAGCGACCGCGTGTTCGTAAAATGTGAGCGGCTCGATCTTGCCCGCTTCCGCGTGAAAGCAGCCGATATACTTGAACGCCCACCGCACACTCGCGGGCGAAATCCAGAACGAGTTGTCGAATGCGCTCAACACAATGTCTGTTCTTCGCAGCCCGAGGCTGTACAAGCCGAGCGCGCTGGCGCGTCCCATTTCGTCCAACTCGCGATTAGAAAAAAGGACGCGCTTGGGAATCGGAGAGGTCGTCCCCGTTGTTTCGAATGCGGTATCGGGCCGACCGGCCAAGAATGTCTCTATCGGATTGGCCCGCAAGTCTTCGCCAGTTGTATAGAAGTCGCCCAGTTCTGAAGGATGCTCGATGCGACGAACATCGATGCCACGTTTGCGAAACTGCTCGCGATAAAACGGCGAACGCTCCGCGGCCAAACGCAGCGTCCGTCGAAATCTCAGGCGCTGCAGCGCGTCGCGAGCGGGCTGCGGGATCATCCCCAAGACTTGAAGCGCGCGTGGCAGACTGATTGCGAGCGCAACGCGCTCACCGCTCTCAATGATTTTCGTCAGCATCGTTAGTCAGAAGCAAACCGAAGTGCACCTTAAGCCTTAGCTTCTTTCCGGAGCGCAACGGCGAATTAGTTGCTCAAATAGTTCAACGGCAATGTCAATTTCTTCCTCCGTCATGTCGAAGCACGGGGCCAGCGTAAAGACGTTTTTATAGTAGCCGCCGATATCCAGGACAAGACCGGTCCGGCGCCCGCGAGCGTCGAGATCACCTTTCATGCCCTCGACAAACATCTTATCGGTCAACTCACGGTCTGGCTCAAAACCGTCCTCGTGGCAAATCTCAATGCGAAGTGCCATACCCATGCCGTCCGTGTCGCCGATCACTTTCGGATAGCGTCGCTGGAGTTCTCTGATCTGCGCCAGAAAATAAGCACCCTTGCGTTGTGTAATCTCTTCGTAGTTTTCTTCTTCCATCATCCGCACGGCTTCAAGACCGACGGCCGTGCCCAACGGATTTGCAGCGAAGGTCGAGTGGGTCGAGCCTGGCGGAAATACTTCTGGCGAGATCAACTCTTCGCGCGCCCAGAGGCCGGAGAGCGGGTTCAAACCGTTCGTCAACGCCTTACCAAAAACGATAATGTCCGGTTCGACGCCAAAGTTCTCAATGGCCCAAAACTTCCCGGCCCGATAAAACCCCATCTGAATCTCGTCATCAACGAGCAGGATGTTACGTTCGTCGAGAACCTTCTTGAGCGCCGGAAAGTATTCGCGCGGCGGAATGACGTAACCGCCCGTCGCCTGAATCGCCTCAGCGTAGAAGGCCGCGAACTCAGATTCGCCCGCTTTCGGATCCCAGAACGAGTTGTATTCGGTATCGAAATTCTTCGCGAACTGATCGACGCAATAGAGGCCGCAGTCTTCCCGCTTCTTCCCATAGGGGCAGCGGAAACAATAAGGAAAAGGTACGAAGTGAGCACGATCGGAAAAGTGCCCAAAGCGACGACGATAGCGATAACTTGACGTGATTGCTGATGCGCCCAGCGTGCGTCCATGATACCCGCCCATGAACGCGAAGACCAGATTCTTGCCGGTAGAGTTGCGCACGATCTTGAGCGAGTCCTCAATCGCCTGGGCGCCGCCTACATTGAAGTGCACGCGCCCTTCCAGGCCGAACTTCGATTCGTTGAGTCGGCCGATTGCAGCCGCCAACTCGACCTTTTCTGAGTGCAGATACTGACAGGCAAGCTGCGGCAATTTGTCTATCTGACTTTTCAGCACGTCATTCAGGCGCTGATTGCCGTAGCCGAAACTCGCCGCCGAGTACCACATCTGTAAGTCCAGATACGGAGTGCCCTCGCGATCGTAAAGGTAGTGGCCCTCGGCACGCTCGAAGAATTTGGGCGGATCGAGATAGTGAACCGTGTCTCCCCACGAGCAATACTTGCGCTCGAGTTCAAGCAGTTCCTGCTCGTCCATCGAGGGTGTGATTAGCTCAAGGTCGTTAATAGCTGTGCTCATAGTTGTGACGCTTTCTTCTACTGAAGAATCCTCAGGCGCTGGCTCTGGCCAGCGTCTCTTCCCTTAAGAACACCCGTCCGGCCAGCCAGCGGTCGAGATGGGCAGCCACGTCTCCGAGATTCTGGTATGGCATGTGTTCGATTGAATGTTCGGTGCAATGTGAGGCGAGCCCATCTTTCGCGAAAACGAGATCGGCGCTCTGAACTGCGTAGCGATCCGATAGACCGTCGCCAACGAAAATAGCCGGCGCGTTCGTCTTATTGAGGAGTCGCATTACCGCGGGTTTGCATGTTGCACATCCATGCCCGCAGGTTTGATGGAAGAAGGGAAACTCAGTGCGCCACAGGTGACCACGACTTTCAAGGTGGCCCGCGCAAACGCGCCCGCCCCTTAGCAGAGCGGCGACTCTCTTGCTGGCACCGGAGAGAATGCGACGAATGCAATAATCGAAACCATCACTGACAATATGCGCCGGGATATAGTGCGAGGCACACATTTCGAGCAATGCCACCAAGTCTTCATCAATGCCTATTTCATCAAGCAATGCATCAATCTGCTTTCGCGTCGCACTCACTAACGCCATCTGGGTACGCAAACAATCGCGCGATCCCATTCGGCCGGCACGCCATTCCGCTTCGAAGGTGAGCCACTTCGGATCGGCATACGTCTCGAGAATGGCGTCAACTGCGTCGCGGCGCGAGATGGTGCCGTCGAAATCCAGGAAGAGAATCGCTTTCGGTTTTTGCTCTTCAGTCATAAACGCGCTTTCCTTTAGTCGCGGGTGTAAATTCTCTCTGGCAGTAGCTGAGAGAGCGGAGCTATCTCCAGATCGCGGTGTTTCAAGCCTTTAATAATTAAGGGCAATGCCGCAACGGTATTCTTACGGTCTTCCTTTCCGGAACTATCGCCATCGTGAAGCAGGATGATCGAGCCGGGCCGCACCTTGCGCAGAACATTGTCCGCAATTTGACTCGGGCTGCGCCGCTTCCAATCGAATCCCGCAACGTCCCATTGCACTGTACGAAGACCAAGGACGCGCGTCGCTCCGAAATAAGCAGGCGTGCGCACACCGTAGGGTGGCCGCGCCAGCATAGGTCTGACGCCGATCGTCTCTGCGATTACATCCTGAGCGCGTTTTACCTGATCACATGTTTCAGAGCCCCGCTGAAAAAGGTAGAGAGGATGTGAATACGAATGGTTACCCACCTCATGCCCTTCAGCAAACACTCGCTGGCCTATGCCCGGAAAGCTCTCCACCTCACGCCCGACCATGAAGAAGGTGGCGTTGAGATGGTGGTCAGCCAGTACGTTCAGGATGCCCTCTGTGTCGGGCGACGGCCCGTCGTCGAATGTCAAAGCCACTGCGTTGGTGTCACTCCGGCCCCGCCAGTACGTTCGGCCCAGCCACTGCGAGCGCACAGCGACCGTTGCGTAATATAAGCTCGCCGCACTCATCGCCAGCGAGCCCGTCGCAATAATCGGAAGTCCGAATCGCATCGTTAGTCGTTCGCCTCTGCGAAAGTCTTCAGGCAGTCATCCTGCGCGTCGCTTCTTTGACCGGCGCCAAAAGATTAAGCGCTAGGCGCGCAATATCTCTCCGCGCAGTTGGGCGCGCCAGTTTGTTCGATCGCAAAGCCATCGCATCAGTCGATTCGTCGTCTCGCAATAGCGAGACTATGACACGTGCCGTTTCGACCGGACCCTGGGCAATCACTGCTGCACCGGCATCGACCATACGCCTGGCGTTTATGAACTCCGCGCCCGGGATCGGATCGAAAAACACTACCGGCAATGAACACAGCGCTGCTTCTGATATTGTCAGTCCGCCAGGTTTCGTCACCAGAAGTCTGGCCGCTTGCATCAGAGCAGCCACTTCATCAGTCCAGCCAACCACTCGCAGCGACACCGGAGCGTTTGCCTTCACGGGCTTAAGTCTGCGCAGGGCGTGCTTGTCCTTTCCGGCAATAGCCACGATGTGCATGGGGACGTTGCTTTCACACAGTTGTTTGGCTACTTGATGCATTCGAGTCGGCCCCATTCCACCGCCCATTAACAGCACCATCGGAGCCTTGTCGCTAATTCCATAACGCAGGCGCACTGCTTTGGGATCGTGCACAGCATCGAATGCGGGGTCGACTGGAATTCCGCAAATCGAAATACGATTGGCAGGTGCGCCCCACGAGACCAATTCAGCGCGAACGCTCTCGTCAGGAACGGTGAACGCGGCAACCTCAGGCTGCACCCATATCGGTTCAGCTTCGTAATCCGTGATCACACTCAAGATTGGCGCTCGTGTTAGTCCCAGACGTCGCGCGATGGCGGCCATCTCGCACGCCGCCACTTCGGCTGCCACAATGACGTCCGGATCGAAACTCTTGATCGTTGAGAACACTTTCGGGCAACCCATTCGAAAGGCCCACGCCGGCGCGGTGCCTTCGTGCTTTTGATTGACGCGCGCGGTTGAGAAGCGATCCCAAAGCCCTGGCGCGTAACGCAGCATCAGCCAGTATGGCCATTCGTAGCACGCTCTAAACAATGGCCGACACTCAGCGAGCGCATCAACAACGAGGACATTCGAGGAAGGCACTTGACGGCCCAACTCATCCGCGACAGCCTGTGCAGCGCGAACATGGCCGGAGCCGAATGACAGGGTGAGAACAAGTACCTTCATGTTAGAGAGTTTGGCGAAGCCTCGCTGGCCTCGTTATTAATATTCAGTCCTCTCGCCATTTCATTAATCGAAAACCAAGCGCGAGTGTTACGACTGCCATTAAGCTGAGCACCAGAAGTTCATCTCCTATCGCATGTCCGCCGGCGAGCGTAGTCTGCACCGCACGCGCAGCGAAGGTTGTCGGCAGTAGTTGCGCAAACACCCGGACCGCGCGCGGCATCATCTCAGGTGCGTAGTAAACGGGCGCGAGGAAGATAAGTCCCGCGCCGAGCGTGTCGGTTAGGAGCGACCCCTGGCTAAAACTCCGGGCACGCGCTGCGACGATGACGCCGAGTCCGCACAGACAGAGGATCGTCAAGAGAATGACGACAATCAGCAGCGGGAAATTGGGCCTCATCTGAATCCCGAGCGCACGCCCGATCACCAATAGTGTCGTCGTGCTCACCGCGGCCTGCGCGAGAGCGAAGACCAGCATGCCGAAAACGTAAGAGGATGGCGCCAGCGGCAGCGTCGCGAAAAGCTTGAGCCGACCCGTGAAACGATTTTCTAATAGGAGATAGCCGAGCCAACTGATCGAAGTCAGTGAGAGTGAAAAGACGATCGAACCGGCAAGAAAACGCAGGCGGCTCTGCTCCGGCGCGACCTCAACGCCGGCGACGGCGTTGGCGAATAAGTACATCGCCGCCGGGAAGACGAACGCGGCCAGTAGAAAAGGGCCAACTTCGCGGCGCGTGCCGGCGAATTGGATGCGAAAGACGCAAATGATGTCCGTGACGCGTGTCATCCAGTCGCCTCCGCCTCGTCTCTATCGAAAGGCTCGCCCGTGAGGGTGAAGTAAACATCTTCTAGCGAAGCACGCGCGATTGAGTATTCGGATAGTAGTTCGCGCGCAATGTGCTGCTGCGCCTGGGCAAAGCTCGCACAGTAACGAATCTTCAAGTCGCTTAGCGGATCGATCGGGTCGCGATAACTCAGACGATAGCTGCGATCCAGTCGGGCCAGGAGTTCGTCTAACGTGCCGAAGGCAATGAGCCGCCCAGCCGCTATGACGCCGATGCGGTCGCTCAAACGCTCCGCCTCTTCCATGTAGTGCGTTGAAAGAATAACGGTCGCGCCTGCGCTGACTGCTCGATGGATCACGCCCCATACGGCGCGGCGCGACGACGGATCAAGCCCCGTGGTCGGCTCGTCTAAAACCAGCAGTGGCGGACGACCCAGGAGCGCCAACCCGATCAGGATGCGTCGGCGCTGCCCACCCGATAACGCGCCGACACTCTTGCCTGTTTCGGCGCTGAGGCCGAGTTCCGCTATAACTTCCTGCGCCGCTTCGCGAGCGCTCTGTTTTGACAAGTGCTTGAGACGCGCGAACAATTCGAAATGTTCGCGCACGGTGAGCCTATCGAAGACGCCGGCTTCCTGAGGCGTTATTCCCATCGCGCGCTTGGCGCGCTCCGGCTCTGCAACGGCATCCACGCCAAACACGCTGACAGAGCCTGCGGTGGGGCGGAGCTCTGTTGTGAGTTGCCGCAAGAAGGTCGTTTTGCCCGCGCCGTTTGGGCCGACAATAGCCACCACTTCGCCACGCCGCACTTCAAGACTAATACCTCGGTTGGCCTCCGTGCCGTCGCGGTAAACTTTGACCAGATCGCGCACGCGCACAGCAATCTCGGGCGGTGGCGCGTGCGCGGTCGTCCGGCGCTCTACTTCAATATGCGACAAGCTTTCGATCGTGGCAGTCAAATCACTGTCCTTCGTTAACTCAACTGAAGAAAGTCGACCGCTCCGCGGATGGCCGTGAACGGGCTGTTGCGATAAGCCGAAACTTCGTATGGGCAGCCAATCTTGCAGCCTTTGCAGAAGTCCCACATCTCTGGCGACTGCTGGATGATTTTTCTCACTTCGGGCGAATCATAGATTTCACGCAGACTCATCTCGGGCGCGCCACGATGAAGTGAGACAAACGCACAGGGAAACTGGATCGAGCCATCGGGCCGCATATTGACGAGATGCGATGCCGAACGGCACGGGAACTTCTTCGTGAATCCGTCATTGCGATAGAACTTGAAATAGTCTCGATAGAAGCGAACGCACTTGTGCTGCTTCTTCAACTCCGACACAAACGCCGCCACGCGGTCGAGTTCCTCTTGTCTCATTTCAACGTCTTCAGTCTTCCAGGTGGTGCGCACGACGTTGTGGACCGCTTCGGTGTGAAGGAGAAAGCCGCGCTCTTCGCAGTAATCTGCAAGTGCGGGCAGATCTTCCAGGTTCTCAAGATCGACAGCGGCGTTGATTTGGATCGTGTTGTGCCGGAGGTGCCCTTTGATGTAGTCGAGCGCACTGAGGATAGTGGGAAGGCCGTCAATGCCACGGCGCCGCGCAAACTTCTCGCGGTCGAGCGTGTCAATCGATACTTCCAACTGATCCAGCTTGACGCAGGACTCGGCATATTTCTTGAGCGCCAATCCGTTGGTCGGCATAGAGGTGTAGAAACCTTTGCGCGCCACATACTCGATATAGTCAGGCATGTGCGGATTCATCAGGGGCTCGCCACCGGAAAAGCTCCAGGCGAAGACGCCGAACTCGGCCGCCTCGTCCATGCGCGCGAAGACGCGCTCGCGCACGGCGCGATCCTCTGGCTGCTGGTTCTGCCAGATGGCGCAGTAGCCGCACTTCATATTGCAATGCAGAGTCGTTTCAAACATCACCATGAAGGGACGGTTGAAACGGTGCCGCAACTGCCGCAGCGCGTTCCTGGCCATCAAGGTTTTTTTCAACGCTCCCTCATCCCCTGGTTAACCGCGATATTTGGCCACCGCCTATAACGTAAAAGTCTTGTCGCTAAGTTTCTGATTGATGCGCACCTGTTTGAAGCGATGGCGTTCCAGCAACGTGTTCGCGGCGTCGTAAACCTCCAGCTTGACAGGCAGCTTCAGTTCCCGATCAATCCAGATTAAGGCTTTGCGCGCGCCGGCTAGTCCTCCCACCACCTCGTTCCCACTAGCTGTAAATTCGAACTTGTAAGCGTGCAGCCCGTCGAGCGTCTCTTCGCCGGCAAAATGGGAGGCGATACGAGGATTCGCCGCGTCGCGTTGCGCGCGGTCAATAATCGTTCCGAGACCGACTTCCGTGATTGGGTGGCGCGAATCGGCCATCGCAAGGGATTCATTTGGATCAAGCCGGAGCTTTCCCGCGAGCGCACCGAGCAAGTTGCTCTGGCGCGCTAGTACTTTGCCATCATTGAACCCTTGCCTGTAGACGGCTGTCTGATCGACGTTTCCTCGGTCGTTCAGCCACTCCAATCGCACGTCCAATGGCTTGCGAAAGGAGAGACGAATCGTCTGCTTCTCTCCTTCCGAGATAGCTCGCTCTTCCTTCTCATAAAGGCAAACGTAGTCCAGCACGCGCTCGTAGCTGCTCGTTACATCGTTCCATGTGATCGGCGATGACTCCGAAGCGGGTTTGCTTGAGTTGGTTGTCGGCTTCTGAGCGGAGGGATCACTGGCCCTGTCCGCGCTGCGCTCAGACCGGCAACTGCTCCCGGCAGCGCATACCAGCCCCACGATGACGAGACCGTGCGCGAGTATCTTGCCTTTTGTTATCAACGACCAGCGTCCCTGCTCTTGAACCAATGTCGTATGCGCACAATTGTCGGATGGGCGAACTAATT
>JBGPWS010000021.1:0-22873 GCA_041492345.1 Pyrinomonadaceae bacterium | reverse complement strand
GCGAACGATGAGATAACTCGCAAAGGGAGAAACGATGAAATCTAAACCAGCCAACTTTGTGCTCGTAGTCTTGACGCTTGTTATGGTCTCGCCGGGCTTTATCTCGTCTGCTTGGGCCCAAACGGATGAGATCAAGCTCGAATACTATGATTTTCCTCGTACCAATCCTCTTAGAGGAGTTTAGTCAGTGATTGAGCCGATCATCTTGTCGAAACACGGATGCAAGCCAAGTTCTTGTCGAACGTCAAATTCAGTAATGAGGAGCGACAGCGGCTTCGATTCAGAATCTGAGATATCGACTCTTAATTGGGACACCGGGGAATTTGACACCCCGCATTGACAGCAAATAGAATCCGGCGCTCGTTATAGAAACAGCTATTGTCGGCGCGGCACTTTACAACTAACCCCGGCGGTTGAGCAACAGCTCTCGCCTATCAACTGGCGGCGAGCGACCGCACGCGTTTCAAGGTCGAGCTTAGAAATCCGGAGTACAATAATTGTTCGTGAGAAATGAATCGAAGAGAGTTGCGGCAGTTTTGTTGCTGACGATGGCGATGTCCGCGGCGGCAAACGTTGAGTCGCAAAAGGCAAGCGCCGAAACCTCGCCGCGAGTGTTCTTACTTGACGCAAAGCAGTTGCAGATAGTGCAACGGCGGATTCATGAGGGCGACAAGAACTTATCAGCTGCGTTGGCCAGGCTGGAGCGCGACGCACAGAAGGCGATGTCGTCCGGTCCGTTTTCGGTCGTCACCAAAGGAGCAACACCGCCGAGCGGAGACAAGCACGATTACATGAGCCAGGCGCCTTACTTCTGGCCTAATCCAAAATCTCCCAATGGCTTGCCTTATGTATCCCGTGACGGCGAACGCAATCCGGAAATCAACCAGATCACGGATCATCACAGTCTCGATCAGATGGAGTCTTCAGTAGAGACACTCGCGCTGGCGTACTACTTCAAAGGCGATGAAGCCTACGCTAAAAAAGCTGTCGAGTTATTGCGCGCGTTCTTTATCGATCCAGCGACACGGATGAATCCAAATTTGCAATACGCCCAGTTCATTCCGGGCGTGAACACTGGCCGGGGCATCGGCTTGATCGAAACGCGCTGGTTACCAAATGTAGTTGACGCGGTCGGATTACTGGCGGGCTCAACAGCCTTAACTGAAAACGATCGCCGCGCGTTGCAAGACTGGTTCGGAAAATTCCTTCAGTGGATGATCGAAAGCCAGAACGGTCGTGATGAAGCAGCGCGAAAAAATAATCACGGAACTTATTACGACCTTCAGGTTGCATCGTTTGCGTTGTTCGTTGGCAAGAAAGATCTGGCTGTGCGAGTTCTCGAGGACGCGCGGCGAAAACGCATCGCGACGCAAATCGAACCTGATGGTCGTCAACCGCTGGAATTGGCGCGCACGAAAGCGTGGAGCTATAGCCTCATGAATCTCGAAGGTTTGATGTTGTTGGCGACGGTTGGTGAGCGGACTGGGGTCGATCTGTGGAATCTTCAAACGACAGATGGGCGGAGCATTCGCAAAGCGCTCGATTTTCTCACGCCGGTCGCGCTCGGCGAGCGAAAGTGGGAGTACCCGGAAATCGGCGGGTTGAAAGCGGAGGCATTGTTCCCATTGATGCGGCGCGCGGCGACGATATATCACGACAAGCAGTATCAAGCATCGATGGCCAGAGTGCCGGACGTGGATTTAGCAGATCGCGGGCGTCTGCTTCGTCCCGATTTCATCGCGGCAAAATGAGCTCAGCGATAAAACTCCAATGTCAATCCGGACTGAGAGTGGGGTACATGACGATGATGAACCGACGAAGCTATCTGACTATGATGGGTGGTGCGGCAGGCGCTGCGGCGATTGCGGCGACCAGGACCGATCTGGCCCTTGCTCAGGAAACCAGACCGGCTAACATTGGCGTGCCGACAACTTCGACGGTCGAAGATCGCGAGCGCCGGATGCAGTGGTGGCACGCCGCAAAGTTTGGCATGTTCATTCACTGGGGATTGTACAGCACGCTCGGCCGCCATGAATGGGTGATGGAAAACGAAGGCATTCCGGTGCGAGAGTATGAGCACCTGGCGCCGCAATTCAAGCCGATCCCGAACGCCGCGCGGGCGTGGGCGCGCCTGGCCAGGAGCGCCGGCATGAAGTACATGGTGATGACTACCAAGCATCACGAAGGTTTTTGTAATTTCGACACCAAGCTCACCGACTATTCCGCGCCGAAGCAGGGACCCGGACGTGATCTCGTCCGTGAATATGTCGAAGCGGCGCGGGCGGAAGGTTTGCGTTTTGGCTTTTATTACTCGCTGATGGATTGGCACCATCCGGACGGCGCTCGCTGCAAGACTGACGAAGCCGCACGTCGCCGCTTTGTTGATTACATTCACGGACAGGTAAGAGAGTTGATGACCAACTATGGCAAGGTGGACATCCTCTGGTACGACGTAGCCTGGCCTTTGGATGCGAAGGGTTGGGAGTCGGTCGAGATGAATCAGATGGTGAGAAAACTGCAGCCCGATATCATCATTAATAATCGTTCGAAGATTCCCGAGGACTTTGATACGCCCGAGCAGCGCATCGAGGCCTCCGCCAACGGTCCCTGGGAGTCCTGCATGACGTTGAATGATAGCTGGGGGTATCACGCCGCAGACTCTAACTGGAAGAGTCCGACCACGGTCATCCGCAACTTGATCACGTGTGCTCGTGACGGCGGCAATTATCTGCTGAATATCGGACCACAGCCGGACGGCTCGATTCCCGAAGAGTCAGTTAGGATTCTGACTGCCGTCGGTGCTTGGATGAGCGAGAATGGGGCGACTATCCGCGATTCCGATCACTGTCAGCCCAGGCGCGGAAACTATGTGAGTTTTACGCGCAAAGGCAATACCTTGTACGCGCACGTGCACTGCTGGCCCGGGGAAACCGTGGTCATCGGCAACCTCGTGAACAAAGTCACGTCGGTCAAAATGTTTGCGACAAACGCGCCGATAAAATTCGAGCAGGACGATTTTCGAGTGCGACTAACCGGACTGCCAAAGAAGCCGGCCGACTTGGTGACTACGTTTGCTCTTGAATGCGACGGCGAGCCAAGACAGGACAACGAAGGTATGCGTGCAACAAGGCCGCGCGATGGGATTTACAAAGTAGTTTGAGCGGAGCGCACCTTTGACTTATGACAACGGGTACCGACATGCTGAAGGTTCCTGTAACGACGGTCCGTGGTCTACGTTCGAAATGGGCCAGGCCGCCGGCCA
Source organism: Pyrinomonadaceae bacterium (assembly GCA_041492345.1). Lineage (GTDB taxonomy): Bacteria > Acidobacteriota > Blastocatellia > Pyrinomonadales > Pyrinomonadaceae > UBA11740. Next base: position 19,611 of record JBGPWS010000021.1, on the reverse strand, counting down.
TCTCTCGATAGACCTTATCGAGGGAAGAAAGAAGCACAAGGAGCAGCACGCCATCGTCGAGCCCGAATTCGTCATTCGCCAATCCCGCGGTGCCACCCGATCTCTTCTCGCCTAACATGCCAAACACGCCAAGTCTTTCTTGGAAGAGTCTCTGAGTCGCTCGCAGCCTCTTCAGAAATAAAGCTAAGAACATCCAAAAAAAACTCTTGACAAAGCAGCCGTAGTGGGCATATTGTTCGCGCGCCGAACAATATGCCCAGCGGCCATGCGCAAGATAAACACCACAAACTTTAGTATCGCCACCCGCACGACAGCACGCGATATCAATCGACGTATTGCGCTCAACATCATCCGCGAACGTCAACCTATTTCCCGCGCTGATCTGGCGCGCCGCATGAACATGACCCGGGGCGTGGTGAGCGTGCTGGTGCAGGAACTGATCGCCCAGGGGTTGATCTATGAAGGCGCCACCGGCGAAGCCGCGCGCGGACGCAAGCCGACCTTTCTTCATATCAGAACCCATGATCGCCTGGTGGTGGCGGTCGATGTTCGTTTCAGCAAGACCTATCTGATGCTGTGCGACTTCTCCGGACGGCAACTGGCCATCGAGAGCTACGACACTGTTTTTTCCATCCCGGCATTCGTCAAAGACCTGGCCGCTCGGGTTCGCCAGCTATTGAAGCGACAGGGGCTTGGGTTTACTTGCGAGGGCGTCGGGGTAGTGGTTCCGGGCATGGTCGATCAACGCACGGGTAAGATTCTGAACGCGCCAGCGCTCGGATGGCGCGACGTGGATATTCGCTCAAAACTGGCTGCGGCCATCGGCCTGCCAGTGCACATCGAGAATTCAGGCCGGGCTTCCGCGCTGGCGCAATTGTGGTCGGAACGCGGCGAGGCAACCGGCAGCCACAATTTTGTCTATATCAGTGTTTCGGACGGCGTTGGTCTCGGCATCGTGGTCAACGGAGAGTTGCTGCGTGGGCGCGATCACCTCGCCGGTGAGTTTGGGCACATGCCACTTAACATGGACGGACCGCGCTGTATGTGCGGCGCAAATGGATGCTGGGAAGCCTACACTTCCAACTTGGCTACCCTTTCGCGTTATTTTGGTTGGGATTTGTCTAAACTTAGTCCAAAGCATCTAAAGGACGCGGAAAAGAGCTCCTTCACTGTTCTCGATCTAGTCGCGCGCGCTCGCAGCAGCGATTCCAAAGCACTGGCTGCGGTGCTGGCCACCGGGCGGTTCCTGGGTCTGGGCATCGCTACGATCATCAACGTCGTCAATCCCGATTGCATTTACCTGGCGGGAGAGATCACGACCGCCTGGGACTTGATCGAAGATACTGTGCGGCAGGCGATCGCCGAGCGCGCGCTGACAGAAGCCGCCACGCGGACGCCGCTGCGGGTAACTTCATCGCAAGAGTATCCGCGTTTGCGAGGTGCGGCGGCGCTGATCGCGGCGCCAACCTTTGCGGCGCCACGAGTCGCCTAGATTCCGTACGAGCATTGCTCGAGTTTAGTTTTTCAAGCAGTAAGCGAACAAGGTCTCAGCCTAACTTTGTGGGCAACCAATCGTTCTTGCCGAACGGTATGAGTTGCTTGAGCTCAGAATTCTTCCTTGGAGGTTCGATATGCAAAGCCTAAACAACTCAGCGTCGCAAAGCTTTTCCGTCGCCAGGATCGCAGCGTTGCTCCTCTTGATGGTCTGTGGCAGTCTCACGATACACGGACAAACGAATTTCGGCCGAATCTCGGGCACAGTAAAAGATACGAATGGCGGAGCGCTTCCGAACGCTAACGTCACCATCAGCGACCTCGCCAATAACCTGGTGCGGACAGCTACCGCCGACAGTGACGGATTCTACACGGTTACCAATCTGCCTGTCGGCACTTACAGCGTGGCTGCGGAGCGGGCCGGTTTCAAACACGCCACGCAGTCAGGGATCGCGGTCAGTGCGGATGCTCGCCTCACGGTGGACATCACGCTCGAGCCCGGTCAGGTAACTGAGACAGTCCAGATCACAAGCGTCGCCGGAGAGACTGTTAACACGACGTCGGGCGAAGTGGCCCGGGTGGTTGACAAGCGGCAGGTGCAGAACCTTGCGCTGAACGGGCGGAACTACATGCAGCTCGTTACCCTTATTCCTGGTGCGGCTATCCTCGACGAAGATCAGTTAGCGCTGACCACGAGCCTGAGCATCAGTCAAGCGGCTATTAATGGGAACCGCCCGAATTACAATAGCCTTTCGGTCGATGGCGGCTACAATATGGACTCCGGCAGCAATAACAGCCAGGTGAACAACGTCGGCATCGACTTTATCGAAGAGGTCAAGATCCAAACATCGAACTTTTCGGCGGAGTATGGGCGCAACGCCGGCGCAGCGGTCAATATCGTGACGCGCGGCGGCGGCAACTCCTATCACGGGAGCGGCTTTGAGTTCCTTCGCAATGACAAGCTTGACGCGCGCAATTTCTTCTCGCCGGTGAGAGCCAAGCTGCGCTTCAACAATTTCGGCTGGAATTTCAACGGACCGATCAAGAAAGACAAGCTCTTCTTTTTTGTTGGTCAGGAATACAAGTACATTCGGTTGGATTCGGCCCCGGTGAAACGGAGTCTGCCGACTCGGGCGGAAAGGACTGGGGATTTCAGTGCCCGGGCCGGAACGCTGAATGTTCCTGTTGGCTACACGGCGATCAATCCAGCAACGGGCGCGGCCGTGGCCGCCGGTCAACCAATTCCAGGTCGCAATCTGTCTAACTTAAGGCTCAATGGCTCTCCCGCTGTTATCACCACGGATGGAAAGGCGATTGCTTCGGTTTACAGCGCCATGGAGAAACTGGCCGTAGCCTACGCAGACACCGCGACCGCCAACAACACCACCTTCCAGCAGCCGAATCCACTCGACTGGCGCGAGGACAACCTGCGGCTTGATTATCGCTTCAATGAAAAGCACAGCGTCTATGGCCGCTACTTCCATGACTATTACAATTTGATTGATCCCTACGGCACCTTCATCACCTCGCAATTGCCAACGATTCCCACCAATCGCCTGCGTCCCGGATATAGCGTTCAGCTCTCTCATACGTGGCTGATTAATCCCAAGTTGATTAACGAAGCGAAGATCAACTCAACCTGGAATGGTCAGCGGATTCCCCCAGTCGGCGAATTCTGGAAGCGGGAAACCTACGGTTTTACCTACCCGCAGCTCTTCTCCGGCGGGCGCTTCGATAATGGCATCCCCAACACCACTTTCAGCGGCGGCGCGGCCTATTCTAATTTCAGTGGCCCGTCGGCCTCGTTGCTGTCGCCGACAACTGACATCGCCGTCAGTGACAACGTAACCATCATTCGTGGCAAGCACTCCTTCAAGACGGGGGCGCTCATCGTTCGTAATCGTAAAGATCAGAACGGTAGATCCAATTACACCGGCTCGCTCGCTTTCAACACGAATGCTACCAGAAGCACGGGCAACACTTTTGCTGATGCGTTGCTGGGAAACTTTCGCAGCTATAGCGAAGCGGACAACGACCCCATTGGATTCTTTCGGTTCAATCAGTACGAGGCTTATGCCAACGATAGCTGGAAGGTCAGACCCAATCTAAGTCTTGAATTCGGCGCGCGCTTTTACCATTATGGGCCAACCTATACCCAGGCAAACAACATGGCGAACTTTGATCCCAGTCGTTACGACCAGAGCCAGGCAGTGACGGTCCTTGCTAACGGCAACATCGATCCAACTAAGGGTGGCAATAGGTTCAATGGATTGGTTCGAGCGGGAAACGGTATTCCGTCGAATGAGGCAACACGAGTGGGCGTCAGCGCTGCTGCTCTGGCACTTGTCCCCACCGGAGCGCCACGAGGTTTTTACCAGCCGGCTAACAAGATCGCGCCGCGTTTTGGCTTTGCGTATGATCCATTCGGGGACAGCAAGACCTCAATTCGTGGTGGCTTTGGCATGTTTTACGATAAGGTTGAGGGCAACCTGATCTTTTCACAGGTGAACGTTCCTCCGTTCGTCAGCACTCCAAATTTTGATAACGGCAACCTCACGAATCCTTCGGGCGGCACCCCTGCGGCGAACGCACTGATCGGCACGATCAATGCCATTGACCCGAACCTGAAGATATCCTACTCGATGAACTTCAGCCTCGGAGTGCAACGCGATTTGCCGCATGGGTTCTTTGTAGAGGCCACTTATGTTGGCAATGAGGGGCGACACTTGATCCGCCAGCCGGATCTTAACCAACCTTCGTTCGCGGCACTGGTTGCGAACGCCCCACCGGGACCCAATGTCAATATCAACGCACTGCGTCCTTACAAGGGCTACAATGCAATCTCGTATCGCCTCTCAGACGCCAACTCAAATTACAACGGCCTACAGCTATACGCGGCCAAACGTAAAGGCAACCTGGAACTGACTGCCGCCTACACCTGGTCCAAGACACTGACGGATACCAGCGGCAACGGTGACGGGTTGGACGTAGGTGAGAGTCCATTCAATCGCCACTTCAACTATGGCCCAGCGACTTTCGATCGACGGCACATCTTCGTGGCTACGTACGACTATCGCATTCCGTTCCTCCGCGACATGAAAGGTATTGGTGGCGTAGTTCTGTCAGGCTGGGAGGTAAGCGGCATTACGCGCTTCCAAACCGGCCCCTATCTTACCCCTACAGGTAGCACCGCAATCGGCACGCGCCGGGCGGATTATGTGGGCGGCCCAGTGCTGCTTTCCAATAAAGGCCCCGATGGTTGGATCAATCCGGCGGCATTCGCGCCGGCGCCTGTTGGCCGTGAAGGCTCCGCCGGTGTAGGGATTATCCAGGCCCCTAGTCTGCAAACCTGGGATTTCTCGATGCGCAAGCAATTTAGTCTCACCGAGCGATTCAATTTGCGGTTTCAGATGGACCTGTTCAACGCCTTCAATCGCGCCAACTTCAGATCGCCTGATGTGGCCTTCGGAACCCTTACGGCGACCGGTGGTCCTTCAAACGCGGCTTTCGGCAAAATTTCGACTGCCGGACCGGCCCGTAACATCCAGTTCGGTCTGAAACTCAACTTCTAACACATGAAGGGAAATTATTGCGCCCCAGCGCGCTTGGAGGAGCTGATTTAGTGCACACCAAGGCGGGAGCATCCAACTCGGACAGCGATGCTCCCTGCCGTGCTCCGTTTCTTTTTACATGCTTCCGAGGAAGTGAGAGTGTGAAAGATAGAGCGCTTCTCCTTGTTGCCATGGCGTCTTTGGTTGGTCCTATTGCCTTCGTCTCGCCGGCGGCGGGACAGCAGTACGATCCCTGGAGAGATTTCAACGAATGGGAATCACGCAACCGTGCGCTCAATGGCGACCATGGGCGCCCCGAGGTACCCTCACGGTCCAGACGATCATTGGCTGCCTCGGAAAGCTTCCGGGATCGCAAGCGCATACGGGCGCTCAACCTCGACCTAAAGCGAGCGGTCTCGCCGGGCGGCGCGCTCGATCTCAATTTTCTTGCCAGGTCCGCGGCGGAGATAAACCGGCGCGCCAAACGGCTCAAGTCCAATTTGGCACTTCCTAAGCCGGAACAGCGCACTCAGAAGAGGTCCGAAGCGAAGCTCGATGAACTGAGAGCTTCAATACCAATCCTTGAGTCGGCGATTACAGATTTTGTGGAGAACCCGACTCTCAAGAATGGCCGCGTGCTTGACGCAAAGCTGAGGACTAGAGCGGCTGGCGACCTCAATGAGGTTATTGAACTAAGCGACTGGTGGAAGAAGAGCAGCAAGAAACTGGCAAAATCCACTGCGATGCACTAGATGATGGGCGAGCGCGGTTAATCCGACACCGCGAAACAATTCTTGAACTCAAAGTATCTCGTAAGGCCGTCTGTTTGTTTTTTCCGGTGACGGAGTCCTGATATAGCAAGATATTTCCCAATACTGATCTGTTTGTTTTTCTTGATGGCCGGACCGCCTGCCTGGGCTTCGCCGCGGGTCAAGGTCCTGAAGGTTTCAATCACGAATCCGACCGACCAGATCCGGCTGCATGAGAACATAGTCCTCAGCGTTGCCGACTTGAAGCGCATCGCGCCGGATTTCAGAGCGGGGGACGTCATTGTGACGACCAGTGACGCGGCTACGCTTGAGGAAGATGCTCGCACGATCCAAACAACTGAACTGGCTTCGCAGGCTGACGATCTGGATGGCGACAACACCTACGACGAGATCTCTTTTCAAATTGAGCTGAAACCAAAGCAGACCCGCATCGTGACCCTGGCTTATGGCGAGACGGCGACTATGCAGCGATTGCGCAGTGATTACCAAAAGCGTACTGCTGCGAAGTTCACCATGAAGTTCGACGGGCTCGCGTGGGAATCAGAAGCTAACGCGTGGCGAATCTATTTTGACCAGCGCAACGCGATCGATTTCTACGGGAAACGCCGGCCCGGTCTCTATCTCGAAATGTTTGGCGCGCCAGAGTATGTCTACAATCTGGAGTCGCCGCTCGGGCGCGACATCTATCGCATCGGCGAGGCGATTGGGATTGGCGCGGTTGCCGCGCTGGTTGACGGCAAGGTGGTGAAGCTTTCCGACGTGGCCGAACGCAAATGGCGGATCATCAGTGCTGGGCCGGTGCGAGTCATTGTCGAACTCACTTACAAAGGCTGGAAAGTTGGCGGCCGCGAAGTCAATCTGACCAGCCGCATGACGCAGTGGGCGGGTAAGCACGGCTTTGAACACCGCGTCATCGCCGTGGGTGCCGACGGATTGAGTCTGGTAACGGGTGTCGTCCGTCATCCGGGTTTACAGGAAAAAGTCTTCCAGCCCACGCCGAGCGACCCGGCGCTGGTGCGGGCCTGGTGGGGACCTCAGGTCGTGGAAGAAGGGTCAACAGCGACATCTATACACAACCTTCCCAACCAGAATCTTGGCCTGGCAATCATCGCCAACGGCGCTGACAGCAAGGTAGCTGAAGACGACGCAGTCAACTTTCTGATGAAGCCGCAGTTCGCGAACGGCTCAGCCAGTTGGTACGTCATAGGAATGTGGGATCAGGAAAACAGTGATCCCCTCAGTGTGACCGCCACCAGTGCCGACGGAAGATACCGATATGGCACGATTGTGCAACCTGTGGCCACGCCGAAGACGTTCGATGCTTTCCTTGAACGGGTGCGGGAATCGAGTCGTCGCCTCACGCAACCGGCGCGAGTGTCACTTCTTTCTTCCAGCGCGTCGTCACAGTCTGCGCCGCCCGACACTCTGCAACCGGCCAGGAAGAAAACCTATGCCGAGGCGATCGATCTGTTAAGGCAATCGGCCGAACGCACCGCGACCAAGTGGGAACCGATCGTTTCACAGACTCCGCCGGAGGCAGCGACCCGCGACCAGGGCCTGGGCTTTTTCACCGAGGGCGACAACCAGACCGGTGAGTGGAAAGAGCAGAAGGGCTTTTTTTGGACCGGGAGCTTTTGGGTCGGCGAGTTATGGCTACTCTACGGCAAAACAAAAGATGAACGCTTCCACCGCTGGGCGGAACTTTGGACTGCGCCACTGCTCGGCAAAGAAATGACTGAGAACCATGACACGGGTTTCCTCAATTACTATTCATCCGTGTATGGCTATCGTCTGACGAAGGCGCCGCAATATCGCGAGGGCGGTTTGCGCGGCGCCGAACGTTTGAAGCAACTCTACAATCCGACGACTGAGTTGGTGGCGGCGTGGGAGGTTGGTGGCGACGATACCATCATCGATACGATGATGAATCTGCAAATCTGGTGGTGGGCAACGCGCGAAACGAACGACCCGCAATGGCGCGCGCTGGGTTTGAAGCACGCGCTCAGAGCGGCCGACTGGTTGGTGCGTACGGACGGCTCTGTGGCTCAATCAGTGCATTACAACCCCGGCGACAATCGACAGGAATTCAATTCGGGAACGGGGCCAACCACGTTGGTGAAAGTGCCCAACAATGCGCGGCCCGGCGAAAAAGTCTTCACTCACACGCACCAGGGGTTTGCGGCGGACACCACCTGGTCGCGCGGCGCAGCCTGGGCCTTGTATGGGTTTGCCGTGGCAGCTGATGAAACGAAAGATCCGCGCATGCTATCGACGGCGGAAAGAATTGCCCGATACGCTCTCGATCACCTGCCCGAGGATGGCGTCGCCTGGTACGACATGGTTGACGAGGGCGTTCACTTTCGCAATCGCGATACGGCTGCCGCGGCGATCATGGCAGGCGGGCTGCTGCGCTTGTCTGAATTGACTAAGGACAAGACCAGGGCGGCTGAGTATCTCCGGCAGGCCGAGCGGATCGTGCAATCCCTCATCGATCGCTATTTGACTCCGGTTAGCTCCGACGATCAAACGCCTCCCGGTGTATTGCGACACGGGTCGAGTACGCGGCCAAGCGACGTCACTCTCGCCTACGGCAACTATTATTTGCTGGAAGATTTGCTTTGGCTCGATGAACATAAAGGCAAGTAGGCAGGAGGCAGTAAGCAGTCAGCAGAAAACAAGGGCGGTAGCCCGACCGTAAGGAAGGGGCTCGATTAACAGAAAGAAGGGAATCATGAGCACGCAGATGAAAGAGACGAAGGATCAATTGATATTTCGGCATACCAACAAGCAGAAGGGTCGACACACCTCAGTCACGCCGGCAAACAGCGCAATGAAGTTCCTGGTCTACGGCCGCGTCATACTCGACCCCGAAGTGCCCTCGGTGACATTTTCAACCGGAGCTCTCGAGTCGGGTCTGATCTGCCTCGCAGGCGAATGCACGATCAATGCAGATGGCCAGTCAAACTCGATCGGCCAATACGATTCGATCTATTTACCGCGTGATACCAACGTCGAGATCACCACCAACACACAAGTTGATCTAGTTGAGTGTGCCGCGGAAGTCGAAAATAAGTATCCGCTCCAGGTCGTAAGGTTCGCGGATGTCGAGAAGGATGACTCGCTCAGATTTAAAACCGGCGGTCCCTCAACTACTCGCACAGTCAACATCACTCTGGGGAAGAATGTCGAAGCAGGGCGGATCCTGGCAGGCTTTACGACTTCGGAACCCGGGCACTGGACCAGCTGGCCGCCGCATGAACACGCTGCGATCCTCGAGGAGCTTTACGTCTATTACGACATGCCGGCGCCCTCGTTCGGCGTGCAATTTGTTTACACGAATCCGGACGAACCCGAATTCATCGGGGTGGTGCGAGACGGAGATGCGGTGATCATGCCCAAAGGTTTTCACCCGAACGTTTCTGTACCCGGCCATCCCATCAACTTTGTGTGGATGATGGCTGCGCATCGAGAAGTTGAGGATCGCCAGTTCGGCGTGGTAACCGTACAGCCCGGATTCGACCAGAGTGGAAGTGGGCTGGAAGCCAGCCGGAAGTAGAGCCCGCAAAGAGGGCGACAGAAATGCAAATCAACGATTCAGTTACCCGTGCGATAGAACTCTCTGTCGCCCCTAAAGCGGCTACGCGCCTCCCTGTCCGTGAACCCCGGGCTTACGCCCGGGGCTACACTCAGCCGCCCGCTGGCGCGGGCTCGTTGAATGGCTTTCTCAAACTGGCTCTGCTGTTACTAATACTAACTTTGAGCAGCACATCCAATGCGCAACCCTCGCGCTCGTCAGCGTCCACTAACATTGAGACGTCGTCGTTTGACGAGGAAGTCACGGACTTCTTCACTCAGGAGATGACTGCCCACCTGAACGAAATCAGATCGTACGATCCTGCTCCCGATAAGATCTTTGGCGCGGGTACGACAGGCGAATACACCTGGGGCAGCTTTATGAACTCAGTCGGGGCATATGCCGCTTTGAATGATAAAAGCAAGCTCGGCGATCACGATCTCGCTCGCGAGGTGGGCCAAATTGGATTACTCGAATACCGTTTGAAGGGGACGCGTTTCTCGCAATTGTACGGAGTGCTGGGGCTCCGGTTCTTCGGCAAGGACCTGGAATCCAATCCGGTCTGGCAGAGTCTCAATGAAGAACAGCGCACGCAGTGGCGACACTTCCTCGACATTTCTGCCTTTTATGATCCAAAGACGCAACAGGTTATTAACCTGCCGGAAAATTATCTGGGGGTTGCCGCGCGTATCGCCAGCGCCAGTTATCAACTCGGCCTGCTCAAAGATCGGGCGCTCGTTGACGGCGTCATAACGCGCGCGGCCCGGCCCTTTCTCAACAACGGCATTTATTCTGACGATGCGCCGCCCACGGGTCGTTTCGATCGCTACTCAAACGAATACGCTCGCTTCGTCTGGGAAGCGGCGGAAGCTGCCGATCGAAAAGACATTCTCGACGCGGTCCGGCCTTCATTGAAAGAGCAGATGCGCCTCTGGTGGGACTTGGTGCTGCCCGACGGTTACGGCTATGCGTGGGGCCGCAGCATGGGTGTCGTTAGTTACATGGACACGCTGGAGATCGTCGGCTTTCTCGCGGCGCATCCGGAATTCCGTCCGGCGCCGCTGCCAGAATTGGCCAGTGCTTATTACCAGGCATGGCGCTGGCTGCGGCATGACTATAACGATAAGGCGCACATGCTTTCTGTTTTCGCGTTCGGGCGTGGCAACTATTCCTACATCACTCGCGACCGCGAGTGGCAACAGACGATAAACTTTTTTGGCAAAGGCTCGCTGGCCCACGCACGATTCATACAAGCGATGCGCCATGAAAACATCGCCCAGTTTTCGAGTGAGATCAAAAGGCCTGACCTGGCCCGATTTGTTTTCTTTCGTCAGGGTGATCGGCCGGCTGGAGTCTGGCTGGTGCGCCAGGGGCCAATCTATTTCACTCTACCTATTACCACGGGCACAAAACCTGGCGTGGCTGATTACCTGCCAGCACCGCATGGGCTGCCGGGATTCGATAATCCAGTTGAGCAGGTCTATCCCGCGATGGTGCCGTTTCTCGCACTGGCCGACGGACGCGTAATCGCAGCAACCGACGGCGCGGATGAGATCGTGCCGGCGACTGACGGTAAATCATTGCGTGTGGTTTGGCGGCGCTGGGCCTTAATCGGAAGCAAAGCCGGACAGCTGGTCGATCCACACATCACCAGCGAAGTAATCTGGCATCTGGAAGGGTCTACGCTGATTCGCGATGAAACTCTCAAATCGATCGAACCAATTACAATCCGTCGTTGGTGGATAGCAGTTCCGTCGACCTCCGCGCACAATGAATCGTCGCTAATCAACGGGCGGCGAATAGACCACTTTGCGTTCGGTCAGGATCGAATGAACTTTTCAATCAATGCCATGGCGGACTGGTCGTTGAAAACATCTCTGCTGGCAACGGGCGACACTGCTTTAGGACGTGGGGCGCGCGGGGCGATCCCTCTGCACCTGGTTTATGAATCGCGTGATTTCCTTTTAGAGCCCAATCGGGCTAAGACTTGGCATTTGACTATTGAGCTCGCACCGCTGGCGAAATCGCTCGAATAAGGGAATGATTAAGATGGAAGCCATCAAAGAATTGAAACCACAGCACACGGACTGGAGCAGCGTTCCGGTAAAGCAATTAGAGCCAGGCATTGAGCGGCAAATGATCGTCGGGGAAAACCTGATGATCTGTCGCCTGCGCTTGTCGCCAAACGTGGTAACCCCCGCGCACGGTCATCTTCACGAACAAATGACAATCATCGAGCGGGGCCGCGTCCTTTTTACGATTGGCGACGAGCAACGCATCGCTTCTGCCGGTGATGTGCTCCACTTTCCGCCCGGCACGTGGCATGGGGCGACGATGCTAGACGAAGAAGTGATTCTGGTAGATATCTTCTCGCCGATCCGAGAAGACTTTTTGAGCTAAAGCTTCCCGCGCGGCGCGTGATCGTTGTGCCGGGAACGTAGGTAACCTTTGCGGCACCGACCTTTGCTTCGATCGCGCGCCGGATGGTCGGGAGATCTTTTGGATAGAGCGATTCTTCCGAAGAGAATGTTGGCGTCCCGTACGGGAGTCGAACCCGTGTCGCCGCCGTGAAAGAGACGCGAATCACTGTAATTCAATGAAACCTCGCGGCATGGATAGCACTCTACCGCATTTGAAGGACTCACGGGAACGCGTATTGGACTCTTAATGGACGCACGTTACGATGATTGCCGCCGCGCTGAGGACTGATTAACCTGCGAGATTAGATCGCGCCTCACGCTGACGATAGTCTCCGAGCTGCTTCGGCAGGTTGTACAGGTGCAGACTAATTCCCGCTTCCAGGCCACTGGCGGCGATTAGATCGCAGCGGTTTTCGGCATCCACGATTCGCGCCGACGCGGAACGATAGAAGTTATTCCTCTGACCTGTGATGCGAAGCGAAAGCCCTATCAAATCGGTGGGGCTTTCGCTTCTTGAGCAGACCGACCGGCTTCTGTCGGTTTGTGGGTCTATTTTCATGAGTGATGGTAAACTTGTGGCGCGCGCAAAAGTGAGTGGCTTTCTTTCGCTGTGAAACTCACCGAAAGTTGTGGTAAGTTCCGGATCTGTCTAGGCCAAGCCCGAAGCACAGAGATTACCCAAGCCATGCCGGTTGATTTTCTCGCGCACGAGAAAGAATCTAAAGCGGCCGGCGGCCGCGCATAGCAAGGGTCTCCGGGTAAGCGAATGCCGGGCTGACTTGCTCGCGCTCGGTGAAGCGTTGCAAGGGAATCGACGTTCTCAACCGAGGCGGAATAGGGTGGGAGCGTTGCGCTATTTCGGGTGGCTTGAAGGAAGAGAAATAGCCGGAACACTCAAGATTTGACAGCGGACGGTGCCGAATGGATGGAGCCTGGCCCTACGCGGGTCTCAACCCCGATAAACCCAAGCGATCATGACGCCTGAGCGGTTTCAACAGATCTCCCAGCTTTACCACGCAACTCTGGAGCGAGAGCCTGAACAACGCGCGGGCTTCCTTCAGCAGTCGTGCGGTAGAGATCGAGACCTGCGCCAAGAGGTCGAGTCCCTACTTGCAAGCGAAAAGAGCGCTGAAGCTTTCTTCTCGTCCAAGGGGATGAAGGAGGCGAAGAGACTGGATAAACCGTCTCCATCGCTCGTTGGCCGAACGCTAGACAATTACAAGGTGCTCTCGCTGCTTGGAGTCGGCGGCATGGGTGAAGTCTATCTGGCTCGCGACACCAGGCTCGGACGTGAGGTGGCGATCAAGGTGCTGCCAGCAGGTTTCGCTTCTGGCACAGACCGACTGCGCCTCGAGAGGGAAGCGCGAGCTGCTTCCGCCTTGAATCATCCCAATATTCTGACCATCTATGAAATCAACGAGGCAGACGATCAGCTCTTCATCGCCGCAGAGTTCGTTGATGGCGAAACGCTCCGCCAGCGCATAAGGAAAGGGCGTTTGAAACGTGGTGAGGTGCTCGATGTGGCTATACAAATCGCAAGCGCCCTTTCAGCGGCGCATGCAGCCGGAATCGTGCATCGAGACCTCAAGCCTGAAAACGTCATGCTTAGGCACGATGCTCTGGTGAAGGTCCTGGATTTCGGATTGGCAAAACTTACGGACCCGCAAACGACAACTACGGGCCCGGAAGAAGTCACCCTTGGGTTGCTCAATACCGAACCAGGCCTTGTGCTTGGCACTTCCGCCTATATGTCACCGGAGCAAGCGCGAGGTCTCGCCGTTGACGCACGCTCGGACATCTGGAGTCTGGGCGTGGTGTTGTACGAGATGGTCGGCGGCCGCGTGCCGTTTGCAGGCGCGACAAAGAGCGACGTGATCGCTTCAATACTGGAGAGAGAACCTCCTCCTCTGGAAGACGACGCGCGAGAACCTGCAATAGAGCTGAAGTGGATCCTTCACAAGGCGCTCAGGAAGGAAAAGGAGGAGCGTTATCAAACAGCCAGGGAATTACTCGGCGATCTGAAAGACTTGAGACAGGACTTCGACACGCAGAGTAAGCTCGGAAGGTCGATTAAACCTGAACCTTCCGGCTGGGTAAGACGAAGCAAGCCAGGCACGCTATTCGCTGTCTTGCTGGGCGTGATGACACTCGCAGGTATCACTCTTGCTTTGTACAAGTTCGTTGGACGAAACCATTCCCACGCTGTGCTGCCGGCTGCAAAGATCGTACCTTTCACCACCTTTCCCGGGCGCGAGCTGCAGCCCACGTTTTCACCTGATGGCAATCAGATCGCCTTCGCATGGAACGGCGAAAAGCGTGACAACTTCGATATCTATGTGAAGTTGGTTAACACGGGAACGCCACCGTTACGGCTCACGTTCAACCCGGCTGATGACCTCTTTCCGGCTTGGTCGCCTGATGGTCTTCAGATCGCGTTTGTCCGGCAGTCGGGATCCGAGATAAGCATCTTCGTAGTTCCGGCCCTGGGCGGGCCTGAACGCAAGTTGTACTCAGGAACCTCAGCATTTTTCTCGCTGTATGACTATGGCAATGCTCTTTCCTGGTCTCCAGATGGAAAATATCTGGCCTTCTCAGGGCAACGCTCACCTCGGGAACCCAATAGCATTTTCTTGCTCTCGCGTGAAAGTCTGGAAACGCGCCAGATCACCTCAGCGCCCGCAGGATTCCTTGGCGATTCGACTCCGGCATTCTCCCCTGACGGGAAAGTTCTGGCTTTCGTTCGGGGAGCTTCAAGTCGTGACGTTGAGATCTACGTTGTGCCGGCAACTGGTGGCGAACCGAAGCGCCTAACTTTCGATAATCGCAGTGGTAGAAGTCTAGCTTGGACTGCTGACGGCCGCGAGATCCTATTTTCGTTGTGGGCCTCCGCAACCTTCAGACTCTGGAGAGTTTCGGCCGCTGGTGGTACGCCTGAGCAGTTGACTTTCGCCGGAGAGGGTGGCTCGACCCTGGCTATCTCGCGACAGGGAAACCGCCTCGCTTATTCACAAGAGTTCAGAGACACTGACATCTGGCGAGTTGGGACATCTGGTTCTAGCGGCATGCGCAGCCCGACAAGGTTAATCTCGTCAACACGTCTGGATTATGGTCCCCAGTACTCTCCGGACAGCAAGAGAATTGCATTCACATCAGGTCGATCCGGAAGCAACGAGATCTGGGTGTGCGACGCTGACGGCCTAAATCCGGTTCAGTTGACTTCGTTCGCCGGCCCTGATGTCGGCTCTCCACGCTGGTCCCCCGACGGCCGACAAATAGCTTTCGATTCAGTAGCGACAGGCAATCGGGACATCTTCGTGATCAGCGCGGAAGGAGGCAAACCACGCCGCTTCACTGAAGACAGTTCCGATGAAGTACGGCCGAGCTGGTCACGAGATGGACGATGGATCTACTTCGGTTCCAGTCGTACCGGTGACTGGCAGGTGTGGAAGGCGCCCGCCGACGGAGGCAAGGCTGTGCAAGTGACCCAACAAGGTGGCCGAGAAGCAATCGAATCGTCTGATGGTATCTCTGTTTACTACACCAAGAGCTTTGGTATCCCCGGCATTTGGAAGGTACCTGTGACGGGCGGTGCCGAGACACGCGTCCTGGATGAAGCCCTCCAGGGATTTTGGGCTTTGCTTGATAACGGCATTTACTTCGTGAATCCGAAGGCGACGCCGCATCCCACTATTGACTTCTTCAACTTCGCCACAGGTCGTACCAGCCAGGTTGCGGTGATCGAGAAAGAACTTCAATTGACTTCTCCAAGTCTCGCCGTCTCTCCCGATGGTCGATGGCTTCTCTATGCGGAAGTGGACAATTTTGAAAACGATATCATGCTGGTTGAAAACTTCCGCTGACGAAAACGGTGCCGAGCGACAAATGGTAGTCTATTGTTCGACGAGCAGTCCTAACGTGATCTAACAGCCACCTATATCTTTCCCTAAGTCTTTCCGAGTCGCGTTGTTTTGAAATGCAGAGCTTTGATGAATGAGTTGACAGAACTCCACAATCCGTACTTGACCAAATCACATCTCTACGCGTCCGCAGTCATCATTCCAGTAGACGGCCCCAATCAAGAGCGAATAGAATGCCCAGGGCATGATTTCGCACGGCAAGTTCTTACGAGAAGCAGTTACCGCCTGGCAGCAGAGCGAAAAGTTGATTCACGTTCTTGAATTACGTCCCTGCTGATGGCTAGCGAACACCAATGAGTCCCAGGCCTGCCGGCTCTGGACTCGGGCCAACCGAAAGGAGAATTGGTCATGAGAGGTTGGACGCTGTTTGGTTTGGTCGTTCTGTGCATTCTTGCTCGTTCTGCGCCGGCCCGCGCACAGGGCTTTGGCAGATTAGTCGGGACCGTCTCTGATACTTCCGGAGCCGTGATTCCCAACGCGAAGGTCAATGCCACGGAAGCCGGCAAGGGCTTCTCGCGAACGGCCAGCACAGACTCTTCCGGCTACTATGTGCTCGACTCGCTGCGTCCCGCTCAATACGACGTGAGCATCGAAGCAACTGGTTTCCACGCGTTTGACCAAAAGGCCGTGACCTTACTAACGGACCAGACGCTGACGCTGAATGTTAACCTGCAAGTCGGTACGGTGACGGCATCAGTTTCGGTAGTGGCCGGCAACAACCAGGTCGACACTTCGACTTCGACAATGAAACAGGTTATCGAATTGTCACGGATCTCAGAGTTGCCCTCGAATGGCCGCAATGTAGCTGAGCTGACCCTCTCAGTTCCAGGCGCGAGTGGTTTTACGAATGCAACGAACCCAACTTCAGGTACCGCGGGAGGGGCTCTTCAGGGAGCAACCAAGACGTTCCCGGGCGCGGTGGCAATTTCGGTGAATGGTGCGCGGCAAAACCAAATCAGTTATCAGCTCGATGGCGGCAATTACGTCGACGAGTATACGAACGTCAATCAACCCTTCCCCATGCCGGACGCGCTTCAGGAGTTCAGCGTTCAGACCAGCAACTACACCGCGGAATACGGCCAGAATGCGGGGGCCGTGGTGAACATTATCACCAAGTCCGGCACCAATACACTTCATGGCAGCGCGTTTGAGTTTGTGCGTACCCCGGCCTTAAACGCGAGGCGTTGGGACCAGCCCACGAAAGACGAAATCCATCGCAATCAGTTTGGTGGGACGATCGGCGGACCCATTCGTCGCGACCGCACTTTTTTCTTTGCCGCGTATCAAGGTACGGTTTTCCACAATGTGCTTTCGACAACGAGCCAGCCGGTACCGAACGCTGCTCAAAGAGCCTCGGCGACCGATCCGGCGGTCATTAAACTACTGTCTTTCATACCTGCCGGCGACGCGAGCGGGCGCGCCAGCTTTTCCCGGCCGGATCTGCAAAACTTTCAGGAGATCACCGGAAGAGTAGACCACGCTTTCAGTCAGAAGGATCTGCTTTCAGTTCGGTACTTCTACGATCGCTTTACGAGAAATGCCGTTTTCGATCCCAGCAATATCCTGACCTACTCGGATGGTTCGAGCATCCGTTCCCAGAATCTTCTGGTGCACTTGACCCACATCTTTCGGCCTGCTCTGATAAACGACTTCCGCTTCAGCTTCGCGCCGGAGACCGCCCAACGTGGACCGGCCGCCAATGCGATCAGTGTTCAGGACCTGGGGGTGAATATTCCGTTTCAGCCCAAACCAAAAGCGATTCAGCAAATCCGAGTGAATGGCGGCTTCAGTTTTGGAGACAACCCCACGGCCAGTTTTGAGCGAAGGAATTTCACTATCAGCGACGACGTTAGTTTGGTAGAAGGGAAGCATGATTTGCACCTGGGAGGCGTCATCGAGCGCAGCCGCATAGATCTCAACAATCTGTTCTTTCAACCTGCAGAATTTAGTTTTCCTTCGATAACTGCTTTCCTGTCGGGCCAGCTCGGGGATTTCAGCGGCAATCCAGCCTTTCGGCAGGGCGCCGGAGAATTCAAAAACAATCGAAACACTTTTGTCGGCTTGTACATCCAGGACAATTACCGCTTCAATCGTCGGTTAATGCTGAATTTTGGGCTGCGCTGGGAGCCGGCGTTTCCCTGGAAGGAAATCAAGGGGCGGGTGGAGCAGTTCCGACTTGCCGGCCTGATCGCCGGGACGCGCTCCACACAATTCCCGAACGCTCCTCCAGGAGTTTACTTCCCTGGTGATGTAGGCGTACCGAAAGACGGCGTCAGATCCAGCTTGAATAATTTTGCGCCACGCGTCGGCTTTGCCTACGATGTGTTCGGCGACAGCAAGACGAGCTTGCGAGGCGGCTTCGGTGTTTTCTACGACACTCGCATACCGGGCATCATTAACAACCGGTTTGTGGACGTGACGCCTTTCAGTCCACAGCTCTTGCTCTTAAGCGCCGCGACCGGCCCTGAGGGAAAGCCGGGAACCTTTAGTGATCCCCTCTGTACTCTGGTCGCGACCCAGGTGGCCCGCGGCTGCGCGGTGGCGGCGAGTTTGTTTCCGGCCACCTTTCCGCCCCCCTCGAGTTCGACTTTTGCTCCTAACCTGCTGGTTGTAAGCTGGGATCCGAACAACAAGTACCAGGTACCGACGCTATATAACTGGAGCCTGGCCATCGAGCGTCAGTTGCGCTCCAATGTGCTGGTGCGGGCCGCCTACGTCGGCTCTCACGGCAGCCATCTAAAAGAGACGATCGCGTTCAATGTTTCGCCTGTCGGAGGGGGTACGCCCAGACTGAACGCTATCGCGGGTCCGAATGTATTTGGCACTACAAATAACGGGCCCACGCAGGACCTCCAGGATATTAATTCTTCTTACAACTCACTTCAGTTGTCGTTGGAGAGGCGCATGACGCGTGGTGTGACCATCCTCGCGAACTATACCTGGTCGAAGAGCATTGACGATCTCCCGCCTGGCGGAGGAGTCGCGGACATTGGCGCTGACACTGTGTCCGCGCGGCCATGGGATGATCCGCTACGTCATCAGTTCGATCAAGGGCCTTCGGACTTTGATCGCAAGCATAATTTCGTCGCGTCCTTCGTTTGGCAGCTCCCAGGTTTATCCAAATCGAGTAGTCTGGTGCGGAGCTTCCTGGGCAACTGGCAACTCGGCGGCATCGTGAATGCCCGGACCGGTCGCCCGCTCACGATTGTGTCGGGTACAAACCGCTCCGGCACGGGCATTGGCCAAGACAGGGCCAAGTTAGTAGGCGTCGCAATTGGCCCTGGATCTTGCGCGGCTGCCGGGATCACAACGCGGCCCTGTAAGGATTGGCTCAATCCGACTGCATTTACTCAAGCGGACCTGGGCACGTTCGGCAATGTTGGCAAAGGGAACATCCGTTTTCCCGGCTTCCACGCTTGGGACATGTCGCTCTCCAAGACTTTCTCAATCACGGAACGCTGGAAAGTACAATTGCGCGGAGAGTTTTTCAACGTTTTCAACCGCGTGAGTTTTTTGAGCGATGACGGCACAGTAGGTCCCACCTCTAATTTCGCAAAGGTGAGTTCAACGTCAGCCTTTGGGGCCATTACTACAGCTGCCGATCCCCGGATCGGACAACTGGCACTGAAGTTAATCTTCTAAGCCAACCGATAGAGTGTTCGCAGGGCTAACGCCGGGACCAAGTAAGCAAGAAAGCCATTGCAGCATCCGCGACCGTAACTTGCTGATAGAATGTTGGCGTCCCGTACGGGAGTCGAACCCGTGTCGCCGCCGTGAAAGAGACGCGAATCACTGTAATTCAATGAAACTTCGCGGCATGGATAGCACTTTACCGCAGGAACTGATATTGGACTCTTAATGGACTCACCATGCCGACGGCAGGGG
>JBGPWS010000052.1:0-16996 GCA_041492345.1 Pyrinomonadaceae bacterium | reverse complement strand
GAATTCGGAGTGGAGCGGGTCCTCGATAATCGTTCCAATCTGGAAGCGACAGCTTTTATTGATATGACCAGCGGTCGTGGAATTGGTCTGATGGCAACCTCGCTGTCGGCTTTCTCAGGCGATAGCGCCGCCGCGATGCTCAGCGTCGCCAACCAGGAAGGATCGGCCCGAGGTGTTCGCGTGGTTTATTCACGCCGGCTGAATCGCGTTTGGAGCGCGTCCGCTGGTTATTCGTTCGGCCGCGGGCAGAAGCTCTCGGCAAATGGGATCACGAATCCGGCTGAGCTTTTCAATGACAGCTTTTTTCAGAGCGGCGCCTTGCAAGTTGCCGGCGACTGGTCTACCGGCACACATGTGCAAACAGTATTTCGATTCTCGCCGCAGGCAACCGTGTTCGCAATCGATCCTTTCGCTGGCCGGCTGGCGGTTTACGATCCGTCGCTCAGTATTCAAGTAACGCAGGATCTGCCGACGTTCGGATTGCCGGTTCGGGCTCAGGCTGTCATTGATGCGCGGAATTTGCTGGACTTCCAATCGAGGACTAACAACGGTGAGACGTTGCTCGAAGTTGGTTCGACCGGACGCTCAGTTCGCGGAGGAATCTCGGTTAGATTCTAAGCCGGAAGGCGGCACGATCCTTCAGCCAGTCGTTCCCGCCATCTTCAGTTAAGAGCCCCCAGTGTTTCTCCAAAATCTCGGACGAGTATGAAAACTTGGACGTATCTGCGCACTCATCGTCAAGTCTTGAATTTCTGAGCAGCCGGGAAGTGGTGCCCAAGCCTAAATACATTGCATTGTGCTCGCCATCAACTAAAGCCGGCGCGGCCGATTTCAGTTGGAACATCGGTTGCTTTGATTCGATCGTTGCGGTGTGTTCAGGTGGTCAACAATCACAACGGCGCTCAAGAACAGCCGGCGTAGGCGATTCCAAAGGCCGAAACGAACTGAGATGAAGGGTTCAGTACTGACAGGCAAAACATGGTTGCTGCTAATCGTAGCGGCCCTGTTGATTGCTGCCGGAGCGCTGAACTTTTCACAGCGTCTGAGTCACCAGCCACCGCCGTGGGATGGAATAACCTGGGTCAATACTCCGCAGGGAGTTGTCGCCAAGACAATCGAGCCGGGTTCCGCCGGCGCCAGAGCGCAAATGATTTCCGGCGATCGCCTGATGGCGATCAGCATGACGCAACAACTCTGCGAAGAAGTAACCCGCGGCCCGAAGTGCGAGCAAATAGGCGATGCCAGGGATGTTCAGATATATCTGGACGAGGCCCGGGTTGGTGGAGAGATTCATTACCTGATCGAACGTCCCTCTTACCCTGTAGAGACCCGCACCTATTACGCCGACATCGATCATCTGGGGACAATCCCGAATTGGACGGCGCGTGGGCTCTACGTCAACCTGATCGGCCTTGTCTATCTGTTCGTTGGCTTGTTCGTGATCTTTAAGCAGGGCGGAAGATCACCCTTCGTCTTGCACTTCGCGGCGCTCTGTTTGACGGCCTTCGTCTTTCACTTTTACACGCCGATTGGAACGTACAAAGACCTCGATTTGGTGATCGCCTTCCTGCGCAACGCCGGCTTAATCATGTTTGCGCCGCTGTTCCTGCACTTCAGCACAATCTATCCGGTTCGTTATCACTTGTTCGAGGAACGGCGTTGGCGCAGCGTCCTTCTCTATGTCCCGGCAATGATGCTGCTGTGTGTCGCGACGGTTGTCTTCTTTCACGACGAATTAGTTAAGCTCTTTCCGCGTCAACTGCTCGACTACTCGCTGAACTTTGCCGCCGGATTTTACAAGGCTGCCTTCATTCAATTCGCCATCGCGCTGGTGGCCAGCGCGGTTTTGCTTGTCCGTCGCTTTGTGATCAGCAAAAACACCGTAGTCCGACAGCAGTTGAAATGGGTTGTGTGGGGATCGGCGTTGGCAATTGCGCCGTTCACTTTGCTCTATGCAGCTGGATTTATTATCACGGAAAGCGCGAATCCTTTAACTGACGCGGCCGTCATGCCATTGATTTTGATACCGCTGGCGTTGGGCTATTCGGTGGTCCGCTATCGCTTGATGGACGTCGAACTCGTCGTGCGTCGCGCGGCCGTCTATGCCTTCACTACTCTGGCAATCGCCGTGGCGATCGGATCGATCGTTTATTTCGCCGGACTATATGCTTTGAGCGGCGACGTAGCGTCTACGGGCGAGATTACCTTGCGATTGATTCTTTCCGTAACCGCGATGGCCTGCATTGTAATGATTGCTGCTCCGGTAAAGAATTTCATGCAGGAGCGCGTAGATCGCATTTTCTATGGTCAGCGCTACGACCTGCGTCGTAGTCTCTTGGATTTCGGTCGCACGATCTCGGCGACCACCGCGCTTGATCCTTTGCTTGATTCGCTCATCACGCGACTACGCCAGGTGATGAATGTTGAGCGCGTGGCGATCTTCCTCGAAGACGAGCACGAGCCATCAGGTTATCGGGTTGCGCGTACAGCCGGTCTGGCAGCGCCGATTACGGTGCCGGCGGATTTTCGCGAAATGATCCGCATGCGTTCCGCTGAAACCGGCGTGGTTCGTGCTGATGATCTCGAGTTAGCGCCTGAAGGCGAGGGTTACGTTCGCCGGGTTCTGCATTATTACGTGCCCTGCGTGGTACGCGGGCGGATGGTAGCCGTCATTGGGCTGGGCCGCTCGGCCGATGGCGCGCTGCTCTCGTCGGAAGATGTCGAGATCTTGCGGACCGTTTCCGGGTACATTTCAGTCGCGATTGAAAACAGCCTGCTCTATCAGGAGCAGGAACACCGCGCCGGCGAGCTTGAAATTCTCAAGGAATTCAACGAATCGATT
The DNA here is from genome assembly GCA_041492345.1 of Pyrinomonadaceae bacterium. Taxonomy (GTDB): domain Bacteria; phylum Acidobacteriota; class Blastocatellia; order Pyrinomonadales; family Pyrinomonadaceae; genus UBA11740. The sequence continues at coordinate 14,154 of JBGPWS010000052.1, read as the reverse complement.
GTCGAATCAATCAACGTGGGCTTGATGGCAGTCGATCTCAACGGGTCTATCACGCGGCTGAATTCCGCGCTCGAGGAAATATTCTCGCTGACCCGGGACGAGGCTGTCGGAAAGAACGTCGAAGATCTGTTTGCGGAAGATTTCGCCGACACGCTTCATCAGGTGCTGGGCCCGGATGGCTGGCACTTACGGCAGACGCGCCAGATTTACAAAATGCATACGGCCACGCGCGCCGGTCGTTCGCTGGTACTCAACATTGCGCTGGCTCCGCTCTGCGCTGACTCAGATGAACAAACCGGGGCCTTGGTGGTGTTTGAAGATGTCACGCAGCGACTGCACCTCGAAGAGCAACTCCAACAGCGCGAGAAACTTTCATCGATCGGTTTGCTGGCCGCCGGCGTGGCGCACGAAGTGAACACCCCACTGACCGGCGTTTCGTCATACACGCAGATGCTGCTCAACATGTTGCCGGAGAACGACCCCAAGCATGCGCTGCTGCTAAAGGTCAGGCGCCAGGCCGATCGGGCCACCGAAATCGTCAACAATCTTTTGAACTTCTCGCGCACCGGTAGCGCGGCCGAGTTCGCCGGGATCGATATTCACCGGGTGCTGGACGACACGCTGCAACTGCTCGAGCCGCAATTGCGCCGCAGCCAAATCGAGATCGTGCGCGACTATGCAGAGAACCTACCGCCAGTTCATGGCAACGCGGTTAAGCTGCAGCAGGTGTTTACGAACCTGATCCTCAACGCGCGCGATTCGATCGCCAACGGCAACGGCCGCATAACCCTGGCCACGCGAAAGGGAGACGATGATGGTCTGTTGCTGATCGAAGTGGTTGACAGTGGGGTGGGCATCGCGCCGGAGGATGTTGTGAAAATCTACGATCCATTCTTCACCACTAAAGGCGTCGGCCGTGGTACGGGCCTCGGCCTGGCGGTGACCTACGGTATTGTCCAGGAGCATTCAGGGCACATAAGTGTCTTAAGCACGCCCGGGCTTGGCACTACATTTCGCATCACGCTGCCTACCAGCGATCCGCGCGCCCGTCTGCAAGCTGCCGCGTTATAGTTAGAACAGGCTTTTCGACTCTATCACCATTAGCTTTTTGCTGTTCGTTTCGGTAATAATCTCGCCTTTGTACAGAACCATTGCGATAGCGAACGAGTAGGTCTGGTGCTATTGCGAAGACAGATTGAAGTCTGTGCCCCTTGGATAATGGCTAGAAAAGGTTCAGTGCTGGTCGTCGACGACGAGGAGATCATGCGTGACGTCCTCGAGACGGTGCTTTCGTCTGAGGGCTATCGGGTCGATCTCGCCAAGACCGGCGAAGAGGGATTGGACGCGTACACCAAGCGTTCGTACGACGCGGTGTTGCTCGATGTATCGATGCCTGGCATTGGCGGCTTACGCGCGCTGGAAGAATTTTTGAAGCTGGACGCCGAAGCGGTGGTGGTGATGATCACCGCGTACGCGACGTTCGACACGGCGATCGCCGCCTGGGAAAAGGGGGCCTTCGGCTGCATTCGCAAGCCGTTTCAAAACGAACACATCAGTGCCAGGGTGGCCGCGGGTGTTAAGCGGCGGCGCAAGGAGGAAGAACGACGATCGTTGCGGCAGGCGATGAGCCGCGAGGTCGATCGGGGCGCCATGGTCGGTCGCTCAGACATCATGCAGGAAGTTTTTCGCCTCGTCGAACAAGTCGCGCCCGCGCGCTCTACGATTCTAATCACGGGCGAGAGCGGCACCGGTAAAGAACTGATCGCGAAAGCGATTCACGAATCCAGCCTGCGCGCCAATCGCCCGTTCGTGACGGTCAACAGCTCAAATATCCCTTCCGAGTTGCTCGAATCCGAACTCTTCGGCCATACCCGCGGAGCATTCACCGGTGCTATTGCCGCCAAGAAAGGTTACTTCGAAGTTGCCGATGGCGGTTCGATCTTTCTCGACGAGATTGGTGATATTCCGCCCGAAACTCAGGTACGCCTGCTGCGCGTAATTCAGGAACGCGAGTTCACCCCCCTGGGCGATACCAGCCCTCGGCGCGTGGACGTGCGCATCATCGCTGCTACTAACATCGATCTTAAAGAAGCGGTGCGTCAGGGAATGTTTCGCGAAGATCTTTACTACCGGCTGGCGGTAGTACCGATTGAACTACCGCCCCTGCGCGACCGGCGCCAGGACGTACTGCCGCTGGCGCAGCACTTCATACGCAAGTACAACGAGGAAAATGGACGCCAGATATCGGAGCACATCGCCCCCGAAGTGCTGTCGCTGCTGGAGAATTATTCCTGGCCCGGAAACGTTCGCGAGTTGGAAAATGCCATCGAACGGGCCGTAGTGATCGCGCCCGGAGACGAGATCACCAGGGAATGCCTGCGTCCGGAAATCGCTGACCCGCAAGCGGCGCGCGCGGTCGTGCGCGAAGGATCCGGTGCTTCTTCGGCCATCGACGTGGGCCGCGGCGTTAACTTTTACGACGAGGTGCGACGCTTTGAAATTGATTTGATCCGGCGGGCTCTGGATCAGACGGGCGGACACCAATCGCGCGCCGCGCGGCTGCTGGGCATGAATCCCACAACTCTAAATTCAAAGATTAAGACCTACAACATAAACCTGCGACCTTGAGCCAGCCAAACGATGTCAATGCCGAATTTGGCCGGGCTGAGAGGCGGCGCTCTCGGAATCCACTCACAAAAGCGACTTTCAATGGTGGGACTTCTTAACGAATGTTCCGCGGCTTCTTCAGTTGACCTGGAAACGCTTCGGCGCCGCGGGACATACAGAGTGAGAGACAGATTTCACGGTTCCTTGCCCACGCGCGTGGGGACAGAGTCCGTCCCCCAGGGGGCGCATCTCACGATGCGCCCCGTTTCCTTGCATTACTTATTTCCCGATCGGTTTTTAAGTCCAAAGTTCGAATTAACCGGTGGAGGTTATTTGGATGCACGCCCAACGCGTTTGCGGCTTCCGTATAGTTTCCTTTTGCCTGTTCCAGCGCGTTGAGGATCAGCTCTCGCTTCGCCTGTTTGATCGCTTCGTAGTATTTCGCCATCGGCAGCTTGCCGGTGTTCCCAGACTCTAAAATCCGTTCTGGCAAATCGTCAGTTTCGATTACGTCGGCTGAGCCCAGGACGACGGCCCGCTCGATCGCATTCTCCAGCTCGCGCACGTTGCCGGGCCAGTCGTAACTTTGCAACAACGCACGCGCCGCCGGCGAGATACCATTCACGGTCCGTTTGCATGCAATGGAGTATTTAGCCGCAAAGTAGCTGGCCAATAATGGAATGTCTTCGCGTCGTTCGCGGACCGGCGGCATGGTTATCCTCACAACGTTGAGTCGATGATAAAGGTCAGCCCGAAAAGTTCCTTGCGCGATCGCTTCATCAAGATTCCGGTTCGTAGCGGCAACTACGCGCACATTAAGCTCAATTGAGCGCGTGCTGCCGAGACGCTCAATCTTGTGATCCTGCAAAAACCGGAGCAACCTCGATTGTTGTGGCGGCGCCAGCTCGCCGATTTCGTCAAAAAAGAGGGTGCCGCCATCCGCGACCTCGAGCTTGCCCTTTTTCTGAGTTATAGCGCCCGTGAAGGCGCCTCTTTCATGACCGAACAACTCACTCTCGAGCAGCGTTTCCGCCAGGGCCGCGCAATTGATCACCACGAACGGCTTGACTGCTCGTGGGCTGTTGGCGTGAATCGCGTGCGCCGCCAGCTCTTTACCCGTACCGCTTTCGCCACAGATCAGGACAGCCGAATTGGTAGGCGCGACGCGCTCAATGAAGCGATATATTTCGCCCATCGCCGGGCTCTCGCCCACCATGTTGTGTTCGATCGCGAGGGTTGATCGCAGCCGGCTATTCTCTCCCTCAAGCCATTCCATCTGGCGGGCATTCTCAAGGGACACGGCGGCAATTCCGGCGATGCCGGCCAACAGTTGCAAGTGTCCTTCATCGAACCGAACCGTGGGATCGCTCGTGTCGAGATAAATTATACCGACGATCTTTTCAAAGACGATAAGCGGCGCGCACATTAGCGAGGTGATTTGGGCGGCGACCAGACTCTCGGCGGTGCTCAAGGTTTCGCTGGCACGGATGTTATTAGTGACAATTGCCACGCCTTCGGCCATTACCTTGTCCACGACGGTGCGGCTTATGTGAACCGGCTTGCCGTTGTCTTCCCGATCGCGACCGTAAAGCGAAGAGAATTCGTTTTCTCCGCGGCTCAGCAGGATCGCGCCGCGGTCCACTGGCACGACTTCAAAGATCGAATTGAGTATTTCCTGCTGCAGGTCTGTAGTGTGGCGCAACAGATTGATGCGCGAGCCGATCTTCAATAACGCCGCGAGATCCCGCGCAACTCGTTCGTGTTCATCGCTTCGCAGCAGTGCCTGCTCAGTCTGGTGCAGGAACGTTTCGGGGCGCACCTGCCTGGTTGATTGGCTGACCAGATTGGAGTCATCCAGTTGGACCAGACTACCCGAGCCCGGGTCTTCGCTTTCGCCCACCAGAAAAAGCAAGGCAATGCTTCCGATTTTGATTTGATCGGCGTGCATGAGCGTCTGCTCCTTAATCGGGACGCCGTTAACAAAAGTGCCGTTATAGCTATCCAGGTCGCAAATCAGAAACTCGCAGCCGTTTCGTTTGATCAGGCAATGCCGCCGCGACACCGAGCTGTGGCTCAAGGTCACGTCACTGGCTGACTCCCGGCCGATCGAAATCTGGTCCTCGTTCAAAGCGAAGGTGGTGCCCTTCAATGAACCATTGATGGCTATTAGTCTGGGATTCATAAGACCGAACAAGCCGGAACGCCAGAGTCCTTTGATTGAGTAGAACTTCAGTCGGGGCGTGAGTTTAGCATATCGGAACTGATAGCGGACTATCAGTTCTGATATGAATTGCCACCGGTTCTCCGTTATTTTTCGCCTCAGTCCTGGTTCTTAGCCGGCCCTCAAGTCGCAGAGTATCAGGTTATTAGCGGAATCCAGGCTCAGTCTGTCCTCCGCGGCACGATAATCGCCAATAGGAAACGGCGTCGTGCGTCAAGTGCAGAGCGCGGCTGACGCCGGAATCGAAAAGGCCCGAAAAGGCCTGCGACAGATTCAGCGAGAACCATCGGTGATCGCGCGCCACTAACGTCTTGCAGAATTGAATCGGTTTGCCCCACGGCGACGGTGACAGCATGCAGGGGAGATAAAATCAGTAGAATTCGCTGCGAGCTGAAACCACAGCAACCCGAAGCTCCCACCGCTTCGGGTTGCCCCTTTTAGAGCACTTGCCGCCCTCAGAGATCATACCTTCGGTCGTAATAACAAGACCGGAAACCGCGACAATCCGTCAGTTTCAATTTTTAAGAACCACGTCTCGCCCTTTTGAGCCGCGACAGAGACCCTTCCTACTTTCGACAATTCCCTGCGGAAATCGCCGCTTACATCGGGCCTGTATCGGGAGCAAAGTTTCTTGCCATATCAGATTGGAAACGGGTAAGCTCAGACAATTCCAAGCTTTCAAAATTTCCACCGGCGGAAAGGAAACCTTGCCATGGTGAAAAAGAAAGGCCTCGCGGCCAAAGTTGAAACTCACGAACAATACAAAACGCCACACCGGATTTACGATATCGAGTCAAACGCAAGCGACAAGACTCCACAGCAAATTGCCGAAGCTACATTGAAGAAAATTGCCGGAGATTTGAAAATAAGACCCGATCTCTCGCAGTTAGAGTTCGATAAGGTTAAGGAGAGCATTCTCGGCAGCCACGTCCTCTATCAGCAATTCCATGCGGGCAAGCCAATCTCCGGCGCCTGGATCAGAATTGATATTGATAAGGACGGCCGGGTCTATAACATTGTCAGCGATCTGGTGCCGGAACCGGCGATGGCGAAAGCCAGAAAGGCCGAAGCGAAAAAGACCGGGGCGCATCAGTTGTCCGAGAGCGAGGCGGAAGCGCGCGCGATTGAGGCCGCCGCAGCGAAGGCGGGTGATGAAGTCAAAGTGTTGCATAGTGAATCGGTCTACTACCCGCGTAATGGAGTGCCGATCCTTACCTGGAAGATGATCGTAAAAACGACTCCGGCAAAGTCCAGTGGGAAGAACGCACGACCTGCCGAGTGGAAGATGTACATCGACGCCGCAACGGGCGAGATCATCGAGAAACGCAACCTGCTCAGGTTCGTCGATGGCAAAGGCCGCGTGTTCGATCCGAACCCGGTGGTATCGCTGAATGACACGTCGCTAAACGATAAGTCTCAACTGCCAGACAAAGCATATTCGGAGGTCGTCCTGCGAGATCTCAAGAACACCGGCTTCATCGAAGGCCCGTTTGTCACGACGAACACTACAAAGAACAGAGTGAAGAGAAAGAACCGCGACTTTCGATTCAAGCGGGCGGATCGCGCTTTCAAAGAAGTGATGGTTTATTTTCACATCGATCGGGTTCAGCGCCACCTCCAGGAGCTCGGCTTCAACAACGTGCTCAATAACCCAATCCCGGTGAACATAGACGGTCAACGCGATGACAACTCGCACTATAGTCCTTCCGACAAGAACCTGACCTTCGGCACGGGTGGAGTTGACGATGCTGAGGATGCCGAGATCATCCTTCATGAGTACGGCCATGCCATCCAGGATGATCAGGTGCCAGGCTTCGGCGCTAGTGACGAAGGCGGAGCGATGGGTGAGGGGTTTGGTGATTTCCTGGCGGCGAGTTTTTTCTCGGACGTGAAGCCGAAAGAGATGAAGCCGACCGTCGGCAATTGGGATGCGACCGCTTACAGTGGCGACGAGCCTCCATACCTGCGACGCCTGGACAGCAACAAAAAGTATCCGAAGGACATCGACGGCGAAGTGCATGACGACGGCGAGATTTGGTCCGCATGCCTGTGGGAATTGCGCGCCGCACTTGGCCGTAAGACGACGGAGACGTTGGTTATCGCGCATCATTTTCTGCTGTCGCGAGATGCGGGTTTCGAGGACGGAGCCAATGCCTTGATCACCGCCGATAAGAATTTGAACAAGGGCGCGAATGAAAAAGCGATTCGGGACGTCTTCGTTCGGCGCGGCATTTTGCCGAATCCCAAGCGGAAGAATAAAAGGGCGGGGACGCCATTCGAGGACATCCCGGTCAAAAAGAATCAGAATGATAGCTGGAAGTAACGTCGAAGTGCGGGTATGGTTGAGCTCATTCGAAAATTCGCGGGGCGGACATGAGTTTCGCCTCCCACCAAAGGGAACCAAGTATTGCGACGACGTAAGATCGATGGATGTCCGATAGCCGGCGCGCTGCAACTGATTGGCGACAAGTGGACCCTGCTGGTCGTGCGGGATCTGTTTGCGGGGCCCAAGCGCACGACAGAATTGCTCGAGGACCTGCATCCGATCAGCAGCCGCACATTGATGGGCCGGCTGCGAGAAATGGAACAGGACGAGTTGATCTTAAGAAATAATTACGGTGGTTTGCCCCGGCGGGTCGAATATGAACTGACCGAACGCGGCCGCCGTCTGATCCCGCTGCTGGACGCGTTGATGAAAGCGGGCCAGGCGCTGGATTGCAATGAATGCGAGGATCGTAAAGAGAGCGCCGGTTACTATTGCGACTTTTGTCCGCTCCCGCGCGACGCACAGACCTTCGTTGACGAAACTCCGCTGGCTCTGGAACCTACGTCCGAACCAATTCGCCGTCCGAAAGATGATTCGATTGTGTTGCTGTGATCATGTTCCGATTCGAGGAACGTCGATGAACACAACGGCAAGAGGTAGCGCTTTTGAGGATCGCGTGTGGGTGCTATTGAGCGAGAGCTCGATAGCGAAAGATTCTTGAAGCGCGCACCAGACTTCTAATCCAACACTTCTTCCGGTTCGTTAGCAATCACTTCACCCTCCGGCGTAATGATCAATTAGTGATCGGGAGTGATGTGCTCGCCTTCTATGGTAACTTCTTCCCCGGTCGGCAAAGTAATCGGCTAGTGATCCAGGAAGCGCTCGGCGTCGATGGCCGCCATGCAGCCGGTGCCGGCCGCGGTCACTGCCTGGCGATAGACTGAATCCTGCACATCGCCGCAGGCAAAAACGCCGGGGACGTTGGTGCCGGTCGAGTGGCCGTTGGTGACCAGGTAACCAACCGGATCCATTTCAATCTGACCCTTGAATAGATCCGTGTTGGGTTTGTGGCCGATGGCGATAAAGACTCCTTCACATTCCATCACAGACTCTGCGCCGGTTTCTACGTTCCGCAGTCGCACGCCGGTAACTCCCTGCTCAGGCGTGCCAATAATCTCTTCGGTGCCCGTGTTCCAAACGAACTCGATCTTCGGATTACTAAACGCTTTCTCCTGCATGATCTTCGATGCCCGGAGTTTGTCGCGGCGATGAATCACGTAAACTCGCGACGCATAACGTGTCAGGAAGGTCGCTTCTTCCATGGCGGTGTCTCCACCGCCGACGACGACCAGGCGCTTGTTGCGAAACGCCGGCAGAGGGCCGTCGCAAGTCGCGCAGGCGGAAACTCCGTTGCCTCCAAAGCCGTGCGGCGTTCTAGCCTCGCCGGGAATGCCGAGCCATTTCGCCGATGCGCCCGAAGCGATAATCAACGTATCGGCTTTGATAATCTTATCGTCGGTGTGCAACGTGAAAGGCCGGTTCTGAAGGTCGACATGGGTAATCCACTCTTCCAGAAACTCAGTGCCGAAGCGCTCGGCTTGCTTGCGACATTCGACCATCAAATCCGGGCCCTGGATGCCTGCGGAAAAGCCGGGATAGTTTTCGACGTCGGTGGTGATCATCAACTGACCGCCGGGTGTCGTCTGTTTCTCGGTATCCGCCGGTGCGTCGATCAGTAATGGATTGAGATTGGCGCGAGCGGTGTAAATTCCGGCAGTTAGTCCGGCCGGTCCTGAGCCGATGATCACGACCTGGCGGCGAAGTTCTTCTTTGGCCAAGCTGGGTTGGTCTCCTTCCGACGAGTCCTAAAACTTGCAAATCACGGGAAATGTATTGGCGTTTTCGGTTGCGCGTATAGTATAACTAGGACTGTACGAGTTAGTCGAACCAGGCAGGCCCCAGCCAGACCGTGGCCTCAAATCAGGATCCACATTTCAAGGTTCGGCCACGTTTTTGAGAGCACGTTGATCACAAGCTCGGACGAAAACAATAAAAGGGCTTCGGCTCGCCCAATCCAGGCCATAGCTGTGCTCGGCGCGGGCACGATGGGCCATGGCATCGCCCAGGTGGCAGCGGCGGCGGGCTATGCTGTGATTATGCGAGACGTTAATCCGGAGGCGCTGGCGCGCGGCGTGCAATCGATCGAACGGAACCTCACCAAAGGAATTCAACTCGGCAAGATATCTGAGCAGGATCGGGACGATATATTACAGCGCATTCACGGCACGACGCGACTGGAAGAAATTAGCGCCGCGGATTTGGTAATCGAAGCCGCGCCAGAAAATCTCGAGTTGAAGCAAAGTCTTTTGCGCGAGGCTGAAGCTCTCGTCGATCGTGACTGCATCTTCGCGACGAACACTTCATCGCTTTCAATCAGCGAAGTTGCCGCCGTCTCATCCAGACCAGAGGACGTTGTCGGCATGCACTTTTTCAATCCCGTCCACATTATGCGTTTGGTTGAGATCGTAGTCGGTAAACAGACAAGTCGCGAGGCCACCGCAACCGTACGCGAAGTCGCAACCCGAATGAAGAAAGAGGCGATCATCGTGCGCGATGTTCCGGGATTCGCATCCAGCCGGCTCGGCGTTACGCTGGGACTCGAGGCCATGCGGATGGTCGAGCAGGGCGTGGCCAGCGCGCAGGACATCGACAAGGCCATGGAACTCGGTTATAAGCACCCGATGGGTCCGCTGCGTCTGACCGACCTGGTTGGCCTCGATGTACGTTTGCACATAGCAGAATACTTGCACGGAAAATTGGGTTCGGAAACGTTTCGCCCACCCGACATCCTGCGGCGACTGGTCAGTGAAGGAAAGTTGGGCAAGAAGAGCGGCGAAGGCTTTTACAAATGGAATGAGCAGGAAACGGGACAAAGGGCATATACTACGTAAGCTGCTTTGAGCGAACCCGGAAGACGGTGAAGGCGACTGTGGCTACTGTTATGAGTACGCCGTATCAAAACGAAGAAAGACGCTTTGCGCTGCGCATGGCGCTGCGGCTTCCCATTGTCGTATCAGGACGCTCGGAAGACGGCGCGGCCTGGAGCGAACCAACTGAGACTGACGATATCTCGACGTCAGGCGCGCTGTTTCATCTCAACCAGAAAGTGCGCATCGGAGAGGATCTCTACATCCGCGCTCACCGTCCTGACGGTTCTCCGACCGAAGCCACTGCCACGGTGGTGCGGCTTTCGCCAGCCATCTATGGCACCGCGCGCGTCGGCGTGCAAATCGCCGAGCCCGCGGAAAACTGGACCCGCTTGTTTGTTTCCTGGGTCGCGGATGAACAAGCCGCCGCGCCCGGCGACTCGCCAAGCTCAACTTGAGCCAACACCTAACTCAAACCATTTTCCATTTGACATTTTTCATTATTTTTCATTTGTCATTGGCAGTCGAGCGCAGTCCATGTCGTTGGCGCCAATAATCTGAACGCCGTTTCACGACCGACTGCTTTGAAGAATTACTCGTTCCATTGCCGCAGATGGCAAATGAGAAATGTCGAATTATGTCGAATGATAAATGGAAAATAGTCTTTGCCGACTTGGTAGTTTGAGGTGAAGCCTCTTTCGTTTGTCCTTTGTGTCCTTTGTGTCTTTGTGGTTTACTTTTCCGAAATCAATCAACGGAAACTGGAGCCAGCAAAAGTGACCCAAAGTTATGAGACGATTCTGCTTGAACGCCGCGACCGCGTGGCCATCGTTACTATCAACCGTCCGGAAAAACGGAACGCGCTTAATATTCAAACCCGCGCTGAGGGCGCCGCGATTCTTGATGAGCTGCGCGCCGACGACTCCGTTCGCGTAGTCGTGCTTACCGGCGCCGGCGATAAAGCTTTTATCGCCGGGGCGGACATTGCCGAGTTCGCGCAACGCACCGCAATCAGCCAACGCGAGGTGATGCTGGAACGCTCGCTGTTCAATGCCATCGATACTTTTCCGAAACCGATCATCGCCATGGTCAATGGCTATTGTCTGGGCGGGGGCTGTGAAGTTGCCCTGGCCTGCGACGTTCGCATCGCCAGTGAGAAAGCCTCCTTCGGGCAACCGGAGATCAATCTCGGCATCATACCGGGCGGCGGCGGCACGCAGCGTTTGACCCGTCTGGTTGGCGAAGGCAAAGCGATGGAGTTGATTTTGACCGGTGAGATTATTGACGCGCAGACCGCTTTTGCCATCGGCCTGGTAAATCACGTCGTGCCGGCAGATCAGCTGGAAACAAAGACGATGGAAATCGCTAACCGCATGGCTGAGAAGAGCCCGATTGCTTTGCGCCTGGCGAAGGAGGCCATCCGGATCGCCTCCCGTTCAAATCTCGACGAGGGCTTGCGCCGGGAAGTCGATCTCTTCGCGCTTTGTTTCTCGAGCGAGGACAAAGACGAAGGCGTCAGAGCGTTTCTGGAAAAACGGAAACCTGACTTTAAAGGTAAGTGAACTTAGTGTGAGGCATCCCGACATGACGAGCGAACTCGGAATGGAAAAATGGGCTGTAGTCAGTGATCGCGGATGCGAAGCGACTGGCCTTACTCACGAAGACGCCCGACGCTTAGTGCACCGGCTGGCGGGCGAAGGACGACACGGCCTTTGTATCATGAGTGACGAAGCGGCGAGCCGGATGGGCACGGATAATGCCAAAGCAAAGTCGCCGAGAAATTCGCCCACAGTCCCGGGTTAGACCGTAGCGGCTTTGCCGCGGCAACAGTGCAGTGGGGCTTGCCTCACGGTGAGAGCGCTTTTTTGGAGTGCGGCGACTAGTTCGCCGCTTTCCAAAGCGCTGACAAGTCAGCGCACTCCAAAATCCTCACTCGATCATCAACACAACCTTGCCAAAACTTTCGTTCGACTCGATTCGTTTGTGAGCCGCGCGCACTTCTTCCATCTCGAAAACTTTGTCGATTACCGGTCGCACCGCTCCGCTGGCGAGCAAAGGCACGACCTGCTGTGCGAACAGTCGGGTCGCAGTTGCTTTCTCTTCCAGCGAACGAGTGCGCAAGGCCGTGCCCATGATGCGCAGTCGCTTGCTCATCGCTATCGAATAATCCATTTCGGCCTTGGAGCCACTGGTCGTGCCGACAAAAATCAAACGGCCCCGGGTTGCCAACACCGCGAGGTTCGCTTCCAGGTAAGCGGCGCCGACGAGATCGAGCACTACATCGACGCCCGCGTCCATAGTCCAACTCTTCACGGCCGCTACGAACTCCATCGGGTCGCCGCCGGCAATAACTGACTCTGTCAAACCGAACTCTTTTGCCTTTTCCAGTTTGTCTGCGGTGCGCGACGTGCCGTAAGCGAAGGCCCCGGCCGCTCGCACGAGTTGAATCGCCGCGGTGCCCACGCCTGATCCCGCCGCGTGAATCAAAACCCGTTCGCCCATCTGCACTCCGCACTGAGTGAACAGCGCGTCGTGCGCGGTCATGAAAACTTCCGGTACGGCCGCGGCTTCGGCCCAATCCAGATTTGGCGGAACCGGAGCGAGCGTGCTTTCCGGCACCGTCACGGATTGGGCTTGACCGCCGCCACCGATGATGCCGAACACACGGTCGCCGACTTTCCACCTGCGCACTTCATCGCCGATCTCTTCAACTTCACCGGCGAACTCAATGCCGGGAATATCCTGTGGATAACCCGGCGGCGCCGGGTAACGACCGAGGCGCTGCAAGATGTCCGCGCGATTCAACCCGGTCGCGCGCACACGTACGCGTACACGGTCGAGCGTCGCTGGCGGCGCGTCGGCGACCTCGCGAATCTCGAGGCCTTCGACACCGCCGAATGAAACGATTGTGACTGCTTTCATGAAGAGTTCTTAGGGGTAGGTTATTGTGATCGAGTGCAAATCTAGCAAGCCGATCCTGCAGACTGGCCTAACTGATTTTCAGAGTCTCCTTAACTTGCTTAGTCGTATACTTCGGTGCGCCAAAGTTCAAGGCTCGCGCCTCGAGTAAGTCAACATAGTCAATCAACTCCTCTAACTCTTCGCGTATCTCCGCAATCTTCTCGATGACGTATTTCTGATCTCGTTTGAAGCGATGCTTTTTGACGACCGCACTACTCATACGCGTCCTTCCGCTGACCAATCTACTACCGATTGCGCTACGAACTCGCAGAACCCGCCATTAAACACTTTCAATTGCGACCTCTTAACTCCAAAGACACAGGCGACTCGTTCGAAGTAGTCCGGGGACGCTCCTCGATTTACAACAGTCATCCTCTCGACAGGTTGTGGTCTTTCATCAATCGCTGATCGAATGGCTCTCTCTTGGTCTTCATCTGTCTTCGGCATACTCCAACCGAGAACGTAAACCTCATCGGCATCGCGAATCGCTTGGCTCAATCTCGATCGTGTTTCTTGAATGAACGGCAGAGTGGAATCCTTTGCCTTGGTCGGCGGAATAATGCACGGCATTACGTCTTTGGGTTCCGTGTTGGGAAAAGAGAGATACTGAAAGTCATCTGATTTGTACCAGTAGCGCAATTCGCGGGTCGTGCTTAGCGGAACGACTAGCGGTCCGTCCTCAAAAGCAATTCCATGAGGGGAATACGAATAAGGCATCCTCAGAGGAACGAGCCAGTTTAGTGAGCCGTGTGGTTTGAGAATCAGAACTCGCGACCGCGCCTGGTTTAGACCCTGAAGTTGAGCTGCATCAAGGGTAGGTAAGACTCCGCCGTTACCAGGCATCGGCGGAGGGTTAGTAGTTATTTGCCAAGAGATCGCGAAACCATAGTCTGTGGCAACGTCCCATCCACCAGCAATCTGTTTCTGCACTGAGCGATCCAGAACTAGATCATAGTTGAAAGAGACAAAGGTATGATTGGTATTCTCCAACCTGAATTGTTCTTTCAAGAAGCTTTCAAGAGGGCCAGAATTCACACTCCAATTAATCAAGTAAAACAATCGGTCGACTGCATAGATAAAGCGGATTGAAGCTATAGTTCCCGCCTTTTCTAACAAATCCTCTATCGACTCCCAAGGTTTATTCTTCAGAAGGCGTCTAAATACGTCGCGGT
>JBGPWS010000191.1:0-8909 GCA_041492345.1 Pyrinomonadaceae bacterium | reverse complement strand
GATCTGACGGTGCATGTTCCCAAGCGCTCGCGGGTAAAGATTGAAACTGAAACGGGCATGGTCGATGTGATCGGAGACTTTGAGGTCGCCGACGTGTTCACGAACACGGGCACGATTCATGCCGACGTACCGCTGGACGCGCTCAAGTTCAAATTTATTTGGCAATCCAGCCACCCGCGGTTCCTCAGCGACGTCGAACTGCCGCCAATCAAAGAAGGCCGCGCCGGCGCGTTTTCAATTTCAGGCGCGTTGGGACCCGACGCCAAGAGAAAGAAGCAAAAGAAAAATGATGCACCAGCCGGTGACGAAACTGCTGATGCTGCCGATAACAAAGGCGCGGCGAACGAAACCCAGCCTGACGACAACGCGGCGAAGCCGCCGGAAAAGCAGGAGCTGGTGCAATTGAACTTCACCACGCAGCGCGGCGTGATTCTACTGAATGTCGATCCCGCCATGGCGCCGAACGATTTGCGCGAGCGGCCGCTAACTGAAGCCGCGCGCTCGATTGTTCGCAGCGGCGATGGTCCGCTCATGGACGCGATTCGCAAAGTCAGTCCGCGCATGTTCGGCGATTTTGCCAGGACTCTGCCGCCGCCACGCCACGAACCGTCGCTCGTCACTCTGCGGCCGCCGGGCGAAATCGCCACCTCGGTCGCGCCCCAACTGATGCGCGTTAACGCCAGTGTTACCGACCGCAACGGCCGCGCCATTCCCGGCATGCGCAATTCAGACTTTGCGGTTTACGAAGACGGCAGCGAACGCAAAATCGTCGAAGTCACCCCCGCGACCGAACCTTTCAATCTGGTCCTCCTGCTCGACGTTTCCGGCAGCATCGAAGAACGGATCGATTTCATTCGTAAAGCGGCGCGTGATTTCCTGAACACGGCCAGCCCGCAGGATCGAATCTCGATTATCAGCTTTCGCGACGACATCAAGATGATCTCCGGCTTCTCGACCGACCGTAGTTTGCTTTCAAAGAAGCTGGATGAGCTCGACGCCGGTGGCGCGACTGCCTTGTGGGACGCGCTCGCCTACACCCTGGTAGATACGCTGAAGCCTCTGCGCGGCGAGCGCACGGCCGTGGTGATCTTGTCGGACGGTGATGACAACAAATCGTTCATTCCCTTTCCCGCGATTCTGGAAGCGACGATCGAATCGGGCGCTCTGATTTATCCGCTGTACGTGCCCTCGGGACTGATTCCCGAATCCAGCGTCCCCCGGCCGTCGATCACCGTCGATCCGATGCGCACGCGCTATCTGACGATCACCACCCGCGCCGCGGAAGAAGGACAAAAGCTGGCGACGGTGTCAGGCGGTGTGTTTTATCCAATTAAGCGCCTGGAAGATTTGCAGAAAGCCTATGACGACGTGGTAGCGCAGATGCGCACCGCTTACACGATCACCTACGCTTCAGGTGCGGATGGCCAAGGTCACCGTAGAATCCGCGTGCACGCCAACCGCGACGGGGCTTCGGTGAGATTGAGTCCGGTAGTTGCGGCGCCGCACTGAGCAAGGCGGGGACTCTCCAGCGATTGCAAGCTGAACCTTCACAAATTCCCGACGATGATCTCCTGCACGAACACATCACGGTCTGGGGATCACGAGCGACGATTGGGATGCGTCAGCAAAGCACCTGGTTGAGTCGCTCGACAAATTCAAAGTACCGCAAGCCAAAAAGGATGAGTTACTCGCATTCGTCTCCACTTTGAAAAAGACATAGTCGATGAGTAAGCGCCAGAAGGTTGGCTTAGTGGGCGGATCAGTAGGGGGTGCAGCGCGTGTGTGCCCTCGTTTGATCAACCACAAAGACACAAAGAACACTAAGGAAAGAAAGCCGGATAATGTGTAACCTGGTTCCAGCGTCGATTCATATTTGTGTCTTGGTGTCTTGGTGGTGAAATCGATGACCGAGCGTTTTCAGCCAACCATTTTGCGCTTTAGAATCTGCCTTTGCCCGGGCTGTAAGCACCGGTGAGAAACGGATTCGTCCTCCGCTCCTGGCCGATTGTCGTGGTTGGTCCGTGGCCGGAGTAAACCTCCACGTCATCGCCCAGCGGCAGAATTTTGTTGAAGAGTGAATCCATCAACTGCTCGGTTGAACCACCGGGCAAATCAGTCCTGCCAATCGAGCCCGCGAACAGACAATCACCAACAAAAGCCTTTCTTTCGGCTGGCTCAAATAGAACGACGTGTCCCGGCGTGTGGCCGGGGCAATGGATCACTTTGAAACTCAACTCACCAACTTTGTAGATCTGGCCGTCGCTCCAGTATTCATCCACCCGCGGTGGCTGCTCATAATTAAAGCCGTATTCGGTCCACTGAGAACGCGGAATCCCCAGCCATCCCGGCTGGTTTGGCAGTTCCAGGTACAAAGGCTCATCAGCAGGATGCATAGTTATTTTCGCTTCGGGCTTGAGCTTCTTGAGCGCTGCGACCCCGCCGACGTGATCCATGTGCGCGTGCGTGCAGGCGATGGCCTGCAATTCGAAACCATGTTTGTCGATGGCGCTAACGATGTCTTCTGAGGCGTCGCCCGGATCGATGCAGATCGCGCGCTTGGTCTTCTCGCAGCCGACGATGCGCGTGTGTTGTTGGAACGCCGTGACGGTGAGTTCTTCGATGATCATGTTGTGCCGGGCTATTCTTTTCTGCGCAATGAAGAGTCGAGGATTGCCAATGCCTGCTCGCTAGTTACAGTTGGAAAATTATCAAGGAACTCGCCCCACGAGACACCCGCAGCCAAATTCTGCATTAGGGCTTCAATAGGGACGTGTTCCGGCGAAAACAGGCGTGCCGCTCATAATCTCTGGGCCAATGTTAATCGGTAGCTGCATCCGCTCGCCCCTTACACGCATCCAAAAGAGTATAATTCCTCGTAGGAATTTCTGCATTAACTGATTATGCCACTGAGCGCTACAGCAACTTCACTCGCTGAAGTTTTGGACGAGATGACCGCCGAAGGTGCGGCTGAGTTGACCGAGCACTTGTCCGGCAACGCGCTGCACTGTTTCGCGTGCGGTCATCGTTGTCTGATCAAGGAAGGCAAGCGGGGCATCTGCAAAGTCCGCTTCAATGAAGGTGGGCATCTGCGCGTGCCGGTGAATTACGTTGCCGCGTTGGCGTGCGATCCGACCGAAAAGAAACCGTTCTTTCACGCGCTGCCCGGATCGGACACTCTGACTTTCGGCATGCTTGGTTGCGATCTTCATTGCGCCTACTGTCAAAACTGGGTGACCTCTCAAGCCCTGCGCGATGCTGCCGCCGTGTCGACGCCAAACATCGTCACGCCGGAAAGATTGGTTGCCATGGCGAAGGCCTATGGCGCATCGATGGTGGGGTCGAGCTACAACGAACCTTTGATTACCGCTGAATGGGCGGTCGAGGTTTTCAAGCAGGCGAAGCCGGCGGGCTTTCGCACCGCTTTTATTTCGAACGGCAACGCGACGCCGCAGGTGCTCGACTATCTTAGGCCCTGGACTGACTGCTACAAGATCGATTTGAAATCGATGAGCGATCGAAACTACCGGCAGCTGGGCGGCGTGGTGGACAACATCCTGGACACGGTGAAGATGGTTCACGAGCGCGGCTTCTGGGAAGAAATCGTCACGCTGGTGATTCCCGGCTTTAATGATTCTGCAGACGAACTGAAACGCGCGGCTGATTTCATCGCTTCTGTTTCGCCGGATATTCCCTGGCACGTGACCGCGTTTCATCACGACTATAAGATGAATGACAACGCTGACACTACGGTTGAGCAATTGATTCGCGCTTGCGAGATCGGGCGGGAAGCGGGGTTGCGTTATATCTATGCAGGAAATCTACCCGGGAGAGTCGGGCGCTGGGAAAATACTTATTGTCCGTCATGCGATGAACTGTTGGTAGAGCGTTACGGTTACCTTATCCAGAAGATGAAAGTCACACCGGCGGGGAAATGCCCGTCGTGTCATGAGAACATTCCGGGCATCTGGTCTTAATAAGGAGAAGTAGTTCACGCTTTGCGGCTGGGCCGCCTGAGTGCGGAAGGTCTTCGACCTTCCGGAAGGCTCTCGCTAAAAACTATGGGCTGCGCCCCACAGCTGAGGGCGCAGCCCTTTTCGCTTTTTATCCACGGTTACGGTGGGGCAAGCCCCACCTCACATCAAGCGGCAAAGCCGCGAGCTACTGACTAAGGCGTCTTCGCCTTTGCCGGTGTGGGTGCGGGCTTCATCGCTGGTGAAGCCTTTGCGGCCGGCGTGCCCTTCGCCGCTGGCGTTGCCCTCGCCGCCGGCGTTGCCTTTGTTGCGGGCGTCCCGGATGCTGCGGGCGACGCCTTTGGCGATGGCGATGCTGCCGCCATTGCACCTTTCATGATCGGTGTGGTCGCGCCGGCCACTATTTGCCACTGACCGTTGCGGCGCGAGTAGGTATCAATCCAACGATACTCACCGCTGATGTCTTGAGTCTTACCATCAGGACTTTTGTATTTTCCGCCCTTAACGATGCTGCGGCCGCTGACCACGGCTTCATCATTGTCTAGCACGTTGACCTTGAGGTCCGCGACCTCCCAGGAGTCCGCTGAGAGCGCTCCCGCTTCCATGTCCTTGATGTCCTGGGCCTTGTCGCCGAGCGACCCGTCAGGATAAATAAAGACTGCGTCATCAGCTTCGATTCGCCTGACCGCGGCGGCATCATGCTCTTTGATGATGCGCGGCCAATCATTCTCGATCTTCATTAGCTCGGCCGCAATCGCAGTCTTGTCCGGTGTCGGCTCCGGCGTAGCCTTGCTGACGGTGTTGGTATTGCTATTTTGACCAGCGCAGCCGAATTGGGACAACGCCAAGAGTGCTGTTGCCACCGAGAGAACAGCCACCGAGAGAAGTTTTTTCATTACCCCGTTACTCCTTTTGGAAACAGATTTGAAATTGCTTTTTGAGTCCGGAAATCACAATGCTTCTATTCCAAATCGGTCCGCGAGTCAATAGCCAATCAGCAGGCGCAGGCCGACCCTGGGCGGCACTTCAGAAGCCATTGACTTGTGATTGGCGCTGGCATATTGTCATCGGCGTCACCATGGCCGGTCGTTCGGCAAAGAACGGCAGGCGCGCCGGGTGCCGAACCTTCCGCCGCGTAATTCTAACGCGGCTGTGATCGAAGAAGGAGGACAAAATGTTTTGCGTTTTCCCCAGACTCTTTCAAGGTCGAACCAGCAGATTAGCTTTGCTTCTCGTCGGCACGCTGACATTCATCGTGTTTGTGCCACTCACGTCGCGCGCACAGCGCACTAGAACATCACCTGACGAGCCGGAAAGTCGACCCGCATTCAGTGACTTCAAAGGCGTGCGGATTGGAATGACTGCCGACGAGGCGCGGAAAAAGCTGGGAAGCCCGCGCGACAAGAGCGACGAGCAGGACTTCTACGTTTTCAACGATACGCAAGCCGTCCAGGTTTTCTATGACAAAGCCGGCGCGGTGTTGGCGATCTCGATCGATTTCATGAGCGGCGCCACTGCCATTCCCTCGGCCAAGGACGTGCTGGGTACCGAAGCGGAAACGAAGGCGGACGGCTCTGTCTACAAAATGATGCGCTATCCGAAAGCCGGCTATTGGGTTTCTTACAATCGCAACGCGGGAAGCTCCCCGACAACCACCATTACGATGCAGAAGATCGAGCATTGATCTTTCACGCGTTGACTCGGGTCACGCGCAAGCGATTCCAGGATGAAAGCCGGCCGAGAGAGGTTCTCTCAGCCGGTTCTTATTTTCGACGGCCTGTTTCAGAGTACCGACTTCAGTCGACTTCTTGTCGATACACGTGTTCAGAGTGCCGACTTCAGTCGGGTTCTTGTTGGTAGAGAGAGAACCCAACTAAAGTTGGTACTCTAAACCAACCGGCCGCTTGCGTTACGTCCAACGGCAGTGTAGAAGTGTTCGTTTCGCATTGAGGAGGAATTGCTCACAGCTATGCTTCGCGCAGGAATGGTCGGTTTACCTAACGTCGGCAAAACGACGCTTTTCAACGCAGTGACGGCGCAATCGTCCGCGCTAATCGCCAATTACGCATTCTCTACCAGCAAGCCAAACATTGGCGTGGTGGCCGTTCCCGATGAACGGCTGGCGCCGCTCGCCAAGCTGGTGAAAACGGAAGTCATCGTTCCGGCCAGCGTGGAGTTCGTGGACATCGCCGGACTGGTGCGCGGTTCGTCACAGGGCGAAGGCATGGGCAACCAATTCCTGCACGCCATCCGTGAAACCGACACGATGATCCACGTCGTGCGCTGCTTCGAAGATGAATCAGTCGTGCATGTTGAGGGTTCGATCAATCCGCGCCGGGACATTGAGACTATTCAGATCGAACTCGCGCTCGCGGATTTGTCCACGGTCGAGCGTCGCCGGGAGCGCGGGCAGAAAACTGCGAAGAGCGGTGACAAGACGGCGAAA
The DNA here is from genome assembly GCA_041492345.1 of Pyrinomonadaceae bacterium. Classification (GTDB taxonomy): domain Bacteria; phylum Acidobacteriota; class Blastocatellia; order Pyrinomonadales; family Pyrinomonadaceae; genus UBA11740. Next base: position 2,492 of record JBGPWS010000191.1, on the reverse strand, counting down.
GCTGAGCTGGAAGTTTTGGACAAACTGCAACCTGCACTGGAAGAGTTCAAGGCGGCACGCAGCGTGTCGCTCACCGACGACGAGCGGGCCATCGCCAGAAACTATTTCCTGCTAACGATGAAGCCGACGATCTATGCGGCGAACGTTAACGAGGCGACGCTCGGTGCGCCCGACGAAAACGAACACGTAAAAACGGTCCGCGAGATCGCGGCGAGTGAAGGCGCCGAGTTTGTGGTGATTTGCGCCCAGCTCGAAGCCGACCTGGTTGATCTTTCGCCGTCGGAGCGACTCGAGTATCTTGAGTCGCTCGGCGTCAAAAGCAGTGGCGTCGATCAATTGATCAAGAGTGCTTATCGCGTGTTGGGTCTGATGTCTTTTTTGACTGCGGGTGAAAAGGAAGCGCGCGCCTGGACTATCCCTCAGGGATCGCGCGCGCAGGATGCCGCGGGTGCGATTCATTCCGACATCGCGCGCGGTTTTATCCGCGCCGAGATCGTCGGCTACGACGCGCTGATGCGCGCCGGGTCATACGCTGCGGCCAAAGAACAGGGACTGATGCGTTTGGAAGGCAAGGACTACATCATGCAGGAAGGCGATGTAGTGAATTTCAGGTTTAATGTTTAGCTTGCGCAATCAACGCAGCACGGCCCGAATCCCCACGACGATCAAGTAAATTATTGCTACCACGATAGCGATCTTAATAAGCGCTATCGCCAGCGCTACCAGTATTCCCAGAACGCCGAGCGCGACGCCGGCCGCTGTCAAAACCAGGGGCACACCCACAGCCAGCACAAACAGCGCCAGCAGGACAATGCCAACGATCTTCAAAACATCCGTTGCTTCTTTCATTTCTCTACCCGATACCTTTCGTTCTCGCTGCTTTGCAGGTCTTTCTGCGCTCGCGTCAATATACGACAGGCCGGCGACAATCGTTCCGTAAAAACTGCGATGTCTAAACCACAAAGGAACGGCGGGCAAAAGAAAGGGCCGCCGGATTTGGCGGCCGTGGAAAGCGATCCTCCCGGATCATTTCTGTGAATGCGTCTATGGAATTGTTTTGATCACTCCGAGACCCGCAAGTGAAGAGCCAAAACTCAACGCTTCACGCGATAGGTAACTACCAGGTAGCCGCCTTTGAGGATTTTGCAATCGAGGAACTCGAGATCGATCTGCTTCTTCATCTCGTGAAAGAGAGGAATACCAGAACCAAGCAGCACGGGGTGAATGTTCAGCGCAACTTCGTCGATCAGGTCAGCTTCAAACAAACTCTTGGCCAACTCTCCGCCGCCGAACAGGCAGATTCCTTTGCCTTTCTTACTCTTCAGTTCACGGACGAACTTCGCGGCATCTTCGGTGACAATCTCGACGTTTTTGTCGAGCTTCTTCTTGCTCGCCAGGCCCTTTTTCAGCGCCGAGCTCTGCTTCTTCGATCGCGAGAAAACATAATTCTTCGCGCCCGGATAAGAAGTCTGACCGAAACCGAGCATGACCTCGTAAGTCTTCCGCCCGATCAGAATCGTGTCGACGGTCTTCAAAAACTTCGAACTGATCTCGGCGACTTCGTCGCTCCAATGAAGCCAATCCGACCCGCCGTCCTTGCGGGCGATGTAGTTATCGAGACTGTTGGCAAGGCCGAGGGTTACTTTTCGCATGATTAATCTTCGCTCCGCACGCGCGAAATGTCCTGCCGGTTTTCGCTCCGTAGATACAAGGAGCGACATGTTTATAGCACGCCCCTCCTGAAATCAACATGAGCTCCTTTAGGAGCGAAACGGCTAAGCGATCCAGACACGTTTCGCTCCTAAAGGAGCTTCGCAGTGAAGTGAGGCGTCGAGTTCTATAAACATCTCACCCTAACGGGGTGAAGAATCACCCTGCGCGATAGCCCATATTGATCAGAGGCGCCGTCCAGCTACCGACTCTTCGATCAACCTGGCCAGTCGCTTTAGTCGCGTCTCTTCTTGCTTCGCGCTGACGACCCACCAGTTCATTTGCTTGCGGTACCCGGCCGGCTGAGCTTGAAAGAACTCCCACGCAGCCTTGTGTCGTTTCAGCTTGCCCAGATACGGTTCGACCAGCTCGGCGCTGCGTTGTTCGTACGAATAGATGCCGGATCGGTTTTCTTTCCGCGCCTCGAACGCTTTCAAACCCGCCGGCCGCATTTGATTCTCTTTGACAAGCTTCTCGACGTTCCTGATATTCACCGCGCTCCAAACACTGCTTGACTTCCGCGGCGTGAAGCGAATCATGTAGCTCTCTGCATCGACGCTCTTGCGGATCCCGTCGATCCAGCCAAAGCAGAGAGCTTCATCGACCGACTCTGGCCAGGTAATGCTCGGCTTGCCTGAGCTTTTCTTGTAGAAGCCAACCCACAACTCTTTCGAAGTGGCATGATGAGCTTCGAGCCATTTGCGGAAGGTGGATGGCGTTTTGAAGAATTTGGGATTCACCCATTCACAAGAGTTCGTCGAATCGTCATCGATCAGGATATC
>JBGPWS010000307.1:0-5480 GCA_041492345.1 Pyrinomonadaceae bacterium | reverse complement strand
GACTGCGCGCAGAAGTGCCGGAGCGTGAGTCACGCAAGGTTCGCATCGGGCAAAGCGTTCGCGTCATCGTTGAAGGCGATGTTTCTTCCTATACCGGAACTATCAAACGCGTCAGCCCGACCATCTCGCAACAGAGTCGCGTGCTGGCGGTGGAAGCCGACGTGGCCAATGACGGAAGATTGCGGCCGGGCTCGTTCGTGCGGGCAGAGATTGTGACAGATGGCTCGAGCATGGCCGTGACGGTGCCGGCAAACGCAATTGTCACGTTCGCCGGCATTGAGAAAGTCATTCTGGTGCAGAACGGAAAGGCGCAGGAGAAGCCTGTGACTACCGGCCGCCGCGGCCAGGACTGGGTTGAAATATTATCGGGCGTCAACGTGGGTGACGCCGTAATAGTCAATCCGGGAAATCTGCAGTCCGGACAGGCGGTCATTGAATTTTAGATTTTGGATTTTTGATTTGCGATTTGAAAACCGGCTGTTTGAGTGAATGACCGAAGACGATCTGAAAAGCGGACCAAGCAATTCGCGCTTCGCATTCTGAAACTTGTCGCGGCGCTTCCTAGGACTATTGCGGGAAGAACAATCGGCGGCCAATTGGCGCGGTCTGGAAGCTCAGTTGCAGCCAACTATCGAGCAGCTTGCCGCGCTCGCTCAAAGGCTGAATTTATTTCCCGGTTAGGTGTCGTTGAGGAGGAAGCTGACGAAAGCGCACTTTGGTTGGAACTAATCATAGAAGGTGAATTGATGAAGGCCTGGTCGAGCCTTTGTGGACCGAGGCCGATGAAATCGTCGCGATAATGACAAGCTCGCGCAAGTCTGCAGGTCGATCGTTGGTCGCGGCTAAATCAAAACTCAAAACTCAAAAATCCAAAATCTAACGTGCAGAAACTAGCTGAAATCTGTATCCAGCGTCCCGTATTCGCCGCGATGATCATCCTGTCGCTGGTGGTGGTGGGCGCGGCCAGCTATTTCAAGCTGGGCGTGGATCGCTTTCCTTCAGTTGACCTCCCCACTGTCAGCATCCGCACGGGCCTTCCCGGCGCCTCAGCGGAAGAAGTCGAGTCGCTCGTAACTCAGCAAATCGAAGAGGTCGTCAACACGGTCGATGGCATCGACGAGCTGCGCTCGATATCCAGCCAGGGAACCTCGGTTGTCATAGCGACCTTCAAATTAAATCGCGATTTGGAATCGGCGGCGCAGGACGTGCGAGATCGCGTCAGCACGCTGGGCCGAAGATTGCCCGAAGACGCGACGCCTCCAATCGTCCAGAAGTTTGATAACGACAGCACCCCGGTCCTGACCATTGCGCTTTCCGGCGATCGATCACTCCGCGAGTTGACCGAACTGGGAGACAAGGTGGCGCGGGTGCAACTCGAACGGGTGGGCGGCGTCGGTGAAGTCCGCGTCGTCGGCGGGTTGCAGCGCGCCATCAACATTTGGATCGACTCTCAGCGACTGGCTGCCTACCAGCTTCCCATCGCTTCAATTCAACAAGCACTGCAGCGACAAAACGCTGACGTTCCGGGCGGCAACGTCAATACGGGCCGCGAAGAGTTGGTGCTGCGCACGCTCGGTCGCTTCACGGATCCGCGCGCGTTCGAAGACCTGGTCATCGCCAACATTAACGGCGCGCCGGTGCGCTTGCGCGACGTGGGTCGGGTAGAGGACGGCACGAAGGAACAACGATCGCTCGCGCGGCTCAATGGAGTGCCGACGGTCACACTCGAGATCCGGCGCCAGTCGGGCGCAAACACCATTGAAGTCATCAACGGACTCAAGAAAGAACTGCCGCGCGTCGCGTCTCAGTTGCCCGGCGATGTGAAGCTGGAAGTCATCCGCGACCAGTCGCGCTATATCGAAGCGGCCCTGCACGAAATTCAAAAGCACCTAATCCTGGGCAGCATTCTCGCCAGTTTGGTCGTGCTGGTGTTTATGCGCTCGTGGCGCTCGACACTGATTGCCGCCGTCGCGATTCCGTGTTCGTTGATCTCGACGTTCGGGATGATGCGCGCGCTCAACTTTACGATGAACAGCGTCACGATGCTGGCGCTGGTGTTAATGGTCGGCGTGGTGATCGACGACGCCATCGTAGTGCTTGAGAATATCTTTCGCTTCATTGAAGAGAAGCGAATGGAGCCAAAAGAAGCGGCCAAAGAAGCCACCAGGGACATCGGCCTGGCCGTGCTCGCCACCACCCTCTCGCTGGTCGTTATCTTCCTGCCGGTTTCATTCATGTCGTCGATCTCGGGCAGGTTCCTTTATCAATTTGGTATTACGGCTGCGGTGGCCATCATGGTCAGCTTGCTGGTTTCTTTCACTCTGACACCGATGATGAGTTCGCGCCTGATCCGTGTGGCTGACGCGAAAGGCGGGCACGCGCAGCCGGCGTCTCGTCGCGGTTTCTACCACTGGATCGACAGCTTCTACACCAGAGTGCTGACGTTAGCGATGCGCCATCGTCTGGTGATTTCCGCGCTGGCGTTAATTGTGATTTGTTCCAGCGTTCCGCTTTATCGAGCCGTCAAGCAGGAGTTCATTCCCACGAACGTGGACGAGGCGGAGTTTGAGGTCAACCTAAACGCTCCCGAAGGTACGAACCTCGAAGTCATGAGCCAGGCCGTGCAGGAGATGGAAAAGCAGATTCTTTCGACGCCGGGCGTCCGGATGGTGCTTTCGAACGCCGGCGGTTCGTTTATCGGCGGGTTGAACCAGTGCGGCGCGTACGTGCGCATCGCGCCGCACGAGGAGCGGACGCTTTCGTTTGGACGTTTCTGGACTGAGTTGAAGAAGGGAACACCTTTGCAGGCGTTTCGTGGCAACTATACCCAGCAGGACGTGATGACCGAGGTGCGCCGTCGCCTGCAGAAGTTTGCTCCGATGCGCGCTGGTGTGCGTAACGCGCAGTCCTTCAATTTTGGCGCGGGCGGACGCTCAGATATCGACTTTGCCTTCCGCGGGCCGGAGTTGGTCGCACTGTCTCAGTACGCGGAAGATCTGGGCAAACGCGCGGAGAAGCTCGGCGGCATAGTTGACATCGACACTTCGCTGAAACTTAACAAGCCTGAATTACGGGTCAAGATTGACCGCGCACGGGCAGCGGATCTCGGGGTGGACACGTCCGACATTTCCTCCAGCCTGCGCCTGATGGTGGGCGGAGAGGAACAGGCCTCGCGCTTTCGCGACGAATCGGTTAATGAAGACTATGACGTTCAACTGCGGCTGACCGATCGTGATCGCGGTGATGCGGCCACGATTCAGCGCTTGTATGTACCGTCGTCGCGTGGTGGGCTCGTGCGCCTCGATAACCTCGTCAAAATCACGCGCGAAACCAGTCCGTCGCGCGTCGACCGTCTGGATCGAGAGAGACAGGTATCGCTGCGCGCCACCGTGGCCCCGGGTTTTGCGCTGGCGGATCGTATCCAGGCTTTGCGCGGCGCCGTCGCCCAAATGAATCTACCCGTAGCGTACCAGACGACTGTGTCCGGCAGAGCACGCGAGCTGGAAAGAACGTTCACTGAGTTCATCTGGGCTTTTCTTCTTTCGATCATCTTCATGTACATGATCCTGGCCTCGCAGTTTGAGAGCACGATCCATCCCGTCACGATCCTGCTGAGCCTGCCTCTGTCCATGCCGTTCGGCCTGCTCTCGTTATGGATCACCAGCGATACGCTGAATTTGTATTCAGCGCTCGGGCTGCTGGTGCTGTTTGGGGTCGTCAAGAAGAATTCCATTCTCCAGATCGATCACATGAACAAGTTGCGCGCAATGGGCATGGAACGCTCGGCGGCGATTATGCAAGGTAATCGGGATCGCCTGCGACCGATCCTGATGACGACCCTGGCGTTGATTGCCGGCATGACGCCGCTGGCTCTGGGCACCGGTCCGGGCGCGGAAGAGCGCCGCTCGATCGCCATCGTAGTCATCGGCGGACAGTCTCTGTCGTTGCTATTGACTTTGATTGCTACCCCGGTGGCGTATTCGCTGCTCGATGATTTGAGTTCAACGGCGCGCTGGCGGCGGTGGGCCGGGGCTGCGGCGAGATTGACTGCTCCTGTCACCGGTGTCTTTCGTAAGTCGGCGCTGGCTGGTCGCGGCGAGGTTCCGGTTGTGGAGGATCAAACCGCGGACGAGTCGCAACCAGTACCCGTCCCTGAAAGATCCCAAACGGTTAAGCCTGTCGAGAAGAAAGTTCCACTGCCTGCCGGTGGTGGAGAGTAGGCGCCTGGGGCGCGCAATGTAAAAGCCTGGGGCAACGCCCGCTGCGGCTTTGCCGCCGCGCCAGTGCGGTGAGGCTTGCCTCACCGGGCAAGCGAGTTGAGTTTAGGAGGCTCCGCCTCCTCGCGCGGATTCATTCCTTTAATCAAACGGAGGAGAACATGCCGTCTGACTCTAACCCCCAAACCAATGGCGGATTTCCCTTGGCTTTGCTAGTCCTCTTAGCTGCAGGCTTGGCTTGCAGTTCCGGCTCTGCTCAAAAATGCACTACGACGCTGACTTATGAGGCCCGGACTTTTACCGGCGAGGACTCGTCAACAGAGAAAGCTACGCGCAACGCCTGCAACAAGTACTGCCGCGAAGCCGATCCCGGATACGAGGCAATGTACGGCGTTTGGTTGGATTCGCCGGCAGGGAAGGCGTCCGGTCGCCCTTCGAAGGAAGAAGCGATTTTCAAAGACAAGAAGTTGATGGATTACGTAACGGTGACGTGCGCTAACGAATGTCTCGCGAAGATCAAGGACGGAAAAGCCAAAGCGGAAACCAACTGTAACTAGACACTCGGTGGCTGGGACTCCTTCATCGCGACGGCGACTTCGTTAAGAAGGTGGTAAGTCTTTCCAAGTCGTACGACCTCCCACTCTCAAGCACACTCGTGCCCTGCGAGAGCAGAAACTTGCCGTCCCTACTGAAACACCTTTTCGACCGGCACGATAGTCACGTCCGCAGGCTTCACGATGATCTTGTAAGCTTCAATAATCTTGTCTTCGTCCGTGATCTCTTTCGGTTTTGGGGCGTTGTAAGTAATCGGTGATGTCTTGTTACTGAGAATTGCATCCCGCAAGCCTTCAGCGTCTTTGGTCACGATGGCGATGCGCATGGCGTCGGATTTCAGATACTGCTTGATGGCGCGGTTGACGTCATCAAGAGTGAGCTTCGCCAGTTGCTCGCGCATGTAAGTAGGAAAGTCCGCGATCTGATAGTAACGACTATCCAGGGCGTAACCGAGCTGTGCGTCCTGCGTCGCCGTCAGCACATTGACGTACTTCGACAAAAACTCGCGCGTCGATTCGAAGGCTTCCTGCGACATACCCTCACTTACGAGTTTGTCGTATTCATACAGCGCGGCGCGCAAAGCGAATTGCCCGTTCGCCGGCTCAACCGGCCGAATCCAGATTTGAAAGATTTGTTGTTCGCGGCCCAAGTTCGCGTCCGGCGTAAACTGAAACATGCCGCGCGGAAAATATTCGACGTAAGCGTAGT